>JADHZE010000099.1 GCA_026934365.1 Isoptericola sp. QY 916 | reverse complement strand
GGGGCCCCCGGGGCGCCCGGCGATGTCGGCGTCGTCGGCGGGGTCGGCGAGGTGGCGCTCGCGGTCGGGTCCGGCGAGGGGCTCGGCGCCGGCGCGACGTCCTCGGCGGCGAGCACGAAGTCGAGGCCGGCCACCTCCGCGCCGTCGACCTCGAACCCCAGCGTCGGGTCGCCCTCGACGACGTAGCCGTCGGGCGGCGTGACGGTGGCCGTGTACGCGCCGTCCGGCAGGTCGGCAGTCCAGGTGCCGTCGTCGCCCGTGGTGACGGTGGCCGCCTCCGCGCCGTCCGCGCCGGTCACCACGACCTCGGCCCCCGGCACGGGGGCGCCGCCGGTGTCGGTCACCGTGCCGCCCACGGGGCGCCCGGGCGGCTCCACGGGCTCGGCGACGACGGCGAAGTCCTCCGCGAGGAAGCTCTCGCCCGCGGCCGTGACCGAGACGGACCGCTCGGTCTCGTCGGCCGTGTACCCGTCGGGCACGGTGAGGGTGATGGTCCAGTCGCCGGGGGCGAGCCCGTCGACGAAGTAGCCGCCCGCGCCGTCCGTCGTCAGGGTGACGGGTCCGCCGGGGCCGTCGACAGTGATCGTGGCGCCCGGCACCGGGTCGCCCGCGTCGTCGGTCACCGTCCCGCCGACCGTGCCCGGCCGGGCGAGCGCGAAGTCGACACCCGTCACGTCGTCGGCGCCCACACCGACGTCCCGCGTGGCGGGGCCGTCGACGGTGTACCCGTCCGGCGCCTCCACGGTCACGGGGACGTCACCCGGCAGGACGCCCTCGAACGCGTAGGTGCCGTCCGCGCCGGTGGTCGTGCTGCGGTCGCCGAGCGTCACGACGACGCCCGCCACGGGCTCCCCGCCCGCGATCACGGTGCCGGACACGGTGGCGGGCCCCTGCACCGTGAAGTCGTTGCCGGTGCTGGCTCCCTCCTGCCCGACGTCGACGACGAGGTTCGGCGGGGTGCCCGTGACGGTGTACCCCTCGGGCAGGTCGCCGAGCGAGACCTCGTACTCCTGCGGTCGGCCGTTCGCCACGTCCCACGCGACGTCGTCCACGAGGTACTCGCCGCGGGAGCTCGTCACGGCCGTGATCGGGTCGCCGCCGCCCACCGGCGTGAGCGTCACGGTGGCGCCGGGCACGGGGTTGCCGTCGTCGTCGAGCACCGTCCCGCTGACGGCGACGGGCCGGATGTCGCGGGCCATGAAGTCGGCGACGCCGTCGGTGTCGGAGAGGTCGACGTCGTCGACGACCGTCGGCCCCACCGCGACGAGCCCGAACGGGTGCGCGTCCGACGGGCCGGGCAGCTCGGTCAGCTCCACCCGGTAGCCGGGGGCGGCGGTGTAGCCCTCGAAGGCGTACGTGCCGTCGGCCGCGGACGTGGTGGTGGCGAGGGCCGTCCCGTCGGGGCCGAACAGCGTGAGGGTCGCGCCCCCGAGCGTGGCGCCGTCGTCCGTGGTGACGCTGCCCGCGACGTCGCGGGCCAACGACGCGAACCACGTCTGGTACACCGGGAACCCGGATCGCTGGAAGAAGCCGATCGTCAGCCGCGTGACGGGCACGGTGGGCCGGAACCAGCCGGTCGCGCCGTTCGTGTCGGTCGCGGTCGCGTTGCCGCGGAGCTGCTGGGTGGCCGGGTCCCAGGTGGGGACCTCCGTGTCGGTGCACGACGGCGAGCCCGCGCCCTGGCAGTAGTTGAAGGCGCCCTGCCAGCCGAGCTCGTCGGCGGTGAGCTGCTGCCCGTCCGCCCCGACGGCGGAGACGCGCACCCAGTCGGCGTCGATGTCGCCGAGCACGAACGCCCAGCCGCCCGCCGGCGTCGGCCGCTCGAAGGCGTAGACGGTGGTCGACGGCGCCGTCGGGCGGTCGGCCTGCGGGCGCAGGTTGACGTAGGGCTGGTTCCGGCTCGAGCCGAAGACCTCCCCGGGCGGCGTCGCGTCGGACAGCCACGACGAAGCTCCCGAGAGGACACCGACGGCGCCCCCGCGCGAGTTGGAGGTCATGGTCGCTGCGGGGAAGCCCGCCGCGGGCAGCTGCATCGTCGTCGACCAGTCGCCGGCGGTCCCGGCGAGCGGCTCCCACCCCGCCCAGCCGGCGGTCGTCGCCGCGGTGGCCGCCGTGGGCGCCGCGACAGAGGAGAGCGCGGCGATCGTGAGCGCCGCGAGCGCGCTGAGGGTCCCCCTGGCACGGTTCACGAGGACACGGTATGAGACATGTGTCTTGACCGCGCGGCGTGGTGCGCCGGCTGGGGTCCCTCAGGTCGGTCAGAGGTCGCCGGTCTTCTCGAGGCGCTTCATCGCCACCCAGCCGATCGGCACGCGGGCCCAGTACGTGACGACGCGGTAGAGCATGGTCACGGTGACGGCGAGGGACGCCGGGATGCCGGCCGCGGTGAGCCCGGCGATGAGCGCGCCCTCGACGCCGCCCAGGCCGCCGGGCGTGGGCACCATCGCGCCCACGGAGTTGCCGACCAGGTAGATCACCGCGACGTCGATGAGGTTGAGCGACTGCCCGAACGCGGCCAGGGCGAAGTCGAACGCCAGCACGTACCCGAGCGTCATGATGACGTTGCCGCCGAGGCCCAGCGCGAGGCGGGTGGGCTGGCCCAGCATGGCCGACAGCCGGGGCCAGACCTGCTCGAGCGTCGGGCGCGCCTTCTCCCACGCCCACCGGCGGACGGACGGCACCAAGAGGATCGCGACGACGGCGATCGCGACGCCCGCGATCGCCAGCAGCACGGTCGTGGAGGGCAGGTCGATGAGGCCGCCGGACTGGGTGGACACCGACAGCACCACGAGCAGCAGCACCGTGACGACGAACTGCGACAGCTGCACCAGCGCGACCGTCGCGACCGCCATCGGAGTCGACACGCCGCGGCGGGTGAGCATGCGCAGGTTGAGCGCCGCGGGCCCGATGCCGGCGGGGGCGGCGAGCGCGACGAACGAGCCGGCCATCTGCGTCAGCGTGGCGCGCCACAGCGGCAGCTTCTCCGGCGAGAAGGCGCTGAACGTCAGGGCCGCGCCGAACCAGGTGAGGGCCCCGAGCAGGAACGACGCCGCGACCCACCAGGGATTCGCCTCGGTGATCGCGGAGGCGATCTCCTCGAAGTTGAGGGTCGTGACGATCACCGTGACGGCGACGATGGTCAGCGCGAGCGTGATGACCGTGCGGGCGCCGAAGCGGGTGATGTTCTGCGGCTGCACGTCCGCCTGCGGCAGCCGCTCGACGAGCGCCTCGCGCAGCTCGTCCAGCAGGCCCTTCGTGCGCCGCACCTCCTCGCGCGTCGGGCTGGGCAGCGCGATGGACTGCAGCAGCGGCCCGATGGCGGCGATGTCCTCGTCGGGCAGGGCGCGCACCGCGGAGGCGAGCGCGCGACGTGCCCCGACCCGCAGGGCCAGCAGCGCGAGCATCTGCGTGAGGTCCAGGCGTCGCGACAGGGTGCCCGACGCGATCTCGCCCTGCTCCCAGCCGGTGAGCCACACGTGCGGCGCGCCGGAGAGGTCCCGGTGCACCAGCACGACGTCGGGCGTCAGGGCGTGGTGGGTCAGACCGGCGTCGTGCGCGCGCCGCAGCTGCTCCCACGCCTGGGCGAGCACGGCGTCGCCGCGCGGCCCGTCGAGGTCGTCGGGCTCGAGGTCGCGCAGGGAGACGGCGCCGCGGGCGTGCTCCTGCACCAGCACCACGGAGTCGGCGGCGACGCCGATGCCCTCCAGCCGAGGGGTGCGCACGCCGGCCGCCTGGGCGGCGTACGCGAGCAGGGCGGTGCGCTCGGCCGCGGCGCGCAGCGAGATCGCGGCGCGGCCCTCCAGGCCGCGCAGCCGCAGGGCGCGCCACAGCCGCTGCACCGTGGTCAGCACCTGGCGGTCGCCGTCCAGCACGACGACGTCGCGGCGGGGCTCGCCGTCGCCGGTGAACAGCGCGTACACCCGGTTGTCGCCGGAGCGGGTGAGGGCCACGGCCGCCGCGTCCGCGGTCGTGGGGTCCGGCGGGAGCGTGTGTTCCTCGTCCTCCGGGGCGTCCACGACGTCGCCGTCGGCGTCGTAGGAGGCCACCGGGTCCTCCGGCACGGCGGGAGGCCCGTCGGCGTGCGCCTCGGCGTCGTCGACGACGGCGGAGACGTCGCGCACCCGCACCAGCGCCGTGGGGTGGAACCCGGCCCGCCGCACCGCGCCCACGAGGTCGGCGCCGTAGGCGCGCTCGCTGCGCACGCCGGACACGTACTGCACCGCCTGCCCGGCGAGGCGGCCGAGCAGCAGGGCGACGAGCACGCCCGGCAGCGACACCTGCCCCGTGATGAGCACGATGAACAGGGCCAGGTACAGCACGTTCCACGACCAGCGCACCGTGCGCCGGCGGGTGCGCGGCCCCGCCGTGGTGAGCAGGCCGGCGATCGCCGCCACGTACCCGGGGATGGTGAGCTGCCACGCGCCGTCGGTGAACACCGACAGCCCGCGCACCAGCTCGTCGCTGCCGAAGCGGGAGATGGTCAGGGCCGTGACGACGCCGAGCACGAGCCCGAGCGCGGCCGCGCAGATGGACTCCACCACCTGGCGACCCAGCCGGCGCCAGCCCAGCTCGATCAGCACGGCCGCGGGCACGAACAGGGTGATGAGGCCCTCGAGGAGCGCGACCGGGATGAACAGGATGCGCGCCAGCAGGGAGCTGAAGGTCCGCACGTCCTGGGTGACGCCCTCGGTGGTGGCGTGCGCGACGACCGACAGCACCAGCACCAGGGCCACGCCCAGCGCGCTGACCACCATGCCGAGCATGTCGGACGGGTGCCGCACCCGGGCCTCGGGGGTGTCGACGACGCGCACCAGGTCGGTCGGCGTGCCCTGGTCGGAGGTGTCGCCGCCGAGCAGGGCGCGCAGCGGGCCGGTCGGTGTCGCCGCGTCGCCCGCGGGGCTCCGGTGCGGAGGATCCTGGGCAGGACCCGCGGTGCTCGCTCCGGACATGCCGGAAAGTCTAGGTGTTGCCGGGCCTCACGGCCTGTGACACGAGGTAGAGAGCGGTGGTAGGTTCCCGGACCACGATGCGAACCTGCCCCCGGGTGTGACCCACACCCGTGACGGGAGCGACACACCGGTGTGCTAGAAACCCGCATCGTGACGAGTCCGCGGCCACCCGCCGCGGCCGGCCTGGACGAAGGGGACCACGACCATGAGTGCCATCAGAGGCTCGCGACGGCTGCTCGCCGGCGCCGCAGGAACGGCAGCGCTCGCGCTGGTGCTGACCGCGTGCGGCGGGGGTTCCGGCGACGGCGGGAGCGGCGGCGGAGGCAGCGCCGAGTCGCTGGTCGTCGGCACCACGGACAAGATCACGTCGCTCGACCCGGCCGGGTCGTACGACAACGGGTCGTTCGCGGTGATGAACCAGATCTACCCGTTCCTCCTGAACACCCCGTACGGCAGCCCCGACGTGGAGCCGGACATCGCGGAGTCGGCGGAGTTCACGTCGCCCAAGGAGTACACGGTCAAGCTCAAGCCGGGCCTGAAGTGGGCCAACGGCAACGACCTCACGTCCTCCGACGTCAAGTTCACCTTCGACCGCCAGCTCGCGATCGCGGACGAGAACGGCCCGTCGTCGCTGCTGTACAACCTCGACTCGGTGGAGACGCCGGACGACACGACCGTCGTCTTCAAGCTCAAGAGCGCGGACGACCAGATCTTCCCGCAGATCCTGTCGTCCCCTGTGGGCCCCATCGTGGACGAGGACGTCTTCTCGGCCGACGCCGTGACGCCGGACCAGGAGATCGTCGACGGCAAGGCGTTTGCCGGCCAGTACTCGATCACGAGCTACAAGGCCAACGAGCTCATCAGCTACGAGGCGTACGACGGCTACCAGGGCATCCTCGGCGCGGCCAAGACGCCGAAGGTCGCCGCCAAGTACTTCACGGACGCCTCCAACCTCAAGCTCGAGGTGCAGGACGGCTCGGTGGACGTCGCCCTCCGGTCGCTGTCGCCCACGGACATCGAGGACCTGCGCGGCGACGACGCGGTGAAGGTCGTCGACGGGCCCGGCGGCGAGATCCGCTACATCACGTTCAACTTCAACACCCAGCCCTACGGCGAGAAGCAGCCGGACGCCGACCCGAAGAAGGCGACCGCGGTCCGCCAGGCCGTCGCCGACCTCATCGACCGCGAGGCCCTGGCCGACCAGGTCTACAAGGGCACCTACACCCCGCTGTACTCCTTCGTCCCGGACGGCCTCACCGGCGCCACGGAGCCGCTCAAGGAGATGTACGGCGACGGCCAGGGCGGCGCCGACGCCGACGCGGCGAAGAAGCGCCTCGACGACGCCGGGGTCACCACCCCGGTCGAGCTGAACCTGCAGTACTCGAACGACCACTACGGCCCGTCGTCGGGCGACGAGTACGCGCTCATCAAGGACCAGCTCGAGGCGGACGGCCTGTTCACCGTCAACCTGCAGACCACCGAGTGGGTGCAGTACTCCAAGGACCGCACGTCCGACGTCTACCCGGCCTACCAGCTCGGCTGGTTCCCGGACTACTCGGACGCGGACAACTACCTCACGCCGTTCTTCCTCAAGGAGAACTTCCTGGGCAACCACTACGTGAACCAGGACGTGGAGGACATGATCCTCGAGCAGGCCGTCACGGCCGACGAGGCGAAGCGCACCGAGCTCCTGGGCCAGATCCAGGAGGCCGAGGCCAAGGACCTGTCGACCGTCCCGTACCTGCAGGGTGCGCAGGTCGCGGTCACCGGCGCCGACGTCACGGGCGTCGAGGACACCCTCGACGCGTCGTTCAAGGTCCGCTACGCCGCGCTGGCCAAGGGCTGAGAGACGGACTGAGCACTTCTCGTGTCTGCACGTAGCACGGCAGGGAGCGCACTGGGACGCTACGTCCTGGTGCGCTTCCTGCTCATCATCCCCACCGTGTTCATCCTGGTCACCACCGTCTTCGTGCTCATGCGCGCGACCGGTGACCCCATCACCGCCGCGCTGGGCGGCAAGCTTCCGCCCGACCAGCTCGCCGAGCTGATCCATGCGGCCGGCTACGACCGACCCATCGTCGTCCAGTACTGGGAGTACCTCACCGGGATCTTCTCCGGCGACTTCGGCACCACGATCAGCGACAACCGGCCGGTCACCGAGGTGCTCACCACCTACGGGACGGCGACGCTGGAGCTCGCGTCGTACGCGATCCTCGTGGCTCTCGTGCTGGGCGTCCCGTTCGGCATGGTCAGCGGTTACTTCCGCGACCGTCTGCCCGATGCGGTGCTCCGCATCCTCGCGATCCTCGCGTACGCGACGCCGGTGTTCTTCGCCGGCCTCATCCTCAAGCTGGTGTTCTCCGTCTGGCTGGGCTGGTTCCCGGTGGCGGGCCGCGTGTCCACCGACGGGGAGATCGCGATGCAGCTCGCCGGCGCCGACTCCGGGTTCATGCTGATCGACGCGTTCAAGACGGGCGACCCCGCGGTCGTGCTCGACGTGCTGTCGCACGCCGCGCTGCCGGCGATCGCGCTCGGCCTGCTCACGGCCGGCGTGTTCCTGCGCCTCGTGCGCACCAACATGATCGGCACCCTCGGTACCGGCTACGTCGACGCGGCCCGCTCGCGGGGCGTCAAGGAGAGCCGCCTCGTGCGCAAGCACGCGTGGCGCCCGGCGCTCATCCCGATCATCACCGTGGCCGGCATGCAGGTCGCGATGCTGCTCGTGGGCGCCGTGCTCACCGAGACCACGTTCGAGTGGCGCGGCCTCGGCTTCCAGCTGTCGGAGTACCTGCAGGCGCGCGACTTCGTCGCCGTGCAGGGGATCGTCGTGCTGATGGCCGTGGTCGTGGCGGTGACGAACTTCCTCGTGGACGTCCTCGCCGCCCTGATCGACCCGAGGGTGAGGTACTGATGACCAGCGGAGAGATCACGAGCGTCGGCACGGCCGGCGCAGCCCCCGAGCACGTCGCCGGACGCGGTGCCTGGTTCAAGAAGCTGCCGGTGGTGCACCAGGTGCGCCAGAGCGTCGGGCTCCAGCGGGGCATGCTCATCGCGGGCCTCGTCCTGACGACGGTGTTCGTGCTGGTCGCGGTCTTCGCGCCGCTCCTGGCGCCGTACGGCTGGTCGCAGCTGCGCAGCGGGGACGGCGTCGCGTTCGGTGCCCAGCAGCCACCGTCGGCGGAGCACTGGTTCGGCACCACCGTCGGCGGCTACGACGTCCTGTCCCGCGTGGTGTGGGGCGCGCAGACGTCCCTGCTCGTCGTGATCGTCGCGGTCGCGGCGTCGATCGTCGTGGGCGTGCTGCTCGGCCTGGTGTCGGGCTACTTCGGCGGCTGGCTCGACCGGGTGCTCGTGGTGATCGCGGACGCGATCTACGCGTTCCCGTCCCTGCTGCTCGCGATCCTGCTCGCCATCGTCATCTCGGGCGGGCAGTCGAGCATGTGGGGCGGCATCCTCGCCGCCGCGCTGTCGATCACCGTGGTGTTCGTGCCGCAGTACTTCCGGGTGGTGCGCGCCGAGGTGGTGCGGATCAAGGCGGAGGCGTTCGTCGACTCGGCGCGCGTGCTCGGTACCGGGCACTGGCGCATCATGACCCGCCACGTGCTGCGCAACTCCACGCGCACGCTGCCGCTCATCGTCACGCTGAACGCGTCGGAGGCGATCCTCACGCTCGCCGGCCTGGGGTTCCTCGGCTTCGGCATCGAGCCGACGGCGGCAGCCGAGTGGGGTTACGACCTGCAGCGCTCGCTCGCCGACGTCACCTCCGGCATCTGGTGGACCGCGCTGTTCCCGGGTCTCGCCATCGTCCTCGCGGCGATGGGCATGACCCTCATGGGCGAGTCGCTCAACGACCTGGCCGACCCGCGCCTGCGCTCGCGTGCACGCTCCGGCCAGGTGGCGGGGGCGGTCGCGGCGACGTCGGTCGAGGCGGACGCCTCCGACCCGGAGAACCCGGCGTCCGCCGAGCACTCGGAGGAGAACCCGAAGGGAGGCGACGCATGAGCGCCGTCGCATCGAGCGCCGCCGCATCGAACGGCGCGGTCGCGCCGAACGGTGCTGTCGCGTCGATCAGGGACCTCGAGGTCTCGTTCGCCACGGACGCCGGGCCGGTACGGGCCGTCGCCGGCGTGAGCCTCGACGTCCAGCCGGGCGAGGTGCTCGCCGTCGTCGGCGAGTCCGGCTCCGGCAAGACCGTCACGGCCAAGACCATCCTGGGCCTGCTGCCGGAGACGGCGACCACGAGCGGCGCCGTCGTCCTCACGGGGCGCGACGGCGCGGCGACGGACGTCGTCGCGGTCTCGGCGTCGAAGCTGCGCCAGGTGCGCGGCCGCGACGTGGCGATGGTGTTCCAGGAGCCCTCCAGCGTGCTCAACCCCGTGTACACGGTGGGGTGGCAGATCGCCGAGGGCATCCGTGCGCACGGCGACGTGTCGAAGAAGGAGGCGCGGCGACGGGCGATCGAGGTGCTCGGCACGGTCGGGATCCCCGACCCCGAGCACCGCGTCGACCACTACCCGCACCAGTTCTCGGGCGGGCAGAAGCAGCGCATCGTCATCGCGATGGCGCTGGTGCTGGGGCCGAGCCTCATCGTCGCGGACGAGCCGACGACGGCGCTGGACGTCACCGTCCAGGCCGAGATCCTCGACCTGCTGCGCCACCTGCGCGACGAGACCGGCACGGCGATCGTGCTCATCACGCACAACATGGGCGTGGTGGCGGACCTGGCCGACCGGGTCGCCGTGATGTACCAGGGCAAGGTCGTGGAGCAGGCGCCGGTGGGCGACCTGTTCACCGACCCGCAGGCCGACTACACGAAGGCGCTGCTCAAGGCCGTGCCGCGCGTCGGGGAGGGCACCGTCCGCGCCGTCGAGCGCGCCGCCGCCCGCCCGGAGGGGTGGGCGGCGTCCGAGCCGGTGGTGCGGGCCGAGGGCCTGACCATCACGTACCCGGGGCGGTTCCGGCAGCCGGCGTTCACCGCGGTGGACGGCGTGGACCTCGTGATCCGCCCCGGCGAGGTGCTGGGGCTGGTGGGGGAGTCGGGCTCGGGCAAGACGACGATCGCCCGCGCGATCGCCGGCCTCACGCCCGTGAGCGGCGGGTCGCTGCAGGTGCTCGGCACCGAGATGCGCGGCGCCAAGGGACGTGACCTCAAGGCGATGCGCCCGCGGCTGGGGTTCGTGTTCCAGGACCCGGCCACGTCGTTCAACCCGCTGCTGACCATCGCCGAGTGCGTGGCGGAGCCGCTGGTCGTGCACGGGCGGGTGCGCAACCCGGAGGCCGCGCGCGGCCGCGTCGACCAGCTGCTCGAGGCCGTCCAGCTGCCCCGCAGCTACGGCGACCGCTTCCCACACGAGCTGTCGGGCGGGCAGCGGCAGCGCGCGTCGCTGGCGCGCGGCCTGGCGCTCGACCCGGAGCTGCTCATCGCCGACGAGCCGACGTCGGCCCTCGACGTGTCGGTGCAGGCGCGGGTGCTGGAGCTCTTCGCCGAGCTGCAGAAGGAGCTCGGCTTCGCCTGCCTGTTCGTGTCGCACGACCTCGCCGTCGTGGACCTCCTGGCCGACCGCATCGCGGTGCTCTACCGCGGGCACCTGGTCGAGGAGGGTACGGGCGAGCAGGTGCTCGGCGCCCCGCGCGAGGACTACACGAAGCAGCTGCTGGCCTCGCTGCCGGTGCCCGACCCGGACGCGCAGGCCGTGCACCGGGAGGAGCTGCTCGCCCTCCGGCAGCGCTGACCCCGGCGGGACGCGCTCGGTCGCCGATCAGAGGCCGAGCGCGTCCTTCCACCCCTGCGGCAGCAGCGCGTAGCCGACGAAGGCGACGACGTCGAGCAGGGTGTGCGCGACGACGAGCGGCACCACCCGCTGCCGGCCCCACCGGCTGGTGTAGAACCACGAGAACACCAGCCCCATCACGACGTTGCCGAAGAACGGGCCGATGCCCTGGTACAGGTGGTACGAGCCGCGCAGCAGCGAGCTCCACACCACGAACCACAGGCGGGACCACCCGAGGTCGCGGGTGCGCTCGTGCAGGTACGCGACGGCCACGACCTCCTCGAGCAGACCGTTCTGCAGGGCGGCGACGACGAGGACCGGCACCGTCCACCAGTGCTCGTTCAGGGCGCTGGCCTGCACCTGGACCGTGATGCCGAGCAGGCGGCCGAGGGCGTAGAACGCGAGCCCCGGGATGCCGATGGCGGCGGCCAGCGCGAAGCCCCACGCGACGTCGCGGCCGGGGCGCGCGTCCTCCAGGCCCCAGTCGAGGCCGATCCGACGGCGCGTGCCCCGCCACGTGGCGCCCGCCCGCCCGCTGAGCAGGTACAGCGCCAGCGCGACCGGGACCAGCGCGAAGAAGATCCCCAGCAGCTGGTAGGTGAGGTCGAGGAGCGAGCGGTCCGACTGGCTGGCGTTGAGGGTCGCGGACTGCTCCGCGAGCGGGGTCTCGGCCGTCAGCCTCGCGATGATGTTGACCAGGGCGTACACGCCGCTCTGCCCCAGGCTGAGGCCCAGCACGATCCAGATCTCGGCGGTGGTGCGGCGTCGCGCCGCGGGCGTCATCGTCTGCGGGTCGGCCACCGTCCGGTTATAGCACCCGCCCCTGGACGGCGGTCAGGAGGACGGCGGCGTCCTTGAGCGCTGGTCCCCGGGTTCAGGGGCGCGGGCGTCGCAGGTGCAGCGATCCCGCGTGACGACGGGGTGGCGCGGCTCTCGCCGCACAGCACCACCAGCAGGTTGGAGAACGTGGTGGCGCGGCGCTCGTCGTCGAGCGTGACGACGCCCTCGGACTCGAGGCGGTTCAGCGCGTCCGCGACCATCGAGACGGCGCCCTCGACGATCCGCGACCGGGCGGCGATGATCGCGCCCGCCTGCTGGCGCTGCAGCATGGCCCGGGCGATCTCCGGGGCGTAGGCGAGGGGGGGGTTGTGCGCGGAGCCGCTCGGTGTCATGATCAACAAACCAGTTTGCAGCGCAAAGTCGTCTGCAGGATCCTCGAGAGGGAGCCATGACCGACCACCCCGACCGCCCTGGCGACGCCACCGACGACGCCGGGCTGGCCGCCGCCGACTCGCTCCGGCTCATCCGCGAGCAGCAGGACCGGGCCCGCGCGGCCCTCGGGCCGGACGGCCGCGCGCTCTACGGCGCGTGGGGCGTCGCATGGCTGGCCGGCTACCTGGTGCTGTGGTTCAGCGCGCAGGGCCGCGAGCAGCCGGAGGCCTGGGCGTACTGGGTCTTCGCCGGCGCCCTCGCCGCGGCCGTCGTGTTCACGATGGTGCACACCATGAGCCGCACGTCCGGCACGCGCGGCGTCTCCGCCCGGACGGGCGCGATGTACGGCTGGGCGTGGATGCTCGGCTTCCTCACCTTCAGCGCGTTCCTCGGCGGGCTCGCCCGCGCGGGCGCGGACGGGGAGCTCATGGGCCTCGCCAGCAACGGCGGCGCGTGCCTCGTCGTCGGGCTGCTGTACCTGGGCGGGGCGGTCGCGTTCGACGACCGCTCCCTGTTCGTCCTGGGTGGGTGGATCCTGCTCGTCGCCGCGGCCGCGACGCTCGCCGGCCTGCCCCTCACCTACCTCGTGATGGCGTTCGCCGGCGGGGGCGGCTTCCTCGTGATGGCCCTCGTCGACCACCTGCGCATCGTGCGCCGACGGCGCCGCGCGGGGGAGGGGGCGGGCCGTGGCTGACGCCCTCGACCCGGTCATCCACGCGCCCGCCCGGCTGCGCGTCGTCGCGACGCTCGCCGCCCTGGACGCCGGCGACGAGCTGAGCTTCCCCAGGCTGCAGAAGCTGCTCGACATGACCGCCGGGAACCTGTCCACCCACCTGCGCAAGCTCGAGGACGCGGGCTACGTCCGCGTCACCAAGACCCACGAGGGCCGCACCCCCGCGACCTATCTCGCGCTCACCCCGCAGGGGCGCCGCGCGTTCGAGGACTACCAAGAGGCCCTGACCGGCCTGCTGAGAGGAGCCGGATCATGACCCGCACCCGCCCCCCGGAGCGTGCCCCCGCCCGGGCCGACACGCCGCCCGTGCCCGCCGCCGCGCCCGACCCCGGGCCCGCAACGGTCCCCGCCGTCGTCGCCGTGCGCGGTGTCACCCGGCGGTTCGGCGACGTCGTCGCGCTCGACGACGTGTCGCTCGACGTCGGACCCGGCGAGCTCGTGGGCCTGCTCGGGCCTAACGGGGCCGGCAAGTCCACGCTGCTCTCGCTGGTCAGCGGCCAGCGCCGCCCCGACGCGGGGACCGTGCGCCTGCTGGGCGGCGACCCGCGCGACGCCGCCAGCCGCGCCGGCCTCGGCATCACCCCGCAGGAGACGGGGCTGCCCGCCACGCTGCGGGTGCGCGAGGTGGTCGACTTCGTCGGCGGGCACTTCGCCGACCCCGTGCCCACCGGCGAGCTGCTGGAGCAGTTCGGGCTCGCCGACCTGGCCCGCCGCCAGACGGGCGCCCTGTCCGGCGGGCAGAAGCGGCGGCTCGCCGTCGCGCTGTCGCTGGTGGGGCGGCCGCGCGTCGTCCTGCTCGACGAGCCCACCACCGGGCTCGACGTCGGCGCCCGCCAGGCGCTGTGGGACGCGATCCGCGCCTACCACGCGGACGGCGGCACGGTGCTGCTCACCAGCCACTACCTCGAGGAGGTGCAGGCGCTGGCGCAGCGCGTCGTCGTCATCGACCGCGGCGTGGTGCGGGCGGACGACACGCTCGACGCCATCCTGCGACGCGTGGGCCTGCGGCGGGTGGCGCTGCGCGCGACGGCCGACCTGGCCGCGTGGCCCGGCGTCGTGCGCGCCGAACGACTCGACGACGGCACGCAGGAGCTGTACACGGCGGACGCCGACGAGCTCGTCCGGTCGCTGGTGCGCGGCGAGGTGGACTTCCACGACCTCCGCATCCGGGGCGCGAGCCTCGAGGAGGCGTTCGAGGAGATGGTGACGGAGGCGGCACGATGAGCGCGACGACGACCCCCGCCCGGGCGGGGACGGCCCCGGGACCGCTGCGGCTGACCTGGCTGCACCTGCGCTACCAGTTCCTCGAGACGGTGCGGGTGCCCATCGCGGTGCTGGGCAACATGCTGTTCCCCGCGCTGGCGATGTTCTTCTTCGTCGTGCCGCAGCGCGAGGTCGCGCAGAACCCGCTGTGGGCCACGATGTCGGTGGCGAGCCTCGGCCTGTTCGCCGTCTGCTCGGCGAGCCTGTTCACCTACGGGCTGGGCGTGGCCGAGGACCGGCAGCTCCCGTTCGACCCGTTCCTGCGCTCCCTGCCCGCCGGCCCCGGCCCGCGGATGGTCGCGCGGATCGGCAACGGCGCGATCTTCGCGCTGTTCGGGTTGGTCCCGCTGATCCTCATCGGCTGGCTCTTCACGGCGGCGACCGTGACGTTCGGGCAGCTGCTCGCCGGGGTGGGCACCATCCTGCTGGTCTCCGTGCCGTTCGTGCTGCTCGGCATGGCGGTGGGGTACTCGCTGTCCGCCAAGGCCGCGCTGCCGGTCGTGCAGGCGGTGCTGTTCCCCCTGGCGTTCGCGGGCGGCCTGTTCCTGCCGCCGCAGGCGTTCCCGGAGTGGCTGGACGCGATCTCGCAGGCCACCCCGACGCGCGCCGGTCGTGACCTGCTGGTGCAGGCGCTCACCGGCGAGCCCGCCTACGGGCTGGCGTGGGTCGTGCTGCTCGGCTGGACCGTGCTGTTCGCCGTCCTCGCCGCCGGCGCGTACCGCCGCGACGAGGGCCGCCGCTTCCGCTGACCTGCCTGCCCGCCACCGGCTGTGTTGTGGGCGCGATGTCGGGGACCATGCGTCCCCGACATCGCGCCCACACCATCGCGGGAGGGTCAGCCGGCGCGGCGCAGGCGCAGCGAGTTGCCGACGACGATGACGGACGACGCGGCCATGGCCGCCCCGGCGATCATCGGGTTGAGCAGGCCTGCCGCGGCGAGCGGGATCGCTGCCACGTTGTAGGCGAAGGCCCAGAACAGGTTCTGCTTGATCACGCGCAGCGTGCCGCGCGAGAGCCGGACGGCGGCGGGCGCGGAGCGCAGGTCGCCGCGGACGAGCGTGATGTCGCTCGCCTCGATCGCGACGTCGGTGCCCGTGCCCATCGCGAGCCCCAGGTCCGCCGTGGCGAGGGCGGCGGCGTCGTTCACGCCGTCGCCGACCATCGCCACGACCCGGCCCTCGGAGCGCAGCCGCGTCACGACCGCCGCCTTGTCCTGCGGCAGCACGCGGGCGATGACGTCCTCCTCGGCGATGCCGACCTCGCGGGCGGCGACGCGGGCCGCGCCCTCGCCGTCGCCGGTGAGCAGGACCGGCCGGAGCCCGAGGTCGCGCAGCTCGCGCACCGCCTCGGCGGAGGTCGCCTTGACCGGGTC
>JADHZE010000098.1 GCA_026934365.1 Isoptericola sp. QY 916 | reverse complement strand
GGCCATCGAGGGCCTCGAGGGCATGGCGTCGTTCCTGGAGCAGGCGGCGCAGACGCTGTCCGACGCCGACTCGCAGCTGGCGCAGGGCATCCGCGGCTGACGACGGTCAGGCGTGCAGGCCCGGTCAGAGGCCGGTGCCCAGGGGCGGTCCGGTTCACCGGGCCGCCCCTGAGGCGTCTGCGGCACCGATCGCCCGGGTCGTGACGCTGCGCACCACCGTGGACGACCCGCAGCACCCGACGACGCCACGGGTACGCGCAGTCCGCCCGAGCTCCACCCGTCGTCCCTCCCGGAGGTTGCCATGGATGCCCGCTCACGCCGCTGGTGGTTCACCGCTGTGCTCGTGCTCTTCTTCGTGCTCTCGGCGGTGCGCCTCGCGCTCACGATCCGGCGCGACGGCGTCGAGGACGCCACGCTGTGGATCGCGTTGCTGGTGGTGGCGCTGATCGTCGTCGTCACGCTCGCGGTGGTCGTGCGCCGCGCGGGGGCCGTCGCCGACCACGTCGCGCGCCGGCGGCCGGGCGCCGTCGTCGTCCCGGCGTTCACCACCTCGGAGACGCTGGACGAGGCGCGGACGGCCGGCGCGCCGACGCGGGGGATCGCCCCGGTGGGAGGCAGCCCCGCGGCACTCGCTGTCGTCGGCGACAGGGTCGAGGTGTGGGTGCGCCGTGAGGCGGGCCCGCGCTGGGCGGTGCGGCGGGTGCCGGGCGGGACGACGCAGGTCGAGGCCGCCTACGGCACCCGCGAGACGCCGGCCCTGCGGGTGGCCGACGACGGTGCGACGGTGACCGTGGTGCCGGCGTACCACCCGCTGCGGGCGACGGGCGGCCTGGCCGGCGGCGACGTGGCGCGCGCGGTGCATGAGGTGTCGACCGCGTCATGACGGACGACCGTCGCCGGGCATACCGATGCCCGCGGCAGTCATGACCGACCGGCGAGACAATGCGTTCGCGAGGTGAGACAGATATGGCATCCTGGGTAAGGCTGGACCCCGACAGGTGAGGTAAGCCTCACCCGATTGCAGGAGAATCCTCCTAGAATCGAACGCCACGCATACCCGATCCGGAAGGCGTATCCCGCAGTGAGCAGCATCCGACCTCTGCGCGTCGCGATCGTCGGCGCAGGCCCCGCCGGCATCTACGCCGCGGACATCCTGTCGAAGACCGACCTCGACGTGAGCATCGACCTCTTCGAACGCCTGCCCGCCCCGTTCGGCCTCGTGCGCTACGGCGTCGCCCCGGACCACCCGCGCATCAAGCAGATCATCACCGCCCTGCACCGTGTGCTGAGCCGCGGCGACGTCCGCCTGCTCGGCAACGTGGACTACGGCGTCGACCTCAAGCTGGACGACCTGCGCCAGTTCTACGACGCCGTGATCTTCTCCACGGGCGCGATCAAGGACCACGAGCTGCCGGTGCCGGGCATCGACCTCGACGGCTCGTACGGCGCCGCGGACTTCGTGTCCTGGTACGACGGCCACCCCGACGTGCCGCGCACCTGGCCGCTCGAGGCCAAGGAGGTCGCCGTGCTCGGCGCCGGCAACGTCGCCCTCGACGTCGCGCGCATCCTCGCCAAGCACGCGGACGACCTGCTGCCCACCGAGATCCCGGCCAACGTCTACGACATCCTGAAGTCGTCACCGGTGACGGACGTGCACGTCTTCGCCCGCCGCGGCCCGGCGCAGGTGAAGTTCTCGCCGCTGGAGCTGCGCGAGCTCGGCCACGTGCCGGACGTCGACATCGTCGTCTATCCCGAGGACTACGACTTCGACGAGGGCTCCATGGCCGCCGTCGAGTCTTCCAACCAGACCAAGCAGGTCGTCAAGACGCTCACGGACTGGACCCTCGTCGACCCGTCGACGCAGACGGCCTCCCGCCGCCTGCACCTGCACTTCCTGCACGCCCCCGCCGAGATCCTCGGCGAGGACGGCAAGGTCGTGGGGCTGCGCACCGAGCGCACCGCGCTGCAGGGCGACGGCACGGTCAAGGGCACGGGCGAGCACCACGACTGGCCGGTCCAGGCCGTCTACCGCGCGGTCGGCTACTTCGGCTCGCCGCTGCCGGAGGTCCCCTTCGACGAGCTCAAGGGCGTCATCTCCAACCGCGAGGGCCGCGTCGTCGACCTCGACGGCGACCACCTGCCCGGCGTGTACGCCACCGGCTGGATCAAGCGCGGGCCGGTCGGCCTCATCGGCCACACCAAGTCCGACGCGTCCGAGACGATCCGCCACCTCGTGGAGGACGTCACGGGTGTGGGCGACGGCGGCGACGTCGCGACGGGGGACCTCACGGCCGGCCGCACCGCGACGCAGGCCGAGCCGCAGGCCGTGCTGGACTTCCTCGCCGACCGCGGCGTCGACGTCGTCGAGTGGGACGACTTCGTGCTGCTCGACGAGCACGAGAAGTCGCTGGGCGAGCCGCACGGCCGCGAGCGCATCAAGGTCGTGCCGCGCGACGAGATGCTCGACATCGCGAAGCGCCGTCGCGCTTGACGGATCGACCGAGGGCCCGGGCGGGAACCGCCCGGGCCCTCGGCGCGTTCATCCCGTGGGATCCTGCCGGCGCGCCGGCGCGGGCAGGGCGCACGGAAGGAGACGGCAGGACACATGGGCCACCAGCACTTCAACGGTCTCAAGACGGCGGCGCTCTTCGGCGTCATGTGGGCCGTGGTCCTCGGCCTGTGGGCCCTGTTCTTCCGCGGCAGCGCGGGCATGCTCGTCGTCTTCGTGGGGATCGGCCTCGTCACGACGTTCGTCGGCTACTGGAACTCCGACAAGATCGCGATCCGGGCGATGCACGCGTACCCGGTGACGGAGCTCGAGGCGCCGGAGATGTACCGCATCGTGCGGGAGCTCTCCACGGAGGCCCGCCAGCCCATGCCGCGCCTGTTCATCTCGCCCACGCAGGCGCCGAACGCGTTCGCGACGGGGCGCAACCCCAAGAACGCGGCGGTGTGCTGCACCGAGGGCATCCTGCGGCTGCTCGACGAGCGGGAGCTGCGCGGCGTGCTCGGGCACGAGCTGATGCACGTGTACAACCGCGACATCCTCACGTCGTCGGTCGCGTCCGCGATGGCGGGCGTCATCACCTCGCTGGCGCAGTTCCTGCTGATCTTCGGCGGCGGCGACCGGCGCGAGGGCGGCAACCCGCTCGCGGCCCTGGCGATGGCGATCCTCGCGCCGTTCGCGGCGATGATGATCCAGATGGCGATCTCCCGGACGCGCGAGTACGACGCGGACGAGGACGGCGCCAAGCTCACGGGCGACCCGATGGCCCTCGCGTCGGCGCTGCGCAAGCTGGAGTCCGGCACGGCGAAGGCGCCGCTGCCGCAGACCCGCGAGCTGCAGAACGTCTCCCACCTCATGCTGGCCAACCCGTTCCGCGGCGCCGGTATGGCGAAGATGTTCTCCACCCACCCGCCGATGGCGGACCGCATCGCCCGCCTGGAGAAGATGGCCGGCGGCACGGGCTTCGGCCCGGGGGGAATCACCCGATACTGACGGCCCGTGCGACGCGCTCGGGGAGCGTGGCCGACGTCGGTCTGCCAGGCTGACCTGCGATGACCTCAGCCCCGCCGGGCGGCCGGGACGACGCGGCCGAGCCCGGGCAGCGCGAGCGCCCGCCGTCGCACCCGGACGCCGGCCACGCGCGCCTGCGTCGCTGGCAGGCGGCGACCGAGTGGCCGCTGACCGCGATCTCCCTGCTGTTCCTGGTCGCGTACGCCATCCCGATCGCGCGCCCGGAGGTCTCCCCGGAGGTACGAGCCGCCTGCTCCGTCGTGCTCGCGGTGACGTGGGCGCTCTTCGTCGTGGACTACGTCGTACGCGCCCGGCTCGCTCCCCGCCCGTGGCGCTACGTCCGCCGGCACCCGCTCGAGCTCGCCGTGGTCGTGCTGCCCGTGCTGCGCCCGCTGCTGCTGGTGTCCGTGGTGGTGCGCCTCAACCGGGTCAACGCCGTGCGGCTGCGCGGCCGGGTGGTGCGGTTCGCGGCCGCGGGCACGGCGCTCCTGGTGATCGTGGGCGCGCTGACGGTGACGCAGGCCGAGCGCGGCGCGCCGGGCGCCACCATCGTGAACCTCGGCGACGGGTTCTGGTGGGCGATGGTGACCATCACGACCGTCGGCTACGGCGACTTCACGCCCGTGACCCCGTTGGGCCGCGTCATCGCGGTCTGCCTGATGCTCGGCGGCATCGCGCTGCTGGGGGTCGTGACGGCGACGCTCTCGTCGTGGCTCGTGGAGCGGGTCACCGACACGTCGTCGCCGGACGACCGCCTGGGCGCGGTGCGCGGCCCGGCGGGGGAGGCGCCCGTCGGCCTGGTCAGCCAGGCGCAGGTGGCCCTGCTCGTCGCGGAGGTGCAGGAGCTGCGCGCCCAGCTCGTCGCCGACCGGGAGCGCGCGCAGGCTCAGGGGGAGAGCTCCGCGGAGTAGCCGTCCACGGGCGGGGACACGTCGAGCGCGGCCTCCAGCGCGGCGGCGACGCCGTCGTCGTCGTTGCCCGGCACGACGGCGTCCGCGCAGGCGAGCACCTCCGGGTGCGCGTTGGCGACGGCGTGCCCGCGGCCGGCCCAGCGCAGCATCGGCAGGTCGTTGGGCATGTCGCCGAAGGCCCACACGTCGCGGGCGTCGACGCCGAGCCGGCGGCACCAGCGGGCGAGCGCGACGTCCTTCGTCACACCGGGCGGCAGCAGCTCGGCCAGCCCGGCGGCGCCGGAGTAGTGCAGCTCGGCGCGACCGCCCACGACGCCGCGCACGCGGTCGAAGAAGGCCTCCTGGGCGTCGTCGCGGACGTCGCCGCGCTGCACGACGCCGAAGCCCTGCGTCGGCGTGCCCGGCCGGACGGCGAGGAGCTTGGCGACGGCGTCGTCCCCGCCGCGCAGCGCGTCCTCGACGGGCACGGCCCGCAGGCCGCGGTCGAGCCCGGGCTCGCCGTCGGGGAACCAGGGGTCGAAGGCCGGGCCGCGGACGGTCTCGACGGCGAGGCCCACCCCGGGCACGGCCTCCCGCAGCCCGGCGACGAGCTCCTGCACGACGCCGTCGCCGAAGCCGCAGGCGTCCAGCGCCCGGCCGGACCCCAGGTCCCAGACCGCGGCGCCGCCCAGGGCGATGACCCGGCCGTGGCCGCCGACCAGGTCGGCCAGGTCGGCCAACCAGCGCGGCGGGCGGGCGGTGACGAAGACGACCTCGGCGCCCGCGTCCTCCACGGCCCGCAGCGCGGCGCGCGTGCGGGCGGAGACGGTGCCGTCCGAGCGCAGCAGCGTGCCGTCGAGGTCCGTCGCGACGACGCGCGGCAGCCCGCGGCGTGCGCCGCCCGCCCGTGCCGTCACCGGTAGTTGACGAACTGGACCGCGAAGTCCAGGTCCGCGCCCTTGAGGAGCGCGATCACGGCCTGCAGGTCGTCGCGGGACTTGCTCGTCGCGCGCACCTCGTCGCCCGTGATCTGCGTCTTGACGCCCTTGGGGCCCTCCTCGCGGATGAGCTTGGTGACCTTCTTGGCGTTCTCGCCCGCGAGGCCCTCCTTGAGGGAGCCGGCGAGCCGGTAGACCTTGCCGGACGACTGGGGCTCGTTCTCGCCCGTGTCGAGGGCCTTGAGCGAGACCCCGCGCTTGACGAGCTTGGTCTGGAACACGTCGAGGGCGGCGAGCACGCGCTCCGCGGAGTTCGCCTCGAAGACGATGGTGTCCTGACCGCTCCACGCGATGGACGCGCCCACCCCCTTGAAGTCGTACCGCTGGGCGATCTCCTTGGCGGCCTGGTTGAGGGCGTTGTCCACCTCCTGGCGGTCCACCTTGCTGACGATGTCGAACGACGAGTCGGCCATGACGGGCTCCTTCGGGTCGGGGGTCAGGGTTCGGTGACCACCGTAGTGCGTGCGCGCGCGGCCAGACGGGCGCTGCGCGCCTGGCGCGTGCCGTCGACGCTGAGGAGCACGAGCGCCACCCAGACGAGCACGAACCCGGCCCAGCGGGTGGGCGGCATGTGCTCGCCGAACACCAGCAGGCCCAGCAGGAACTGCAGCACCGGGGTCAGGTACTGCAGCATCCCGACCACGGACAGCGGGAGCCGGCGCGCGGCGGCCGAGAAGAGCAGCAGGGGCAGCCCCGTGATGACGCCGCAGGCGGCGAGCAGGAGCGCGTGCCCCACGCCCTCCGTCGTGAACGTGCCGACGCCGGTGGCGCCGAGCACCACGAGGTACACCAGGGCGAACGGGGTCGCCACGGCCGTCTCCGCGGCCAGCCCGGGCAGCGCGCCGACGTCGCGCCCCACCCGGTTCTTCACCAGGGAGTAGAGCCCGAAGGCGCCCGCGAGGACGAGCGCGATCCACGGCAGGCCGCCGACCCCGGTGGAGATCACCACGACGGCCGCGGCGCCGAACCCGAGCGCCACCCACTGGGCCACCCTGAGGCGCTCGCGCAGCACGAGGACGCCGAGGAGCACGGTCAGCAGCGGGTTGATGAAGTACCCGAGGGCGGCGTCCAGCACGTGGCCGGAGAGCACGGCGTACACGTACGTGGTCCAGTTCGCGATGATCAGCACGGACGCGACGGCGAGCGCGCCCATGACGCGCCCGTTGCGCAGGACGGCGACGAACGACCCGAACGTGCGCGTGACGAGCAGGAGCACCACGCAGAACACGAGGCTCCACACGACGCGGTGGGCGATGATCTCGACGGGGCCGGCGGGCTCGAGCAGCGGGAAGAACAGGGGCATCGCGCCCCAGAGGACGAACGCCGAGAGGCCGAGCGGCAGCCCCCAGCGGTCGGGGGAGGAGGGGGACGTCACCGCCTCAATGTAGGACCCGGGGGACGGTGCGGGCGGTCGTGACGCGGGCCACGGCGAGACGATTTCCGCCGGGACCCTCCGGGGCGTTATGGTTCTACCCGCGAGCTCGTCCGCGAGCCCGCACGGCAGGTTGCCCGAGCGGCCAAAGGGATCTGACTGTAAATCAGACGGCTCAGCCTTCGGGGGTTCGAATCCCTCACCTGCCACCGCGACGGACGGGGCGCCCCCCTCGGGAGGCGCCTCGTCCGACGTCTGGAGGGGCCCGCACGGGCCCGGCGCACGATGTGATCGAGCGGGCATCCCGCGGATTTCATCAGGTGCCGAGAGCCGTGTAGAGTCTTCTCCGCTGCCCCGATAGCTCAGTCGGCAGAGCGTCTCCATGGTAAGGAGAAGGTCAAGGGTTCGATTCCCTTTCGGGGCTCTGTGATGTGACGCGGGACCGTCGTCCTCATCTGAGGACGCATGGTCCTGCGTTCCGTCACGCGCGGCGGGGTAGCTCAGCTGGTCAGAGCGCACGACTCATAATCGTGAGGTCGCGGGTTCGAGCCCCGCCCTCGCTACCGACATCATCACGGTTCGACGGCCGGCGTCGGACCGGCCTGTTCCTTGATTCACGTGGCGCCTTCCGGGGGCGCGAGAGGTGACACACCATGGCTGCCAAGAGCGCGGACGTCCGCCCGAAGATCACGCTCGCCTGCGTGGACTGCAAGGAGCGGAACTACATCACGAAGAAGAACCGCCGCAACGACCCCGACCGTCTCGAGCTGGCGAAGTTCTGCCCGCGCTGCGGCAAGCACACGTCGCACCGCGAGACCCGCTGACCCAGCCCTCGACGGATCACCGCACCGACGTGGCGAACCCCGACTTCGCTGGCCGCGAGTACCCGGCCACCGCCCCCTACTCCGTGGGGCGCGAGAAGCTCCGTGAGTTCGCCTCCGCCGTCGGTGCCGCCCACCCCGCGCACCACGACCTCGTGGCGGCGCGGGGTCTCGGCTATCCGGACCTCGTCGCGCCCCCCACGTTCGCCGTCGTCGTCGCACAGCGGGCCGAGGCGCAGTACGTCCAGGACCCGGACGCCGGGATCGACTTCTCGCGCGTCGTCCACGCGGACGAGAAGTTCACGCACCACCGGCCGATCGTCGCCGGCGACGAGCTGGTCACGGTGCTCCACGTGGACTCCGTGACCGAGCGGGCCGGCATCGCGATGGTGACGACGCGCTGCGAGATCTTCGCGGCCGCGGACGGCGCGGACGGCGACGGCGCCCGCGAGCCCGTCGCGACCGTCTCCTCGAGCCTCGTGATCCGCGGGGAGGACTCCTGATGACCCGCCCCGCCCTCGCGGACCTCACCGTCGGAGACGTCGTCGCCACCGGGACGGTCGAGCTCGACCGAGCCCGCCTCGTGCGCTACGCCGGGGCCAGCGGCGACTTCAACCGGATCCACTGGGACGAGTCCTTCGCCACCGGCGTCGGGCTGCCCGACGTCATCGCCCACGGGATGCTGACGATGGGCTCCGTCGTCGGCGTCGTCGCCGACTGGGCGGGAGACCCGGGCGCCGTCGTCGCCTACCAGACGCGCTTCACGAAGCCGGTCCCGGTCCCGCACGACGGCGCCGCCGTCGTCGAGGTCTCCGCCGCCGTGGGCGCGATCGACGCGGACGCCGGCACGGTGCGCGTGGACCTCACGGTGACGCACGAGGGCGCCAAGGTGCTGGGCCGCTCGCAGGCGACCGTCCGCCTCTCCTGACCTTCCCTCCCGCGCGCGAGCGCGGCCGCTGATCTCGTCGCGCCGAGGCGCGACGAGATTTTTTACGTCTATCACTTCCCATGAAACGGGATTTCACGGTTCGATGACGAGGTGCGCCCGTGAGCGCACTTCGTCCTCGAGAGGAGCACTCCCCGTGAGATCCGTACGACGACGCACCACCGGGCTGGCAGCCGCCGGCCTTCTCCTTCCCCTGGCCACGATCCCCGCGGTCGCCGCGGGGGCCGGACCGTCCACCGCCCCCACGTCCGACGTGACCTGCGACGCCGTCGTCGCCGCGCCGGACCGGGAGTCCGCGTTCGCCGCCGCGAGCGACGCCACCGGCGTCCCCGCCGACCTGCTCAAGGCCGTCTCCTACATGGAGTCCCGCTGGGACCAGCACGCCGGCACCGCCAGCGCCGACGGGGGCTACGGCCTGTTCAACCTGCTCGACCACGCGCCCGAGGCGCCCGACGGGGCCGGCAAGGACGCCACGCCCCGCGCCGCCGTGAGCGAGCTCGACCGCGCCGCCGCCCTCACCGGGCTGTCCGCGGCCGAGCTCCGGTCCGACGCCGCCGCGAACACCTGCGGCGCCGCCGCGCTGCTGGCCTCCTACCAGGGGGACGCGGGGCAGGGGACGGGCGACGGTCTCGCGTCCTGGGGCGCGGCCGTCGCGCGGCTGGGCGGCTCGCCGTCGTTCGCCGACCGGGTGTACTCGACCCTGCGCCAGGGCGAGAGCCGCACGACCGACGACGGCGGACTCGTGACCCTCGCCGCCCGGCCCGACGCCGTCCTGCCCGAGGCGTCCACGGCCGCGGCGAGCGACGCGGCCGCCGACTGCCCGCCCGACCTGGGCTGCGAGTGGCTGCCCGCGCCGTACGCGAAGGGCAGCGCCGACCTGCCCGACGACACCGGGAACTACGGCAACCACGACCAGGCCGACCGCACGGGCGAGGGCGGTCCGTCGATCGACTACATCGTCATCCATGACACGGAGACGGCGTACGAGCCGAGCGTGCGGCTGGTCACCGACCCCACCTACCTGGCGTGGAACTACACGCTGCGGTCGTCGGACGGGCACGTGGCGAACCACCTCGAGCCCTCCGACGTCGGCTGGCATGCGGGCAACTGGTACATGAACATGCACTCGATCGGCCTGGAGCACGAGGGCTGGGCCGGCACGTCGGGCTGGTTCACCGAGGCGATGTACCAGTCGTCGGCCGAGCTGGTGCGCTACCTGGGCGAGAAGTACGACGTCCCGCTCGACCGCGCCCACGTCATCGGGCACGACCAGATCCCCGGCATCCTGCCCGGGTCCACCAAGAGCGTGCACTGGGACCCGGGGCCGTACTGGGACTGGGAGCACTACTTCGACCTGCTCGGCGCGCCGATCGGCGGCGGCCTGGACCCGACGGCGGACGTCGCGCCGGGCGACGTCGTCGAGGTGGTCGCCGGCTACGACGACAACGCGAACCCGGTCACGGGGTGCGCGCAGGCGTCGCCGGGCTCCGGGGACTGCGTCGCGGGCGCGGGCACGAACTTCGCCCTCGCCTACCAGGCGCCGTCGCTCGACGCGCCCTACGCCCGTGACCCCGGCTGGAAGCCGGGCGGCGCGGACGGCACGACCTACGCCAGCGACATCAGCGCGCGTGTGAACTCGGGCCACAAGCTCGTCGTCGCGCAGGTGCGGGGCGAGTGGCTGGGCGTGTGGTGGGCCGGGTCGCTGGCCTGGATCCACAACCCGGCGGACCGCCCCGTGGTCGTGCCGAGCACCGGGCAGACGGTGACCGTGGGCGGCGACGCGGCGGCCGCGATCTACGGCCGCGCGTACCCGGAGGGCGCGGCCTACGCGCCCTACCCGGGCATCACGCCGCAGGCGGTCACGCCCATCGAGTACACGATCGGCGCCGACCAGAGCTACGTGGTCTCGGACGACACGGTCACGACCGACTACTACAACGCCAAGTCGTTCGACGGCTCGATCCCCGACGACCGGACGGACGTGCGCGGCGAGGACGCCTACTACCAGCTCTGGTACGCGCACCGGCAGGTGTTCACCCGCGCCGCGGATGTGACGCTGCACGACCCTGTGGTCACCGACGTCGAGGGGCCGAGCATCGAGGGCAGGGCGAAGATCGGCAAGGTGCTCACCGTGGACCCGGGGGAGTACCTGCCCGGGGACGACACCGACGTCGACGTGCAGTGGCTGCGCGACGGCGAGCCCGTGCGCGGAGCGGACGGGACGCGGTACCACCTCACGGGCCGGGACCGCGGCGCGGACATCTCGGTCGAGGTGACCGTGTCCGCGCCCGGCTACACGTCCGCGACGTTCACCTCGGACGCCGTCGGCCCGGTGCGCCCGCACTGAGCCCCGCGAGATAGAGAAGGGATCCCGCCGAGATAGAGAGGGCGCGGACCGACAACGGTCCGCGCCCTCTCTATCTCGGCGGGATCCCTTCTCTATCTCGCGGATCCGGCCTCTCTGTCTCCCGGGGTCACCAGTTGGGTGTGGCCCCCGGGACGTTGCGGGGCAGCTTCACGTCGTGCGGGTGGATGACGTACGCGATGCCGTCGGTGGACGTCTGCCACACGCGCTCGAAGTTCTCGCGGGTGTAGACGTTGCGCACGTCGGCGTCGGTCGCCTTGTTAGGGTCGTTGATGACCGGGTCGCCGTCGGCGGTGAAGCCCACGATGGTCACCAGGTGGCCGTCGGTGCCGTAGCCTGCCTCGGGCATCTCCTCCTTCGCGAAGTTGATCGAGACGACCAGCGGGATGCCCGCGGCGATGAACCGCTCCGCCTCGGCCAGGGAGCGCAGCCGCGTCACGAACGTCTCCAGGCCGTACTCGTGCGCGTACGCCGTGTTGAACGGCCAGTTGCCCGCGCCCTCGTAGGTGTAGTCCCACGCGTTGATGGCGGCGTGCGCCACCTGCGGGTCGCCGTTCGGGGCGACGATGCCCTCGAGCCGGTCGGCGGGCACCCGGTACTTCTTGCCGTACGAGTACTGGATCATCGTGGTCGACGTCGGCGAGCACCACACCTGGCCGCCGCCCCCGAACTCGGGGTACTCGCCGATGTGGATCAGCTGCGAGTAGCCGGGCACGTCGAGCTCGACCGCGCGGCCGAGCGTGAAGTCGCTGGTGCCGGTGTACGCGGAGTCGGGCAGGTACTCGTTGGTCATCGTCGTCACGCCCGACAGTCGCGGGGTCGCCGTCGACCCGGCCGGCCGGTAGAGCGTGACGCGGGTCTGGAAGGCCTCGGGCTCGTGGCCCGTGCGGGCCACGAACGTGTCGGTGTACAGGGCGGCGTCGGCGTCGTTCTGGCCGTCCAGCGACGTGCGGTGGATGTCGCCCACCGAGCCGTCCTCGGGCGCGAAGTCGGCGCCGGACGCCCAGCGGCCCATGACGAACCACTTGGTCCAGGCGCCGTCGGCCTTGCGGCCGCGGAACTCGACCTCGACCCACGTGCCGGTCGGGGTCGTGGCGTTCCAGGAGGTCAGGGACTCGTCGACGGCGTACCCGGTCTCGACGACCGGCGACGTCCACGTCCCCGTCTCGTAGTCCACCGCGCTGCCGTCGCCGAACGGGTCGGTGTACGCCGTGGTGGTCCCCCCGGCGTCGCGGATCCCCAGGGTGCCGCGCGCCCCGGGGCGCAGGTTCTCCCACTCGCCGTGCCGCAGGTCGTCGATGCCCTGCCAGTGGGTCGTGGTGATCTTGTTGCCCGACGTCGCGGTGTCGTCCGGCGGCGCGGCACCGGCGGCTCCCGCCGTCGGTGCGATCACCGCCCCCGCTGCCAGGGCCGCCGTCGTCGCTCTCATCCAGGTCCTCCGCACCATGCCTGTCACGGTCCCTCCCCAGGGACGGGGGCGTGGGACGGTCCCCTCCGCCCGTTGGCAAAGACTTTCCCAGAAACTGTGGCGTGTGTCACGACCTTGCGCGCGGCCGTGGCCCATGGCCCGAGGGCGGGGGAGGTGGCGGGGTGCGGTCAGGCGGCCAGCTCGGCGGGCACGTCGTCGTCGTGCCGCACCGCGAGCGATGTCACCGCGCGGGTCAGGCACACGTACAGGCGCCGCAGCCCGGACCCGCGGTCGGTCTCGCCGGCCACGATCCCCGCCGGGTCGTCGAGGACGACGTGGTCGTACTCCAGACCCTTGGCCAGGGACGCGGGGACCAGGTCGAGCCGTGCGTCGAACTCGGTGGCACGGTCAGCGCCCTCGGCACCGTCGGCGCTGTCAGCGACCTCCGCCGTGAGGTCCTCCTCGCCGACGACGGCGAGCTCCAGCCCAGCCGCCTGGAGCCGTCTGCGCGCGGCGGCCACGCCGGCGTCCGGCACGATCAGGCCCACCGAGCCCTCCCGCGCGAGGGCGGCCCGCACCAGCTCCTCGGTCGGCGCCGTGGTGAGCAGCAGCTCGCCGCGGGCCCGCCGCACGGCCACAGGTGGCGCGAGCGTGGGCGCGATCGTCGGCAGGAGGCGCGCCGCGTACTCGATGACGTCGCCGGGCACGCGGAACCCCGCGGTGAGCTGCTCGACGTGCGCGTCGGGCTTGCCGAGGTGAGCGAGGGCGTCCGTCCAGGAGCGCACGGCCCACGGCGTGGTCGCCTGGGCGAGGTCGCCGAGCACCGTGAGCGAGCCGGTGCGGGCCCGGCGCCCGAGGGCGCGCAGCATCATGGGGGACAGGTCCTGGGCCTCGTCGACGACGACGTGCGCCACCGACGGCGCCCGCTCCAGCAGGTCGGCGAGCTCGTCGAGCAGCACGAGGTCGGCGAGCGTCCACCGCGCCGCCCCCGCGCTCCGGGGCGGTGCGGCCCAGGTGAGCTGCTGCTGCTCGGCCGGGGTGAGGAGT
The DNA here is from genome assembly GCA_026934365.1 of Isoptericola sp. QY 916. Classification (GTDB taxonomy): domain Bacteria; phylum Actinomycetota; class Actinomycetes; order Actinomycetales; family Cellulomonadaceae; genus Isoptericola; species Isoptericola nanjingensis. The sequence continues at coordinate 1,939 of JADHZE010000098.1, read as the reverse complement.
CCGTCAGCCGTCGCGGCGAGGAAGTCCGGGTCGCCCAGCAGGCGGTGCAGCAGCCGGGCGGGCGTGAGGACCGGCCAGAGCGCCGCGGCGTAGTCCTTCACGGGCTTGGTGCGCGCGAGGACGTCCCAGGCGCGGTCGTCGAGCGCGTCGCCGGCCGCCTCGATCTGCTGCAGGATCCGGTGCGCCAGCGCGTACCGGAGCTGCTCGCGCCCGGCGTCGTAGCGCAGGTCGCGGCCCACCACGTGCGCGACGGCGTCGCGGGCCTCGTGCGCGGGCACGCGCCAGCGGCGGGAGCCGCGCGGCAGGACGAGCGCCTCCGCGGGCTCGCCCAGGTGCGACCACACGGCTCGGCGCAGCACCTGCGCCATGCGGGCGTCGCCCTTGAGGCGGGCGACCTCGGCAGTCTCGGTACCGCGCAGGCGGCCGTGCGCCGCGACGAGCTCCTCGACCGTCGTCTGCGTGGCGTCGACCTCGCCGAGGGCGGGCAGCACGTCCCGGATGTAGCGCAGGAAGCTCGAGTTCGGTCCGACGACTGCCATGCCGCGCCGCGTGACCTGCTCCCGGTGCGCGTACAGCAGGTAGGCCGCGCGGTGCAGGCCCACGGCCGTCTTCCCCGTGCCGGGCGCGCCCTGCACGACGACGGTGCGGTCGAGGTCGCTGCGGACGATGACGTCCTGCTCGGGCTGGATCGTCGCGACGATGTCTCGCATCGGCCCGGTGCGCGGGCGCTCGATCTCCTGTTCAAGGATCTCCGAGTGCTCGGCCGCGGTAGCGCTCGCGCTCGCGCCGGACAGCACCTCGTCCTCGAACCCGGTGAGCACGCCGCGTGCGAAGCCGTACCGGCGCCGGGTGGCGACCCCCATCGGGTCGTCCCGGGTGGCGCGGTAGAACGCGGCGCTCACCGGGGCGCGCCAGTCCACGACCAGCGGGTCCCCGGCGGTGTCGGACACGTGCCGCCGCCCGACGTGGAAGACCTCGCCACCGGTCGGCTCGTCGTGGTCGAGCCGGCCGAAGAAGAGGGGCACGTGGGGGTCGTCGGCGAGCTGGGCCAGGCGGCGGGCCATCGTGGCCTCGAGCACCTCGGCGCTGATGCGGTCGCCGGCGTGGGCGGTCAGCCCCGCCGTGCGCTCGCGCATCCGGGCGAGCTCCTCGCGCGCCCGCTGCAGGTGTGCCCGCTCCCGGTCGAGCTCGGCAGGGGACACGGCGGGCACGGCTGACCTCCAGGGCGGCGGGTGGGAGCCGCAGGACATTACCCGGTCGGGCCCGCCGGGGCAACGCGCCCGTGGGCGGGCGCTCCGCTGGGTCGACGCCGGCCGCGGGATGTGATCTGCGTCCCAGCGGTTGGCATCGGAGCGAGGTGACCCTAAGTTAGGCCAGGCTGACCTCACTTCGACCGATCGAGGAGACCCGTGACGAAGTCCTCCGCCCTGCTGGGAGCCGCGACCGCGGCCGACTACGCCGGCGCGCTGCACGCCGTCGTGGACGACGTGGCCGCCCGCTTCGAGACCGTCCGGCAGCCGTTCTGCGGCGCCAGCCGCCGCGAGCTGCAGGCCCTCGTCGACGCCGTCGACCTCGACGGGCCCCCGGTCGGGACGCCCGAGGCGCTGCGCGAGAGCGCCGACCTCTACGCCTCGCACGCCGTCTGGTTCCACCACCCCGCGTACACGGCGCACCTCAACTGCCCGGTGGCGCTCCCGGCCGTCGGAGCGGAGGCGATGCTCGCCGCGATCAACACGTCCGTCGACACCTACGACCAGTCGACGGTCGCGACCCTCATGGAGCAGCGCCTCGTCGAGTGGACCGCCGGCCGCATCGGCTTCCCGGCCGGGAGCGACGGGGTCTTCACCTCGGGCGGCACGCAGTCCAACCTCCAGGCGCTGCACCTGGCGCGCGAGGCCGCGCTCACCGGGCCCGACGGCGCCCGGCTCGGCGGCGCGGC
>JADHZE010000097.1 GCA_026934365.1 Isoptericola sp. QY 916 | reverse complement strand
GTCGCTGGTCGACGAGATGCTCGCGGAGCTGAGGGCGGGGCGCGCGGAGGCGTGACGGCGCGGGGGGCGGGCGGCCTGCCGCTCACCCTGCAGGGCCTGTGGAACCCGTGGCTGCCGGGCCCGTGGAGCAGCGGCTACACGCTGAACATCAACCTGCAGATGGCGTACTGGGCGGCCGGCACGACCGGGCTCGCCGAGAGCCAGGAACCGCTGCTGCGCTACGTCCGCGGCCTCGCCGACGGGCCGGGCGCCGTCGTCGCCCGCGACCTGTACGGCGCCGCCGGGTGGGTGGCGCACCACAACTCGGACGCGTGGGGCCACGCGGCGCCCGTCGGCAACGGCCGCGGCGAGGCGAAGTGGTCCGCGTGGGCGCACGGCGGCACGTGGCTGGCCCAGCACCTCCTGGAGCACCACCGGTTCACGGGCGACGACGCCGCGCTGCGGGCCGCGTGGCCCGCGCTGCGCGGGGCGGGCGAGTTCGCGCTGGCCTGGGTGCAGACGGCGGGCGGCTCCCCGTCCGGCGCCGGGCGGGACGGAGACCGGTTGCACGCCTGGACCAGCCCGTCGACCTCACCGGAGAACCAGTTCGTCGCCCCCGACGGCGAGCCCGCCGCGGTCACGACCAGCGCCGCGATGGACGTGGCGCTGGTGCGCGCCCTGGCGGCAGGCTGTCGCGAGGCCGCCGGCGGGCTCGGGCTCGACGACGCCGACGAGCCGTGGCTCCCCCGCCTCGAGGCCGTCGCCGCCGCGCTGCCGGGCCCGGCGACCGGGTCGCGCGGTGAGCTGCTGGAGTGGGGCGAGGAGGTCCCCGAGGCAGAGCCCGAGCACCGGCACCTGTCGCACCTCGTGGGGCTCTACCCCCTCGGAGACCTGGACCCGACGACCACCCCGGACCTGGCGCGGGCCGCCGCCCGCAGCCTCGAGCTGCGCGGCCGCGAGTCCACGGGCTGGTCCCTCGCCTGGCGGATCTCGCTGTGGGCGCGGCTCGGCGAGGGCGGCCGGGCCCACGACCAGGTGCTGCTGTCGCTGCGCCCCGCCGACGGCCCCGACGAGCGGCACCCGGCCGGGCAGCGCGGCGGGCTGTACCCGAACCTGTTCAGCGCGCACCCGCCGTTCCAGATCGACGGCAACCTCGGCCTCACCGCGGGCGTCGCGGAGATGCTGCTGCAGTCGCACCGGCGGGACGGCGGCGCCGTGCGCCTCGACCTCCTGCCCGCGCTGCCCCCGGCATGGCCCGACGGCGAGGTCACCGGGCTGCGGGCCCGCGGCGGGGCCGAGGTCGACCTCGCGTGGCGCGACGGCGCGCTGACCCGCGCCCGGCTGCGGGCGCCCGACGACCGGGCCCTGGAGGTCGTGGTGGGCCACGGCGGCGTGGCCGCAGCGGGAACCCCGGTCTCGGTCGCGGCGGGCGCTACCGTGATCCTCGACGTGCCCGGTGACCTCCCGGTCGTGGGCGCCGCCGTCCCTCACGCACCCAGGAGATAGCCGTGGCCACCATCGAGGACGTCGCCAAGGCGGCGGGAGTCTCGGCGTCGACCGTCTCCTACGTGCTCTCCGGCAAGCGGTCCATCTCCGCGCCCACGCGCCGGCGCGTCGAGCAGGCGATCGCGACGCTGGGCTACCGCCCGCACGCCGGGGCACGGGCCCTCGCGTCGGCGCGCACCGAGGTCATCGGGCTCATGATCCCGCTGCGCTCCGGCATCGACGTGCCCGTGATCATGCAGTTCGCGGGCGGCGTCGTCACCCGGGCGCGGGAGCACGCGCACGACGTCCTGCTGCTCACCCAGGACGACCTCGAGGGTCTGGAGCGCGCCACGAACGGGTCGATGGTCGACGCCCTCGTCGTCATGGACGTGGAGGCCGACGACGCGCGCATCCCGATCCTCACCCGGTCGAGGCAGCCGTCGGTGCTGGTGGGGCTGCCGCGCGACGCCTCGGGGCTGTCGTGCGTGGACCTGGACTTCGAGTCCGCCGGGCGGCTCGCCGCGCGCCACCTGGCCGAGCTGGGGCACCGCACCGTCGCGATGCTCGGCGCCCCGCCGGAGGTCGTGGACCGGCACACGTCGTACGTGGACCGCGTGATGCGCGGCTTCGCGGAGGCCGCACCGGAGCAGGGCCTGGACGCGCGGGCCGTCGCGTGCCCGGGCGCGCCCGCCGAGGTCGCCCGCGTCGTCGACGAGCTCCTCGCCGACGCGCCCGGCACCAGCGGGCTCTTCGTGCACAACGAGCGCGCGCTTCCCCACGTCCTGTCCCGGCTGCGCGAGTCCGGCCGAGCCGTGCCCGAGGACGTGTCGGTGATCGCGCTGTGCCCCGAGGACGTCGCGCTCGCGCAGGCGATGCCGATGACCGCCATCGACCTGCCCGCGTCGACCATCGGGAGCCTCGCCGTGGACATCGTCATGGGCCGGCTCGACGACGGCCGGCCTGCCGAGACCCGGCTGCTCGCGCCCGTGCTGACCACCCGCGGGAGCACCGCTCGACGGTAGGACCGCGGCTCCACGACGGCGCGGGGGCGCGTCATCGGTTCCGACGGCGCGGCGGATCGCCTGCTGGAGAGCAGCGCTGCGGAGGGCCGCGCTCAGCCGAGCGGCACGTCGACGCCGCCGCGCAGCACGCGCCGCACGCGCAGGTCGCCGTCGGTGACGACGACGTCCGCGCGCCGGCCCACGACGAGGCCGCCGACGTCGGTGAGGCCCAGCACGCGCGCCGGCACCCAGGACGCGGAGCGCACGGCGTCGACGAGCGGGACGCCCGCCGCGACGGTGTCGCGCACGACGTCGACCAGGTGCGCCGTGCCGCCCGCGATCGCGCCGCCGTCGGGGTCGCCCGGATCGGCGAGGCGGGCGACGCCGTCGCGCACGGTCACCGCCATCGGCCCCAGCTCGTAGGAGCCGTCGGCCATGCCGGCGGCCGCCATCGCGTCCGTGACGAGCGCGACCTGGTCGGCCCCGACCGTCTCCACGACCGTCCGCACGGTCGCCGGCGCCAGGTGGACGCCGTCGGCGATCAGCTCCACGACGAGCTCGCCGCGGGCGGCGGCCGCGAGGCACGCGGCGATCGGCCCCGGCGCACGGTGGTGCAGGGGGCGCATCCCGTTGAACAGGTGGGTGGCGGTCATCTCGCGCGCGGGGGCCTCGCCCGCCTCGGCAGCGGCGGCGAGGGCCGCGGCCACCTGCGCGAGGAGCTCCTCCGCCTGCTCCGTGGTGGCGTCGGTGTGCCCGAGGGACGGCACGACGCCCGCGGCCACGAGCGCGTCGGCCGCGCCGTCGGCCCCGACCACGCCGTCGACCTCGGGGGCCACGGTCATGGTGCGCAGGTGCCCGCGCGACGCCTCGACGAGGTCGCGCACGAGGCGGACGTCACCCGGGACGAGGTCGTCCGGGCTCTGCGCGCCCCGCCGCTCGTGCGACAGGAACGGCCCCTCGGCGTGGATCCCCGCGATCTCGCCCGCGTCGGCGAGGCCGGCGAGCAGGCCCGCCCGGGCCAGCAGGGTCTCGCGGTCGGCCGTGACGAGGGAGGCGAGCATCGTCGTGGTGCCGTGCCGGCGGTGCTCGAGCACCGCGACCAGCGCGTCGTCGGCGGTCGTCGCGTCGGGGAAGCCGACGCCGCCCCCGCCGTGGTTGTGCAGGTCCACGAGACCGGGCAGCAGCACGGTGCCGGGCTCGGGGGCGAGGGCCGCGGCCACCGCGGCGGCGACCTCCGCGTCGGCGTGCTCGGCCGCCGCGACAGGGCCCACCCAGCGCACGAGGCCGTCCGCGACGACGACCGCGCCGTCCTCGACGTCGTCCTGCGGCGTCACGACGCGACCGCGCAGCGCGACCGGCGCGCCGAAGTCGGAGAGGGGGGCCGTGGGGGTGGCAGCGCTCATGGGCCCATCCTGCCGCAGGGCTGGTGGATTGCGAAACCTTCCTGACAAACCCCGGAAGGTCTCAGAAGAGGCGCGAGTCCACGTCGTCCACGCCGCGCATCGCGTCGTAGTCCAGCACCAGGCACTCGATCCCCCGGTCCGTCGCGAGCACGCGCGCCTGCGGCTTGATCTCCTGCGCGGCGAAGACGCCGCGCACCGGGGCGAGCAGCGGGTCGCGGTTGAGGAGCTCGAGGTAGCGGGTCAGCTGCTCGACGCCGTCGATGTCGCCGCGGCGCTTGAGCTCGACCGCCACGGTCGCGCCGGCGGCGTCGCGGGCCAGGATGTCGACCGGTCCGATCGCCGTCATGTACTCGCGGCGCACGAGGGAGTGGCCCGCGCCGAGGAGGTGGATCTGCGCGGCCAGCAGCTCCTGCAGGTGCGCCTCCACGCCGTCCTTCACGAGGCCGGGGTCGACGCCGAGGTCGTGGGCGGAGTCGTGCTCCACCTCGTGCAGCTCGATCTCCAGGCGGTCGTCGGACTTCTGGTGCTGCACCGTCCAGACCTGGGTGACGCCGCGCCCCCGCGCCTCGTCGTCGGGCTCGCCGACCGCCGTCGAGCACGGCGGGCTCATCCAGTTGAGCGGCTTGTAGGAGCCGCCGTCGGAGTGCAGCAGCACGCTGCCGTCCGCCTTGACGACGAGGAGCCGCGAGGCCAGCGGCAGGTGGGCGGTGAGCCGGCCGGTGTACCGGGCCGAGCAGCGGGCGACGACGAGACGCACGGTCCCCCTCTTCGTTCGTGGCGGGTGCTGTGGCGGTGCTCTACAGGACCAGGTCGCGGCGCCCCGGGGGCGCGGACTCCAGCCACGACGCGAGCCCGGCGTACGCGCCGGAGGACATCAGCAGCTCGAAGTCGGTGCCGTCGTAGCGGCAGCGCACCAGCACCTGGTCGGGCTGCCCGGCCTGGTCGAGCGGGGCGCGGCCGGTGATCGAGAGCCCGTCGCGGCGCCAGACGCGCGCCGGGCGCGGCGCGAGCGACCACCCGCGCCACCAGTCGATACGGCCCACGGCGTAGTGGGCGATCCCCACCATCCACGCGGCCTGCGGGTCGTCCGCGGGGCGTGCGTGGCAGGGGAAGGAGCCGACCCTCCGGGAGAGGGTCCGCAGGCGGGAGGCGCCGGCGGCGAGCACCAGTCCGAGCGCGACGACGAGAGCCACCGCGGACCAGACTGCGTACGCCACCGGCACCTGCCTCAGCGCAGCGCCGGCTCGCGGCCGGACAGCTCCGAGACCTCGTCGACGACGATCGTCACGAGGTTGCCGTCGACGGAGACGAAGCCGCCGGTGACGTGCGCCTCGACCGCGGTCCCGTGGGCCGTCGACACCTTGACCGTGCCCGGGCGCAGCACCGCGAGGAGCGGGGCGTGGCCGGCGAGGATGCCGACCTGGCCGTCGACGGACGGGGCGCTGACCTCGCGCGCCGCGCCGGACCAGACCTTGCGGTCGGACGCGACGAGGTCCACGTTCAGCTCTGCCATCTCCATGTCCTCTTTCCGATCGTGCGGGTTCGTCAGGCGGTCGCGTCGCCGCGCCGGGAGGCGGTGCCTCCCGGCGCGGCGACGCGGCGGGACGAGACCGTCAGGCCCCGTACTCCTTCTGGATCCGGGCCCAGTTCTCCTCGAGCATCTCGAGGCCGCCGATGTTGTAGAACGCCTGCTCGGCGATGTGGTCGAACTCGCCCTCGGCGATCTTCTTGAACGCCTCGATGGTCTCGCTCAGCGGCACGGTGGAACCCTCCACGCCGGTGAACTTCTTCGCCATGTAGGTGTTCTGGGAGAGGAACTGCTGGATGCGGCGCGCACGCGCGACGACCGTCTTGTCCTCCTCCGAGAGCTCGTCCACACCGAGGATCGCGATGATGTCCTGCAGCTCCTTGTTGCGCTGCAGGATCGACTTGACCTGGGTGGCGACGTCGTAGTGCTCCTGGCCCACGTAGCGCGGGTCGAGGATGCGGGACGTCGAGGTCAGCGGGTCGATCGCCGGGTACAGACCCTTCGACGCGATCTCGCGGGAGAGCTCGGTCGTCGCGTCCAGGTGGGCGAACGTGGTCGCCGGCGCCGGGTCGGTGTAGTCGTCCGCCGGCACGTAGATCGCCTGCAGCGAGGTGATCGAGTGACCGCGCGTCGAGGTGATGCGCTCCTGCAGGAGGCCCATCTCGTCGGCCAGGTTGGGCTGGTAGCCCACCGCGGACGGCATGCGGCCCAGCAGGGTCGACACCTCGGAGCCGGCCTGCGTGAACCGGAAGATGTTGTCGATGAAGAGCAGCACGTCCTGCTTGCGCACGTCGCGGAAGTACTCCGCCATCGTCAGCGCGGACAGGGCGACGCGCAGACGCGTGCCCGGCGGCTCGTCCATCTGGCCGAAGACCAGGGCCGTCTTGTCGAAGACGCCGGCCTCCTCCATCTCGGCGATGAGGTCGTTGCCCTCACGGGTGCGCTCACCGACGCCTGCGAACACGGACACACCGCCGTGGTCCTGCGCGACGCGCTGGATCATCTCCTGGATGAGGACCGTCTTGCCGACGCCCGCACCACCGAAGAGGCCGATCTTGCCACCCTGCACGTACGGGGTGAGAAGGTCGATCGACTTGATGCCGGTCTCGAACATCTCGGTCTTCGACTCGAGCTGGTCGAAGGCCGGGGGCTTGCGGTGGATCGGCCAGCGCTCGGTGACCTCGAGCTTCTCACCCTCGGCGAGGTTGAGGACGTCGCCGGTCACGTTGAAGACCTTGCCCTTGGTGATGTCGCCGACCGGCACGCTGATGGGCGCGCCCGTGTCGGTGACGGCGGAGCCGCGCACGAGGCCGTCGGTCGGCTTCAGCGCGATGGCGCGGACCAGGCCGTCGCCGAGGTGCTGGGCGACCTCGAGCATGAGGGCGAAGGACTTCTCCCCCTCGCCCTGCGACGACAGGTCGATGTCGACCGTCAGGGCGTTGTAGATGTCGGGGATCGCGTCCTCGGGGAACTCGATGTCGACGACGGGGCCGATCACGCGCGCGACACGGCCCACGCCGGGTCCGCTCTGGTGCTCGACCGGGGCTTCCACGGTGGTGGCGGTCATTGCTTGCCTCGCTTCGAAAGGAACGTTGCGGATGTCAGTACGGTCGTCAGAGCCGGCTGGGCTGCTGCCATGGCCGGCGTCATGACGCCGCGAGGGCGTCGGCACCCGAGACGATCTCGCTGATCTCCTGGGTGATGTCCGCCTGGCGGGCCTGGTTCGCCAGGCGCGTGTAGGTGCGGATCAGGTCCTCGGCGTTGTCCGTCGCCGTGTGCATCGCCCGCTGGCGCGCGGCCAGCTCCGACGCCGCGGCGTCGAGCATGAAGCTGAAGATGCGGCTGCGGACGTAGCGCGGCAGGAGGGCGTCGAGGACGCTCTCCGGCGACGGCTCGAAGTCGTACAGCGGGAACGTCTCGTGCTCGCCGGGTGCGGCGACGCCCTCGACGACCTCGAGCGGGAGCATCCGCACGACGCGCGGCCGCTGCGTGACCATGTTGACGAACTGCGTGTACACGACGTGCAGCTCACCGACGCCGCCCTCGTCCGCCGGGGCGAGGAACGCCCCGAGCAGGGTCTCGGCGATCTCGCCGGCGACGTCCGAGTCCGGGCTGTCCGAGCCGTACGACCACTGCCCCGCGAGCTGGCGCCCGCGGTAGCCGTAGTACGAGACGGCGCGCCGGCCGGTCGCGTAGAGCTCGACCTGCTTGCCCTCGCCCTGCAGCTGGGCGATCAGGCGCTCCGCCTCCCGGATGATCGACGCTGAGTAGGCGCCGGCCATGCCGCGGTCGGACGCGATCACGAGGACCGCGACGCGGTCCGTGTCGTGCCGCTCGCTCGTCAGGGGGTGCTTGGTCGACGTGTGCGTCGCCACGGCCGACACCGCGCGGGTGATGGCACGCTCGTACGGCGACGCCGCGGCGGTGCGCGCCCGCGCCTTGCCGATGCGGGAGGCCGCGATCAGCTCCTGCGCGCGGAACATCTTCTTCAGCGACTGCGTCGACTTGATCCGCTGCTTGTAGATGCGCTGGGCTCCACCGGCCATGCTCAGGCCTTCTTCTGCACGACGAGCTGCTCCTGCTCGACGTCCGCGGAGTCGCCCTCGTCGTCGCCACCGACGAGCGGGGTGCCGTCGGCCTTGAGGAAGCCGTTGCGCACGTCCTCGACGGCCGCGGCCAGCGCGTCCTCGGTGTCCTGCTCCAGCTTGCCGGTCTCGGCGATCGTGGAGAGCACCGAGGTGTGGCGACGCAGGTGGTCGAGCATCTCGGACTCGAACCGCTTGACGTCCTCGACGGGGACGTCGTCGAGCTTGCCCTTGGTGCCGGCCCACACGGACGCGACCTGGTCCTCGACCGGGTACGGCGTGTACTGGGGCTGCTTGAGCAGCTCCATGAGCACCGCACCGCGGGCCAGCTGGCCGCGCGACGCCGCGTCGAGGTCGGACGCGAACATCGCGAAGGCCTCGAGCGAGCGGAACTGCGCCAGCTCGAGCTTCAGCGTGCCGGAGACCTTCTTCATCGCCTTGATCTGCGCGTCACCACCGACTCGGGAGACGGAGATGCCGACGTCGACCGCCGGGCGCTGGTCGGCGTTGAAGAGGTCCGACTGCAGGAAGATCTGGCCGTCGGTGATGGAGATGACGTTGGTCGGGATGTACGCCGAGACGTCGTTCGCCTTGGTCTCGATGATCGGCAGGCCGGTCATCGAGCCCGCGCCCAGGTCGTCCGAGAGCTTGGCGCAGCGCTCGAGCAGACGGGAGTGCAGGTAGAAGACGTCGCCGGGGTACGCCTCGCGGCCCGGCGGGCGGCGCAGCAGCAGCGACACGGCGCGGTAGGCCTCGGCCTGCTTCGACAGGTCGTCGAAGATGACCAGCACATGCTTGCCCTGGTACATCCAGTGCTGGCCGATGGCCGAGCCGGTGTAGGGGGCGATGTACTTGAAGCCCGCCGGGTCGGACGCCGGGGCGGCGACGATCGTCGTGTACTCGAGCGCACCGGCCTCCTCGAGGGCGCCGCGCACGGAGGCGATCGTCGAGCCCTTCTGGCCGACGGCGACGTAGATGCAGCGGACCTGCTTGCTCGGGTCGCCCGACTCCCAGTTGGCCTTCTGGTTGATGATCGTGTCGATCGCGATCGCGGTCTTGCCGGTCTGCCGGTCGCCGATGATCAGCTGACGCTGACCGCGACCGATCGGGATCATCGAGTCGATCGCCTTCATGCCGGTCTGCAGCGGCTCGTGCACCGACTTGCGCTGCATGACGCCGGGCGCCTGGAGCTCGAGGGCGCGGCGGCCCTCGCTCTCGATGTCGCCCAGGCCGTCGATCGGGTTGCCCAGCGGGTCGACGACGCGGCCGAGGTAGCCCTCGCCCACGGGGACGGACAGGACCTCGCCGGTGCGGCGGACCTCCTGCCCCTCCTCGATGCCCGTGAACTCGCCGAGGACGACGACGCCGATCTCCCGGACGTCCAGGTTCAGGGCGAGGCCGAGCGTGCCGTCCTCGAACCGCAGCAGCTCGTTCGCCATCGCGCCGGGGAGACCCTCGACGTAGGCGATGCCGTCGGCGGCGACGGTGACGCGGCCGACCTCCTCGCTGACCGCGCCCTCGGGCTCGTACGACTTCACGAAGCTGTCCAGAGCGGCGCGGATCTCCTCCGGCCGGATCGTCAGCTCAGCCATTGCTCTCTCCTGTCGTGGCCGCGTATCGCGCGGCCTCACGTTCTGCGTAGCCGACCGGGGCCGGCGCTGGGCCTAGGGGTTCAGCCGGCCAGCCGGCGACGGGCGTCGGCCAGGCGGGACAGCACGGTGGAGTCGACGACGTCGGCGCCGACCTGGATGCGCAGGCCGCCGATGACGGCGGCGTCGACCGTGACGTTGAGCTGCACGGCGCGCCCGTAGGCACGCTCGAGCAGCCCGGCGAGCCGGTCCTGCTGGGGCTGGCTGAGCACGCTGCCGCTCGTGACCGTGGCCACGAGCCGGCGACGACGCTCGGCGGCGATCTCCCCGTACCACAGCAGCGTCGCCACGAAGCGGCGGCCGCGCAGGGCGGTCGTGGCGCGGCGGGCGAGCACGAGCGTCACGTCGTCCACCTTGCCCGTGAGCAGGGAGTCGACGAGCTGCGCGCGGCGCCCGGGTTCCGTCGTGGAGTCCGAGAGCACCTGGCGCGCCTCACGCTGCCCGACGAGCGCCCGGGTCAGCCGGAACAGCTCGTCCTCGACCGTCTCGAGGGTGCCCCGCGCCTCGGCGGACGCCAGCACGGCGTCGAGCCCGAGACGCTCGACGGCGTCCGCGAGGTCCCGGTCGCCGGACCAGCGCGACCGCGCCAGCCCCGTGACGAGGTCCACGACGCGCTCGTCGAAGCCCCCGGCCAGCACGCGGCCGGCCAGGGCCGCACGGTCCTCCGGTTCGCGCGACGGGTCGGCGAGCGACCGGCGCAGCGGCCCGGAGGAATCCAGGGCGGCGACGACGGCGAACAGCTGCTCGCCGAGCGCCTTCGCGTCGGCCCCGGCGGACCGCAGGACCGGCTCGAACCGCTCTTGCGCCGCCGCGAGGGATGCTCCGCTGGTGCCCCGCATCAGCCCTCCTTGCCGACCGAGTTGCCGACCGGCGCCGCCGTGCGCGACTCGTCGCCCGCGGCCTCGAGCTCGTCGAGGAAGCGGTCGACCACGCGCGACTGGCGCGCGGAGTCCTGCAGCGACTCGCCGACGATCTTGGACGCCAGCTCGGTGGCCAGCTCGCCGACCTCGGCGCGCAGCGAGACGGCCGCCGTCTGGCGCTCCGCCTCGATCTGGCGGTGGGCGGTCTCGACGATGCGCGAGGCCTCCTCGTGCGCCTTGGTGCGGAGCTCCGCGACGATGGCGGTGCCCTCGGCGCGCGCCTCCTCGCGGGTCTTCGCGGCGTCGGCACGGGCCTCGGCGAGCTGCTGGTGGTACTCCTTCAGCGCCTCCGCGGCCTCTTCCTGGGCCTTCTCCGCCTTGGCGATGCCGCCCTCGATCTTCGCGGTGCGCTCGTCCAGCACGGCCTGGAACTTGGGCAGGACGTACCGGTAGAACACGAACCCGACGATGATCACGATGATCAGCGACCACACGATGTCGTACGTGTGCGGCAGCAGGATGTTCTGCTCGGTCCCCTCGGCGGCGAGGACCGCCGGCGTGGAGGTGTTCAGGGAAGAGGTCATCATCACGGAACGATGAAGCCGGCCACCAGGCCGAGGAGCGCGAGCACCTCGACGAAGGCGATACCGATGAACATCGTGGTACGGAGCTGGCCGGAGACCTCGGGCTGGCGAGCCATGCCCTCGATCGTCTTGCCGATGAGGATGCCGAGGCCGATGCCCGGGCCGACCGCCGCGAGGCCGTAACCGACGGTGCCGATGTTTCCGGTGACCTCGGCGAGGGTGGTGACGTCCACTGGGTTTCCTTCCGTTGGGCGCCGGACCACGGTGGCCCGGCGTCGCTTTCTGGGTGCAGTTGGTAGGACGGGTCCGGCTAGGCCGGGAACCGCGAGACGGTCAGTGCTCCGCCTCGACGGACATGTTGAGGTACACGGCGGTGAGGATCGCGAAGACGTACGCCTGCAGGGCGGCCACGAAGACCTCGAAGAAGAAGAACGCCGCGCCGGCCACGAACGTGCCCGCGCCGAACAGCTTCATCGCGCCGGCCGAGTCGAAGAGGAAGAACGACGTGGCCGCGAAGCAGATCGCGAGCATGAGGTGCCCGGCGACCATGTTGGCCAGGAGCCGGATGACGAGCGTCGCGGGGCGCAGGACGAAGACCTGCAGCGCCTCGATCGGCACGAGCAGCACGTAGAGCGGCTTCGGCACACCCGGCGGGAAGAGCGAGTTCTTGAGGTAGCCACCCAGACCGTGCGCCTTGACCCCCGCGGAGAGATACATGACGTACGTCCACGCGGCGAGCACGATCGGCAGGCCGATCACGGAGGTGCCCGCGATGTTGAGGAACGGGATCACCGCGGCGATGTTCATCACGAGGACCGTGCAGAAGATCGTCGCGAGCAGCTTGAAGTACTTGCGGCCGTTCTCCTGGCCCAGCACCTCGATGGCGATCGAGTTGCGCACGAAGTCGAGGATCATCTCGACCGCGTTCTGGAACCGGCCGGGCACCAGGCGGGCGCGCCGGGCTGCGAGGCAGAACACCACCAGCAGGACGGTGGCCATGATGACGCGGACCAGCATGATCCGGTTGAACTCGAAGGGAGTGCCCTCGAAGAAGATGGCCGGCGGGAAGAAGTCCGCGATCGTCGGCGCGTGGAACTCGCCGTCACCTTCGGCGGCAAGCAGCAGGGGGATCGCTGGCGTAGACAGGGGGTTCTCCCGGAGGTCGTACGGTCCGGGCGCTCCACTCCTGGGAGGGCACGCCATCGGACCTGGCCGTCATGGATTCGCGGACAGCCTACCGGATGTTCACAGGTGCTCCGACATCGCGGAGCAGTTTTTCCGGCCAGATCTCGCGGCTTGTGAAGAAGCGCACGATGTTGCCCCCGGCGACGAATGGTCGCCCGGCGCAAGCACCCTGGTCAAAGGCTCGGTCGGACGGCGCGATCAGGGCTGCACGTAGGGCACGCGGCCGCTGTTCACCGCGCGGTAGTCGAGCAGCGCGGACCCGATCGCCCCGACGGCGAGCACGGCGATCAGCACCCACGGCGCGTAGAACGTGGCGCCCTGGAGCAGCGCCAGCACCACGATGAGCACGACGATCTTGGCCACCCAGGCGCCCATGACGAACGCGGCCATGCGCGCGGGGCTCGACCCGACGGTGCGCATCATCGACCAGATCGTCGTGGCGCAGAAGAAGGCCGCGATCGCGGCGCCCACCAGGGCGCCCCACAACCCGGGCAGGCCGGCGACCAGCAGGCCGATGCCGCCGCCCAGCACCACCAGGGCGCCGACCAGCAGCATCGTGTCCCGCAGCGCGGTCCGCAGCACCCGCCGCTCGGCGTCGGTGGCGTGCTCGTCCGCGGCGGCAGGGTCGGGCGTCGGGCCGGGAGCGTCGGGCGTCGTCATCGGGGGCGTCCTTCGTGCGTCGTCAGAGTGGGCGCGGCCGGGCCGGCCGGCGGCGGGGTCGGGGAACGGTGCGGCGCGGGCGCCGGGTGCGCCGCCACGACCGCCGGGTGGCTGCCGGTGGCGACGTCGTCGTCCAGGAAACGGCCGCGGGTGCGCAGCGGGCCGAGGGTGAGGAGCAGCGCCACCACCACGGCGACGCCGAGGCCGGCAAGAACGGCCTTCCAGTCCCAGAGCACGAGGGCGGCGACGCCGAAGGAGAAGACGGCGGCCCACACGTAGAGGATCAGCACCGCGCGCCGGTGGGAGTGGCCGAGCGCCAGCATCCGGTGGTGCAGGTGCATGCGGTCGGGATGGAACGGCGACTTGCCCGCCGCGAGGCGACGGATCACGGCCATCACCATGTCGAGGAGCGGCAGCAGCACCACCGCGACCGGCAGCAGCAGCGGGATGAACAGGGGCACGCGCTGCGCGCCGGAGAGCGTCGCCCCCATCGAGACCGGGTCGACGTTCCCCGTGATCGTGATGGCCGAGCCGGCGAAGACCAGGCCGAGCACCATCGAGCCCGAGTCGCCCATGAAGATGTGCGACGGGAAGAAGTTGTGCGGCAGGAACCCGAGACACGCGCCGACCAGCACGGCCATCATGAGCGTCGCGAGGTTGGCGTAGTTCTCCGGCGTCGCCTGCTGGGTCAGCCCGTAGGTGTACAGCAGGAAGGCGGAGCCGCCGATCGCGATCAGGCCCGCGGCCAGCCCGTCCAGGCCGTCGACGAAGTTCACCGCGTTCATCGCCACGACGACCACCAGGATCGTCAGGAACAGCGAGATCCTCGACGAGGTGATGAACAGCCAGTCCGGGGTGGGCAGCGACGTGAGCTGGACCTGCTGGAGAGCCATGAACCCCGCCGCGAGCACCTGCCCGGCGAGCTTGGTCATCCAGTCCAGGTCCCACACGTCGTCGGCCCAGCCGAGCAGGCAGACGATGACGGCGCCGCCCACGATGCCCCACGCCTGCGGGCCGGTCTCGAAGACGCCCGCGAGGAACGGCATCTGCGAGGCCAGCACCACCGCGACGACGATCCCGAGGAGCATCGCGAGGCCGCCCAGCCGGGGCGTCGGCTGCACGTGCACGTCGCGCGCCCGCACCGCGGTGATCGCGTTCGTGCGGCGCGCGACCCACCGCGCGCCCGGCGTGGCGAGGTAGGTGACCGCCGCCGAGACGAGCAGCAGGAGCAGATAGGCCCTCACCCGGCGGACTCCTCCGCGGGGGCGGAGCTCTGCTCCTCGGTCCGGGCGGGCGTGCTCTCGTCGGCAGGCTCGGTCGACGCGTCAGCGGTCTCGGCGGCGGTCTCGGCAGTGGTCTCGGTGGCGGGCTCCTCGACGGGCTCGTCGACGCCCCGCACGGGCGCGACGTCGTTCAGCGCCTCGAGCGTGATCGCGCCCTGGCGCACCACGCGCAGCTGCTCTCCGGTGGCGTCGACGATGGTCGAGGCGACCCCGCCGGGCGCGTCCCCGCCGTCGAGGTAGACGGTCACCGCGTCCCCGAGCTGCGCCTGCGCGTCGGCGACCTCGAGGGCCGCCGGGTTGCCGGTGGCGTTGGCGCTCGACACCGCGAGCGGGCCCGTGCGCCGCAGCAGCGCCAGCGCGGCCGGGTGGTCAGGCATGCGGAGCGCGACGGTGCCGTGCGTCTCCCCCAGGTCCCACTGCAGCGAGGGCTGCGCCTGCACGATGATCGTGAGCCCGCCCGGCCAGAACGCCTCGGCCAGCTTGCGCGCGTCGTCGGGGACCTCGGTGGCGAGCCCGTCGAGGGTGCGGACGTCCGGGATGAGGACGGGCGGGGGCATCTGGCGCCCGCGGCCCTTGGCCGCGAGCAGGGCCGCGACGGCCTCCGCGTCGAAGGCGTCGGCGCCGATCCCGTAGACGGTGTCGGTCGGCAGCACCAGCAGGCCGCCGCGCGAGACCGTGTTCACCGCCTCGTCGATCGCAGGGCCCCAGGTGTTCGGGTCGGTGACGTCGTGCACGCTGCTCACGGGCTCAGTCTGTCACGGTTCGGCCGGCCCCCGGCCGGCCGTCCGGGTCGGTGGCCAGGTGCTCGCGCGTACCGCCGCAGCGGCGCGCCACCACCATCCGCGGCCGGCCGGTGAGGTCCTCGCGCGTGCTCGCGGGGCCGAACCCGGTCGTGCCCGCCACCATCGCGCGCGCCGCGGCAGCCTGCACCTCCGCGTGCTCCATGACGTACAGACCGCCGGGCCGCAGCAGCCGCGCCGCGGCGGCGGTCACTCCGCGGGGCACCTCCAGCCCGTCGTCGCCCAGGCCGTAGAGCGCCACGGCCGGGTCGTGGTCGGCCACCTCGGGGTCGCGCGGCACGGCGCCCGGCGGCACGTACGGCGGGTTGGAGACGACGACGTCGACGGCGCCGTCCAGCTC
>JADHZE010000096.1 GCA_026934365.1 Isoptericola sp. QY 916 | reverse complement strand
GTGCCGTCCGGGGCCCGTGCGCTCGTGTCGTCAGCGGCCCGAGGACTCCGGCCCGGAGGACGCGGGAGCGGTGCCGGGCTCCGACGCCACGTCCTGCGCCTCCGGTGCCGGCGTCGTCGACGACGCCGCACCCGCGGCGTCGGCCGCGCCCGCCGGCGCCGCGTCCTTCGCGGCGACCGCGGCGGTCCGCCGCGTCTTCGCCAGGCTCGCGACCGTCGCGATCGCGATCGAGCCGAGGATCACGGCGAGGGACAGCCAGATCGGGATCTCGGGTGCCCAGGCGACGTGCTCGCCCCCGTTGATGAACGGGAGCGTGTTGGTGTGCAGCGCCTCGAGGATGAGCTTGACGCCGATGAACCCGAGGATGACCGCCAGGGCGATCGGCAGGTACACCAGCCGCTCGAGCAGGCCGCCGAGCAGGAAGTAGAGCTGCCGCAGGCCCATGAGGGCGAAGATGTTCGCGGTGAAGACGATGAACGGATCCTTCGTCAGCCCGAAGATCGCGGGGATCGAGTCGAGCGCGAACAGCAGGTCGGTCGAGCCGATCGCGACGAACACCACGAGCATCGGGGTGAACAGCTTCTTGCCGTCGACCACCGTGCGCACCTTCGCGCCGTCGTACTCCTGGCTCACCGGCAGCACGCGGCGGAGCAGGCGGATCGCCACGTTCTCCTTGAACTCCTCCTCGTCGTCGCCTCCCGCCACGAGCTTGACCGCCGTGTAGATGAGGAACGCGCCGAAGAGGTAGAACACCCACACGAACTGCTCGAGGATCGCCGCCCCCGCGAGGATGAACGCCCCGCGCAGCACCAGCGCGATGATGATGCCGACCATCAGCACCATCTGCTGGTGCCGCTTCGGCACCGCGAACCGCGACATGATGATGACGAAGACGAACAGGTTGTCCACGCTCAGGGAGTACTCCGTGAGCCAGCCGGCGTAGAACTCCCCGGCGGGGGCTGTGCCGCCCACCGCCAGCACGATCAGCCCGAACACCAGCGCCAGCGCCACGTAGAAGCCGACCCACAGGCCGCTCTCCTTCATGCTCGGCACGTGCGGGCGCCTGCCGACGATGGCGAGGTCGACGGCGAGCAGGAGGATCAGCGCCGCGAGCGACGCCCACTCGAACCAGACCGGCAGCTCGTGGATCATGCGTCTCCTTCGGAGGTGGGTGTCGGCGCGGCGACGGCACGGGCCCGACGGTCACGCCGGTCGCGCGCCAGGGAGGCGATCGTCGTGACGGCGAGCACCACCACGATGAAGCTGAGGGACAGCGTCGTCGAGATCTCGGGGATCGCCTCGACGTGGTTCCCGCCGTTGATGAACGGCAGCTCGTTGGTGTGCAGGGCGTGGATCACCAGCTTGACACCGATGAAGCCGAGGATCGCCGCGAGGCCGTAGTTGAGGTAGACGAGGCGGTCCAGGAGACCGTCCACGAGGAAGTAGAGCTGCCGCAGCCCGAGGAGGGAGAACGCGTTGGCCGCGAAGACGAGGTACGTCTCCTGCGTGAGACCGAAGATGGCGGGGATCGAGTCGACGGCGAACAGCAGGTCCGCGCTGCCGATCGCGACCATGACGATGAGCATCGGCGTGATGAACCGCTTGCCGTCGATCTTCGCGGTCATCTTGTCGCCGACGTACGTGTCCGTCGTCGGGAAGAGGCGGCGGGTCAGCCGCAGGACGCCGTTCTCGTTCCACTCCTCGTCGTGCCCCGTGCCCGAGCGGGCCTGGGCGATCGCGGTCCAGATGAGGAACGCGCCGAAGATGTAGAAGACCCAGGCGAAGTTCGCGATGATCGCGGCGCCGGCGATGATGAACACCGTGCGCAGCACCAGCGCGATCGTGATGCCGATGAGGAGCACGCGCTGCTGGTACTCGCGGGGCACCCGGAAGCTCGTCATGATCAGGACGAAGACGAACAGGTTGTCGACGCTGAGCGACTTCTCCGTGATGTACCCGGCGAAGTACTCCCCGCCGTACGTCCCGCCCCACACGACCCAGACGATCACGCCGAACACGACCGCGACCGCGACGTAGGCCAGGGACCACGTGGCCGACTCGCGCAGCGTGGGGGCGTGCGGGGTGCGCACGTGGCCGACGTAGTCGACCGCGAGCATCGCGAGGATCACGCCGACGGTGACGATCCAGACCCAGACGGGCACATCCATGAAAACTCCTCCGGTACGTAGCACTGAGCACCGGAGGTCTTCCCCACCCGGAGCGGCTGCGAGCCTGGCGTCCGGGCCGACGAGGCCGGTCCGGCATCCGTGCCGGACGTGATGACGACCTCACCGTGGGCGGGGTACTCCCCTCCAACCCGCACACCCTACATGAGACCCCGGACCCGCCATCCGCGCATGTCACGACGGGATCTCCCGCCCCGCTCAGGCCGTCGCGGCCTGCATCTGCCGCAGCTCCTTCTTCAGCCCGCCGATCTCGTCGCGGAGGCGGGCCGCGACCTCGAACTGCAGCTCCGCGGCGGCGGCGTGCATCTGGTCGCTGAGCTCCTGGATGAGCTCCGCGAGCTCGCCCGCAGCGGCCCCGGCGAGCCGGTTGCCGGTGGTGGCGCCCTCCTTCGGCGAGCCCGGCACGGGCGCGCGCCCCTTGCCCTGCGCGGACGCGGGGGCCTTGCGGTACCCGCCGGACAGCAGCTCCTGCGTGTCGATGTCCTCGCGGGCGAGCATGTCGGTGACGTCCGCGATCCTCTTGCGCAGCGGCTGCGGGTCGATCCCGTGCTCCTCGTTGTACGCCACCTGCTTCGCGCGACGGCGGTCCGTCTCGTCGAGGGCGTACCGCATGGCCGGCGTGATCTTGTCCGCGTACATGTGCACCTGGCCGGTGACGTTGCGCGCCGCGCGCCCGATCGTCTGGATGAGCGACCGCTCGGAGCGCAGGAAGCCCTCCTTGTCGGCGTCGAGGATCGCCACCAGGGACACCTCCGGCAGGTCCAGGCCCTCGCGCAGGAGGTTGATGCCGACCAGCACGTCGTACTCCCCCAGCCGCAGCTCGCGCAGCAGCTCGACGCGGCGCAGCGTGTCGACCTCGGAGTGCAGGTATCGCACCCGCACGTCCTTCTCGAGGAAGTAGTCGGTGAGGTCCTCGGCCATCTTCTTGGTGAGGGTCGTCACGAGCACCCGCTCGTCCTTCTCGACGCGCTCGCGGATCTCGTGCAGCAGGTCGTCGATCTGACCGGTGGTCGGCTTGACGACCACCTGCGGGTCCACCAGACCGGTGGGCCGGATGACCTGCTCCACCACGCCGTCGGACATGGAGAGCTCGTAGTCGCCCGGGGTCGCGGACAGGTAGACCGTCTGCCCGATCCGCTCGACGAACTCCTCCCAGCGCAGCGGCCGGTTGTCCATCGCGCTCGGCAGGCGGAACCCGTGCTCCACGAGCGACCGCTTGCGGGACATGTCCCCCTCGAACATCGCGCCGATCTGGGGCACGGTCTGGTGCGACTCGTCGATGACGAGCAGGAAGTCCTCGGGGAAGTAGTCGAGCAGGGTGTTCGGCGGCGACCCCTGCTCGCGGCCGTCGATGTGCCGCGAGTAGTTCTCGATGCCGCTGCACGTGCCGATCTGGCGCATCATCTCGATGTCGTACGTGGTGCGCATCCGCAACCGCTGCGCCTCCAGCAGCTTGTTCTGCCGCTCGAGGTCCGCCAGCCGTTCCGCGAGCTCGGTCTCGATGCCGCCGATCGCCCGCTCCATCCGCTCCGGGCCCGCGACGTAGTGCGTGGCCGGGAAGAGGTAGACGCTCTGCTCGTTGCGGAGGACCTCGCCCGTGAGCGGGTGCAGCGTCTGGATCGACTCGATCTCGTCGCCGAACATCTCGATGCGGACGGCGAGCTCCTCGTACACGGGGATGATCTCCACCGTGTCGCCGCGCACGCGGAACGTGCCGCGCGTGAACGCCATGTCGTTGCGCGTGTACTGCATCTGCACGAAGCGGCGGAGCATGTCGTCGCGGTCGACCACGTCCCCGACGTCGAGCCGCACCATCCGGTCCACATACTCCTGCGGGGTACCCAGGCCGTAGATGCAGGACACCGACGCCACGACCACGACGTCGCGCCGGGTCAGCAGCGACGACGTCGCCGAGTGCCGCAGCCGCTCCACCTCGTCGTTGATCGACGAGTCCTTCTCGATGTAGGTGTCCGTCTGCGCGATGTACGCCTCGGGCTGGTAGTAGTCGTAGTACGAGACGAAGTACTCGACGGCGTTGTTCGGCAGCAGCTCGCGGAACTCCGTGGCCAGCTGCGCGGCGAGCGTCTTGTTGGGTGCCATGACGAGGGTGGGCCGCTGCAGCTTCTCGATGAGCCACGCGGTCGTCGCGCTCTTGCCGGTGCCGGTCGCGCCGAGCAGGACGACGTCCTTCTCCCCCGCCTGCACGCGGGACGTGAGGTCTGCGATGGCGGTGGGCTGGTCTCCCGAGGGCTCGTAGTCGGACACCACCTCGAAGGGGGCCACCGCACGCTGCAGGTCGGTCACGGGTCGCATGGCACCACCGTACGGCGCGCCTCCGACACCCACCGGTGAGCCCGCCGGTGCGACGGCCGAGGGCGCGCCGCCGCGGCGTCAGGCCTCGGACGCGGCGGCGGACTCCTCGTCCACCTCCGCGCGCAGACGCTGCCAGAGCGTGTCGACCTGCTCGCGCAGCCCGTCCTCCGTGCCCGTGCCGTCCAGCACGACGTCCGCGACGGCGGACCGCTCGTCGTCCGTCGCCTGCGCGCCGACGCGCGCCCGCGCGGCCGCGTCGTCGAGGCCGCGCCCGCCCACGAGCCGCGCGACCCGCTGGTCCGCCGGGGCGTGCACGACCACCAGCAGGTGGAAGTGGTCCGCCTGGCCCGTCTCGACGAGCAGGGGGATGTCGTGGACCACGACGGCCCGGTCGTCCGCCGCGCCGGCGAGCGCCTCGCGCTCGGCCGCGAGACGGCGGATCTCCGGGTGCAGGATGCCCTCGAGGCGCGCCCGTGCCGCCGCGTCGTCGAAGACGAGCCGCCCGAGCGCGGGCCGGTCGAGGGAGCCGTCCGCCGCGAGGACGCCGTCGCCGAAGGCCGCGACGACCTCCTCGAGCCCGACCGTCCCGGGCTCCACCACCTCCCGGGCGAGGACGTCGTGATCGATCACGACGGCGCCCAGCTCGGCGAGGCGGCGCGTGACGACGGACTTCCCTGCGGCGATGCCGCCCGTGAGGCCGATGCGAAGCATGGGCCCATCCTGCCCCCGGCGTAGGCTTCCCGCCATGAGCGCCCAGCGGCACCGGGCCGGGGCGGGCCGGGAGGTGCCATGGCGGGCGGACCCATGATGCGGTCGTACCTGAACGACGCGACGGTGAAGGACCGCCGGCTCGCGGGCCCGACGCTCCGACGCATCCTCGGCTTCGCCCGCCCGTACCGGGCGCAGCTCGCGGCGTTCGTCGGGCTGCTGGTGCTCAGCGCGGCGGCCGGCGCCGTCACACCGCTGCTGTTCCGCCGTCTCATCGACGACGGCATCGCGACCGGCGACCGCGGGCTCGTGCTCGCCATGGCCGCCGCCGCGGCGTCGATCGCGATCGTCACGGCCGCGCTCGCGGTGGCGGAGCGCTGGTTGTCGTCGCGCGTGGGCGAGGGCCTGATCCTGGACCTGCGGTCCGCCGTCTTCGACCACGTCCAGACGATGCCCCTCGCGTTCTTCGCCCGCGCGCGCACCGGCGCGCTCGTGCAGCGGCTCAACGGCGACGTGCTCGGCGCGCAGCAGGCCTTCACCTCGACGCTGCAGACCGTAATCTCCAACGGGCTGACGATCGCGTTCACCCTCGCCGCGATGCTCGCCATGTCGTGGCGGCTCACCCTGGTGTCCCTGGTGCTCGTCCCCGCGTTCGTGCTGCCCGCCCGCTGGTTCGGGCGCCGCCTCGCCGGGCTGGCGCGCACCGGGTACGACCTCAACGCGGACGCCGGGCAGATGATGAACGAACGGTTCAACGTCGCCGGCGCCCACCTGGTCAAGGTGTTCGGCGACCCGGAGGCGGAGAGCGCGCGGTACGCGGCCCAGGTGCGCCGGCTGCGCGACCTCGGTGTCCGCACGGCGCTGCTCGGCACGTGGTTCCGCGTCGGCCTGACGACGCTCGCGTCCCTGGCCATCGCCGTCGTCTACGGCCTGGGCGGGCTGCAGGCGATCGCGGGCGAGCTCACCGTCGGCACCGTCGTCGCGCTCACCGCCTACCTCGGTCGCCTCTACGGGCCGCTCACCGCGATGTCGAACGTGCAGGTCGACGTGATGACCGCCCTGGTCAGCTTCGAGCGGGTGCTCGAGGTGCTCGACCTCGAGCCGGCGCTCGCCGAGAAGCCCGGCGCCGCCGACCTGCGCGCGGCGGTGGCCTCCCGGGGTGCCTCCGTCGAGCTGGACCGCGTGACCTTCCGGTACCCGCGGGCCGACGAGGTCTCGCTCGCGTCCCTCGAGTCGGTCGCGACCCTGCGCTCCGACCCCACCGGGGACACGCTGCGCGACGTGTCGTTCTCCGTGCCCGCCGGCGCGATGGTCGCACTGGTGGGGCCCTCCGGGGCCGGCAAGACGACCGTCTCCCAGCTCGTCTCGCGCCTGTACGACCCCACCTCCGGAACGGTCCGAATCGCCGGAGCGGACCTCCGCGACGTCACCGCCGCGTCGCTGCGCGGCACTGTCGGCGTCGTCGCCCAGGAGGCGCACCTCTTCCACGACACCGTGGCCGCGAACCTCCGCTTCGCGCGGCCCGACGCGACCGACGAGGACCTCGAGCGGGCGCTGCGGCAGGCCCGCATCTGGGACCTGGTGGCCCGGCTGCCCGAGGGCGTCGACACCGTGGTCGGCGACCGCGGCTATCGCCTCTCCGGCGGGGAGCGGCAGCGGCTGGCCATCGCGCGCCTGCTGCTCAAGGCGCCCGACGTCGTCGTGCTCGACGAGGCGACCGCCCACCTGGACTCGGAGTCCGAGGCCGCCGTCCAGGCGGCGCTCGACCAGGCGCTGTCGGGCCGCACGTCCCTCGTCATCGCGCACCGGCTGTCGACCGTCCGGGCGGCGGACAGGATCGTCGTCCTCGCCGAGGGCCGCGTGGTGGAGACCGGCACGCACGCCGAGCTGCTCGCCGCGGGCGGCCTCTACGCCGAGCTCTACGCGACGCAATTCGCGGACGCCGGCGCGACGCCCGCCGAGTAGGCGCGCACCCTCCGGCCACGCACGACGGCGGCCCGCCACCCCGAGGGGTGACGGGCCGCCGTGGGCTACCGGTAGGTCGCGGACGACCCGGTGTCAGTCGCCGATCAGTTGCCCGTGAGCTTCTCGCGGAGCGCGGCGAGCGCCTCGTCCGAGGCGAGCGTGCCCGCGGCCTCCTGCGCCGGCGGGGCCGACGAGTAGGACGAGGACGAGCTGCTCGAGCTGCCGCTGGGGACAGCGTCGTTGACGGCCGCGTCGGCGTCCGCCGCGATGGCCGCACGGACCTGCTCGCGGTGCGACTCCCAGCGGGCGTGCGCCTTGGCGTACTCCGCCTCCCAGGCCTCGCGCTGCGTCTCGAAGCCCTCGAGCCACTCGTTGGTCTCCGGGTCGAAGCCCTCGGGGTACTTGTACTCGCCGTTCTCGTCGTACTCGGCAGCCATGCCGTAGAGCGCGGGGTCGAAGTCCTCGGACTCCGGGTCCATGCCCTCGTTGGCCTGCTTGAGCGACAGCGAGATGCGGCGACGCTCGAGGTCGATGTCGATGACCTTGACGAACACCTCGGCACCGACGCTGACGACCTGCTCGGGCAGCTCGACGTGGCGGACGGCCAGCTCGGAGATGTGCACCAGGCCCTCGATGCCGTCCTCGACGCGGACGAACGCACCGAACGGCACGAGCTTCGTGACCTTGCCGGGCACGACCTG
The DNA here is from genome assembly GCA_026934365.1 of Isoptericola sp. QY 916. GTDB lineage: Bacteria > Actinomycetota > Actinomycetes > Actinomycetales > Cellulomonadaceae > Isoptericola > Isoptericola nanjingensis. The sequence continues at coordinate 7,546 of JADHZE010000096.1, read as the reverse complement.
GCCGATGGCGTGCGTGCGGGCGAAGGTCTGCCACGGGTCCTCCTGCGTCGCCTTCAGCGACAGGGAGACGCGCTCGCGGTCGTGGTCGACGTCGAGCACCTCGACGGTGACCTCCTGGCCCACCTCGACGACCTCGGACGGGTGGTCGATGTGCTTCCAGGACAGCTCGGAGACGTGCACCAGGCCGTCGACGCCGCCCAGGTCCACGAACGCACCGAAGTTGACGATCGAGGAGACGACACCGGGGCGCACCTGGCCCTTCTGCAGCGTCTGCAGGAAGGTGGAGCGGACCTCGGACTGCGTCTGCTCGAGCCAGGCACGGCGCGACAGGACCACGTTGTTGCGGTTCTTGTCGAGCTCGATGATCTTGGCCTCGATCTCCTTGCCGACGTACGGCGCGAGGTCGCGGACGCGACGCATCTCCACGAGGGAGGCGGGGAGGAAGCCACGAAGACCGATGTCGAGGATGAGGCCGCCCTTGACGACCTCGATGACGGTGCCGGTGACGACGCCGTCCTCCTCCTTGATCTTCTCGATCGTGCCCCAGGCGCGCTCGTACTGGGCGCGCTTCTTGGACAGGATCAGGCGACCCTCCTTGTCCTCCTTCTGGAGGACGAGAGCCTCGACGGCGTCGCCCACGGCGACGACCTCGCCCGGGTCCACGTCGTGCTTGATGGAGAGCTCCCGGGACGGGATCACGCCCTCCGTCTTGTAACCGATGTCAAGAAGGACCTCGTCGCGGTCGACCTTGACGATCGTGCCTTCCACGATGTCACCATCGTTGAAGTACTTGATGGTGGCGTCGACGGCGGCAAGGAAGTCCTCTTCGGTGCCGATGTCGTTGACGGCAACCTGCGGGGCGGACTTCGTGGTGGAGATGGTCATTGAGTAGATGCTCCGATGCGGACAGGACGTAGTGCGGACAGGGTCTGTGGCGCGAGCACCCGGGCATCGACGCGGGGACCGGTCCGCACGACGGCGGTCCGAACCCCGAGACGTCCTCAGGCGCACTGCACCGCCGACAATCTTATCGATCGTGCGGCGAGGGGTCAACGCGGCCCCCGTGCCACGATGGCCGGGTGAGCCACCATCCTCCCGCGCCCCGTCCCGTCACGCACGCGGGGTACGACGACGTCCCCGACGAGGCGGGGAACGCGGCCGCGCGGGGGTGGTGGGACGAGAACGCCGACGAGTACCTCGCCGAGCACGGCCCGTTCCTCGGCGACGCGGGCTTCCGCTGGGGCCCGGAGGGGCTCACCGAGGCGGAGGCCGGCCTGCTCGGCGACGTCGACGGCGCGCGGGTCGTCGAGATCGGCGCCGGGGCGGCGCACTGCTCGCGCTGGCTGGTCGGCCGCGGGGCCCGGGTCGTGGCCACCGACGTCTCGGCGCGGATGCTGGCCGGCGCGGCACGGCTCAACGACGCCACGGCCACGCCGGTGCCGCTGGTGCAGGCCGACGCCCGGTCCCTCCCCTTCGCCTCCGGGTCCGTGGACGTCGTGTTCACCTCGTACGGAGCCATCCCGTTCGTCGCGGACGCGGAGCGCGTGCACGCCGAGGCGGCCCGCGTGCTGCGGCCGGGCGGCCGGTGGGTGTTCTCCGTGACGCACCCCGTGCGCTGGGCGTTCCCCGACGACCCCACCACCCGGGGCCTCACCGTGCACCGCTCCTACTTCGACCGCCGTCCGTACGTCGAGACCGACGACCTGGGCGACGTGCGCTACGCCGAGTACCACCGCACGGTCGGCGACCACGTGCGCGACGTCGCCGCCGCCGGCCTCCGCCTGCGCGACGTGGTCGAGCCCGAGTGGCCGGAGTGGAACACCGCCACCTGGGGCGGGTGGAGCCCCGAGCGCGGCGCCGTGCTGCCCGGCACCGCGGTCTTCGTCACGACCAAGGACTGACCCGAGGGGCCCGACCGGTCGTCGGCGGTGACGAAGACGGACGCGGGCCAGGTGCCGTCACGGTCGCGGGACCGAGATCCATCGCCGTCCTCCCCGTCAGTGCCCGGCGTCGTGCCAGGTCGCCCCCGCGCCGACGGAGACGTCCAGCGGCACGTCCAGTTCCACCGCGGAGCCCATCTGCGAGCGCAGCACGTCCTCGGCCGCCTCGCGCTCCCCCGGCGCCACCTCGACCACCAGCTCGTCGTGCACCTGGAGCAGCAGCCGCGACGCGAGGCCCCGCTCGTCCAGCTCGCGCTGCACGCCGAGCATCGCGACCTTGATGATGTCGGCGGCGCTGCCCTGGATCGGGGCGTTGAGCGCCATGCGCTCGGCCATCTGCCGCCGCTGCCGGTTGTCGCTCGTGAGGTCGGGCAGGTAGCGCCGGCGCCCCAGGATCGTCGCGGTGTACCCCGTGGCGCGGGCCTCCTCGACCACCCCCGTGAGGTAGTCGCGCACCCCGCCGAAGCGGGTGAAGTAGTCGTCCATCAGCGACTGCGCCTCGCCGGTCGGGATCGTGAGCTGCTGCGACAGCCCGAAGGCGCTCAGCCCGTACGCGAGCCCGTAGCTCATCGCCTTGATCTTCGAGCGCATCTCGGCCGTGACGTCCTCGGGCGCCACCTCGAACACCCGGGACCCCACGTACCGGTGCAGGTCCTCGCCGGACCGGAAGGCCTCGATCAGCCCCTCGTCGCCGGACAGGTGCGCCATGATCCGCATCTCGATCTGGCTGTAGTCCGCGGTGAGCAGCGTCTCGTAGCCCTCGCCGACCCGGAACGCGCGGCGGATGCGGCGGCCCTCCTCGGTGCGGATCGGGATGTTCTGCAGGTTCGGGTCCGTGGAGCTCAGCCGGCCCGTGGCCGCGATCGTCTGCTGGAACGTCGTATGGATCCGCCCGTCGGGCGCCACCGACTTGAGCAGGCCCTCGACCGTGGAGCGCAGCCGGGTCGCGTCACGGTGCGCCAGCAGGTGCTCCAGGAACGGGTGCTCCGTCTTGACGTACAGGTCCTGCAGGGACGCGGCGTCGGTGGTGTAGCCCGTCTTGATCTTCTTGGTCTTGGGCATGCCGAGCTGGTCGAACAACACCTCCTGCAGCTGCTTCGGGCTGCCGAGGTTCACCTGCCGGCCGATCACGTCGTACGCGTCGGCCGCGGCGTCCGCCACCATCGACGCGAACTGCTTCTCGAGCTCCGTGAGGTACTCGACGTCCGCCGCGATGCCCGTGGCCTCCATCCGCCCCAGCACGGCCGTGAGCGGCAGCTCCAGGTCCGTGAGCAGCCCCGCGGCGCCGCGGTCCTCGAGCTGCCCGGACAGCGCCTGCGCCAGGTCGACCACCGCCGCCGCCCGCACGGCCGCCTGCCGCGCCCGCGGGTCCTCGTCGCCGCCGTCGAGCGCGAGGTCGAGGGCGCCCTGCCCGGCTGCGTCGGGCGCCTCCCCCGCGGACAGCTCCCGCCCGAGCAGGCGGACCGTGAGGTCGGCGAGGTCGTAGCCGCGCTGGTCGGGGTAGCAGAGGTAGGCCGCGAGCTCGGTGTCGAACGAGACGCCCCGCAGGTCGAGACCGCGCCCGGCCAGCTCGTGCCCGGCGGTCTTGGCGCCGTGCACGACCTTCGGCGCCGCCGGGTCGGCGAGCCACGTCGCGAGCGCGCGCTCGTCCTCGGGCGTCACGTCGGCCAGCTCGACGACCGTCGCGGTGGTCTCCCCGTCGTGGTCGTCGGCGAGCGCGACGTCCCACGCGTCCCCGGCCCCCGGCGTCGGCGTCCCCGTGACCTCGAGCCCGAGGGGGCGGCCGGAGCGCGCGGCCAGCCAGCCGCCCAGCCCGCCGGGCTCGAGCGCAGCGAGCGCGACCTGCACGCCCTCCGCCTCGACCGCCTCGGCCGGCTCCGCGGACGGGTCCGCCGCGAGCAGGCGGTCGCGCAGCGCGCCGAACTGCAGGGTGTCGGACACCCGGTGCACGGCCTCCCGGTCGAAACCGGCGAGCCCCAGCTGGTCCACCGACAGGGGGAGCTCGACGTCGTCCAGCAGCCGGTTCAGCTCACGGTTCAGGCGTACCTGCTCGACCGCCTCCCGCAGGTTGCCCGCGGCCTTGCCCTTCAGCTCGTCGACGTGCTCGAGCAGCGGCTCGAGGCCGCCGTAGGTCGTGACCCACTTGGCCGCGGTCTTGGGGCCGACGCCGGGCACCCCGGGCAGGTTGTCGCTGGACTCCCCCACGAGGGCCGCGAGGTCGGGGTACTGCTGCGGGGGCACGCCGTACTTCTCGGCGACAGCCTCCGGGGTCATGCGCGCCAGGTCGGACACGCCGCGCTTCGGGTACAGCACGGTGACGTCCTCGGTGACGAGCTGCAACGAGTCCCGGTCGCCGGAGCAGACGAGGACGTCGAAGCCCGCCTCGCGGCCCTCGCGGGCGAGCGTGGCGAGGATGTCGTCGGCCTCGATGCCCTCCCGCTGCAGCGCGGGGACGCGCAGCGCCTCGAGGACCTCCTTGATGAGCGGCACCTGCCCGCGGAAGACCTCGGGGGTCGCGTCACGGTTGCCCTTGTACTCGGGGAACCGCTCGGTGCGGAACGTCACGCGACCGGCGTCGAACGCGACGGCGGCGTGCGTCGGCTGCTCGTCGCGCAGCAGGTTCGTCAGCATCGAGGTGAAGCCGTAGACGGCGTTCGTCACCTGGCCGCTGGACGTCACCAGCGTGTCCGGCAGCGCGAAGAACGCTCGGTACGCCATGGAGTGGCCGTCGATCAGCAGGAGGCGTGGGCGGGTCCCGGTTCGCGCGGAGGTCGTCACGGGTGCCAACCTATCGCCCATGTCTGACACCACCGCCGACGCGCCCCGCTTCCCCCGCACCCTCGAGGAGTGGAGCGCCGCCGCGCGGGGCACGCTCATCGAACGCCTCGGGATCCGGCTCACGGAGGTGGCCGCCGAGCGCACCGCCGGCACCATGCCGGTGGCCGGGAACACCCAGCCGGCAGGGTTGCTGCACGGCGGCGCGACGGCGTCGCTCGCGGAGACGCTCGCCTCGGTCGCCGCGCAGCAGCACGCGGGACCGGCACGCGCCGCGGTCGGCCTGGAGCTGAACGCGACCCACCACCGCGGTGCGCGGTCCGGGAGCGTGCACGGGGTGGCCACGGCCCTGCACCTGGGGCGGTCGACCGCCGCCTACGAGATCGTCGTCACCGACGACGACGGCCGGCGCGTCTGCACCGCGCGGCTCACCTGCATGATCCTCGACGCCCGCTGAGAGCGGGCGGGCACCGCGCGGGCCGCGGAGCCCGACGGACCGGTCAGGAGGGGACGGACTCGCTCGCCGGGTCGTGCCGCGTCGCGACACCCAGGGAGGTCACGCCGTCCGGGCCCTCCACGCCCTCGCCGCGGTCGGCGGCACGCTCGGCGGCCGCGCGCAGCGCGGCGTCCCGCTCGGCCTGGAAGGCGCGCAGGTCGACCGGGCCGGTGGGCAGCCCCGCGGCCCGCGCCCGGCGACGGCGGGCGACGAGATCCTCGATCGCCGCGCGGGTCGCGTCGCGGCGCCCCGCCCGGGCCGCCGTCCGCGTCCCGCGGGGGTTCTCCTGGACCAGCCGGCGCTGCAGCGTCGCCGTGGCGACCACGCGGTGCCCCGACGTGGGGGCGAAGCCCAGCCGGGCGAGGAAGCGGTGCATGCCGCGGGCGCCCGGGGCGGGCGCGCAGTAGACGTTCTCGGCGCCCCGCTCCCCCGCCACGGCGGCCGCGGCCGCGAGGAGCGCGTGCCCGACGCCGCGGCGGCGGGCGGACGGGCTGACGAAGACGGCGTCGACGTACAGGCTCGTGGTCGTCGCGAACAGCAGCGGGTCGATGACGCGCAGCACGGCGAACCCGCAGATCTCGCCCTCGTGGCTCGCGACGAGCACCTGCCCGCCCGCACCCAGCAGCACGCTCAGGTGCTCCAGGAGGCGAGAGGCGTCCGAGGGGGTCCCCTGCGCGGCCGACGGCGACTCCTCGACGGCGCGCTCCGCAAGGCGCGCGACGTCGACCATGTCGTCCTGCTCGACCGGCCGGACCTCGACCGCTGCACGCATCGGCACCTCCTCGACGAATGACCGTCCCGTCCCGGGGCGCGGTGGGAGCCTTCCCACCCCGACTCCGAGGGCCACCCCGGCAGCCCCGGGGTCACGGTCGTTGAAGCATGAATATCACAGATTGGTCACGACACCCAGGCGACGATAGCGACCCCGTCGCCCTCGCACAATGGGCAGTGGCCCGGTCCCAGGACTCCTCCTGCGACCGGGCCACCGTGGTGCGGATCAGGCTCCGCCGACCTGCTCGATGACGGCGTCCGCGACCTCGCGCATCGTGAGGCGGCGGTCCATCGACGTCTTCTGGATCCAGCGGAAGGACTCCGGCTCGCTCAGACCCATCTTGGTCATGAGGAGGCCCTTCGCGCGGTCCACGCGCTTGCGGGTCTCGAACCGCTCGGTGAGATCGGCGACCTCGGCCTCGAGCGCCCCGATCTGCTGGTAGCGGGAGATCGCGATCTCCACCGCCGGGAGCAGGTCCGCCGGCGTGAAGGGCTTGACGACGTAGGCCATCGCGCCGGCGTCGCGCGCCCGCTCGACGAGCTCCGTCTGGGAGAACGCGGTGAGCAGGACGACCGGGGCGGCGTGCGCCTTGCCGATCCGCTCGGCCGCCGAGATGCCGTCCAGCTCGGGCATCTTGACGTCCATCACGACGACGTCGGGCTTGAGCTCGGTGGCGAGCCGCACCGCGGTCTCGCCGTCGCCGGCCTCGCCGACGACGTCGAAGCCCGCCTCGCGGAGCGTCTCGACGACGTCCATCCGGATGAGCGCCTCGTCCTCGACGACGACCGCGCGACGCGCGGGTCGCTCCGGCGTCTTCGGGGCCTCGGGCTCCTGGTCGATCAGGGGCGGCAGGTCGAGCGGCACCGTCGCCTCGGGCTTCGCGTCGTGGGGCTTCTCGTCGGTCACCCGTCCATCCTAGTGGTCGCGCGGGGGCGCCGCGTCCCGTGCCGGGTGTGACGAGTGCGACGGCTCGGCCCGCCGACCGGCCGTCGGACGGTTCGGTCGCCGCCCCGCGCGCGTGGTTGGATGGGCCGCGCGCCCCGGTAGCCCAACCGGCAGAGGCAATCGGCTCAAACCCGATCCAGTGTGGGTTCGAATCCCACCCGGGGCACCTCCGCGTCCGCACGACGCCCCCACGACACCCCTCGACCCGGACCCGGCGCGAGCCCTTGCCGCCGTCCCGCCGTGTCGGTAACTTTCAGGATCAAGCCCTTTCGGGGCAACCCTTGACCGCTCCGCACGTGTCCGGCGTCGCCGCTCCCCCGCAACGAGGCGAGGGCCCGGCGACCCCATCGCGACGGCGACGACGCCGGCGCCACCTGGCAGGACGACCGGCCACGGCCACCGACCGCGACGAGGCGGTCCTCGAGTCGCCCTGCAGCAGCACGAGGCAGGAAGGACCACCTGACGATGCGCGACGACCACACCGCCGTCGGACCCACCGCCCCACGGGAATCGCGGGGACCACGGTTCGACCGGCGCCACCTCCTGACCGGCACGCTCCTGGGCGCGGCGAGCGTCCCGTTCGCGGCGGCCGCCGCGCAGGCGGCACCCCGCCGCGCC
>JADHZE010000095.1 GCA_026934365.1 Isoptericola sp. QY 916 | reverse complement strand
GTCCGCCGGGCGCCCCGCCCGCCCCGTCGTCCCCGGCGCCGACCGCGCGCACGCCGACGGCTGGTCGGCCCTCAGGGGCGACCGGGTCGGCGTGATCACCAACCCCACCGGCGTGCTGCGCAGCCTGCGCAACGTCGTCGACGAGATGCACGAGTCCGGCGCCGTCGACCTCGTCGGAGTCTTCGGGCCCGAGCACGGCTTCCGCGGGACGGCCCAGGCCGGCGGCTCGGAGGGCACCTTCGTCGACGAGCGCACCGGACTGACCGTCTACGACGCCTACGGGGCCGGCGTCACGACGATGACCGAGATGTTCCGGGCCGCGGAGGTGGAGACCGTCGTCTTCGACATCCAGGACGTCGGCGCCCGCTTCTACACGTACATCTGGACGATGTGGACGGCGATGCAGGCCGCCGTCGCGACGGGCTCCCGCTTCGTCGTGCTCGACCGGCCCAACCCGGTGGGTGGCACGGCACGCGGCCCGATGATGACCGCCGGGTTCACGTCGGGCGTCGGGGCCAAGGAGATCGTGCAGGCCCACGGCATGACCGTCGGGGAGCTCGCCCGGTTCTTCGACGGCGAGTTCCTGCCCGACGTCGCCGGCGCGCGCCTGGACCGGCTCGACGTCGTCGAGGTCGCCGGCTGGCGGCGCGACGTGACCTTCGCGGGCACCGGGCTCGACTTCGTCATGCCCAGCCCGAACATGCCGACCCCCGACACGGCCCTCGCCTACCCCGGGACCTGCATGTTCGAGGGCACGAACCTGTCCGAGGGGCGCGGCACCACCCGCCCCTTCGAGCTGATCGGCGCGCCGTACGTCGACCACCGCTGGGCGGCGGCCCTCACGGACGCCGGCCTGCCGGGCGTCCTGTTCCGGGAGGCCTACTTCAACCCGACCTTCAGCAAGCACGCCGGCACCGTGTGCGGAGGCGTCCAGGTCACCGTCGACGACCCGGCCCGGTTCGACCCGGTGCGCACCGGGGTCGCGATGCTCGTGGCGGCGGCGTCCCTCTACCCCGAGTTCGCCTGGCGCGAGGACGCGTGGGACCCCGAGCGGCCCTTCTGGATCGACAAGCTCACCGGCTCGCCGCGCCTGCGGCAGCAGATCGACGCCGGGGCCACCACCGACGACGTCGTCGGCGCCTGGCACGACGAGCTGGCGGACTTCGACCGGCGTCGTCAGCAGTACCTGATCTACCGCGGGCCGCGGGCGTGAGCGCCGCCCTGCGGCGCGGGCCGCGCCAGGGCCGCGTGGCGACCGCGGCCGTGCTCGCGGCCGGCCTGGTCGCGGTCCCGCTCGTCCACGCCACCTCGGCGGCCGCCGACCAGCGCGGGCCCGCGGTGGGCTTCATGCCGCCGTCGACCACGCTCGCTGCGGCCGACCCGACGGACGTCGGGCTCGACCCGGCGCCGATCGAGGAGGCCGTCGCGCAGGTCCGCGCGCACGAGGTGCCGGTGGGCTCGGCGGCCTACCCGCTCTACCCGGGGGCCGTCGGCCTCATGGGGTACCAGGGGAAGGTCGTGCGCACCGACGCCAGCGGCTGGGCCGTCGCCTACGGCGACGAGGGCGTCGCCCTGCCCGCCGACGAGCGCGTGCCGATGCGTGAGGACACCATCGTCGACCTCGCCTCGGTGTCGAAGCTGTTCACCTCGATCGCGGTCGTCCAGCTGGTCCAGGAGGGCCGCGTCGCGCTCGACGAGCCGCTCGCCACCTACGTCCCCGAGTTCGCCGCCGGCGGCAAGGGGGAGGTGACCGTGCGACAGCTGCTCACCCACACCTCGGGCCTCGTGTCGTGGCTGCCGCTGTGGAGCGCCTACCCCGACCCGGAGTCCCGGATCGCCGCGGTGATGGCGCAGCCCCTCGACGCGCCGCCGGGGACGCGCTACCTGTACAGCGACCTCAACCTCATCAGCCTCGGCGTGCTCGTCGAGCGCCTCCGGGGCGCGCCGCTCGACCAGGTCGTGGCCGACCGGATCACCGGCCCGCTCGGGATGACGGACACCGGGTACAACCCGACCGCCGTGGAACGTACGGCGGCGACGGAGTACCAGGCCAGCCCACCGCGCGGCGTCGTCCGGGGCGAGGTTCACGACGAGAACGCCTGGTCCCTGGGCGGGGTCGCCGGGCACGCCGGCGTGTTCTCGACGGCCGGCGACCTGGCGATCCTGTCCCAGGCCCTGCTCAACGGCGGCCGGTACGGCACGGCCCGCATCCTGTCCCCCGCGTCGGTGCGTCTCATGGTCACGGACCTGAACGGCGCCTTCCCCGGGGACGCCCACGGGCTCGGCTTCGAGCTCGACCAGCGGTGGTACATGGACGCCATGTCGGGGCCGCGCACGGCCGGGCACACCGGGTACACGGGCACGTCGATCGTCATCGACTTCGACACGCACTCGTTCGCGATCCTGCTGACCAACCGCGTGCACCCGTCGCGCGACTCGGGCAGCATCAACCCCGCGCGGCGGGAGTGGGCGAGCGGTCTGGCCCACGCCCAGGGGATCGAGCCCCGGCGCGGCGCGGACGCCTGGTTCTCGGGCGACGAGAACGCCACGACGTCGACGCTCACCACCTCGCTCGACGTGCCCGCGAGCGGGGGCCGCCTGGCGTTCGACCTCTACCTCGACACGGAGGAGACCGACCTGCTGCACCTGGAGACCTCCGCCGACGGCGGGACGACCTGGGCGCCGCTGCCGTTCACCGTGCGGGACCGCGGCCCGGCCGAGCATCCCGACGGCACGGCGTCGGGCTCGGGCACGCGGCGCTGGGCACAGGCCCGGGCACAGCTGCCACCGGGCGACCTGGACCTGCGCTGGCGCGTCGTCACCGACCCGCTGTACCTCGGCCGCGGCGTCCTGGTCGACGACGTCGTCGCCCGCGCCCCCGGCGTGCCGGCGCGAGGCGGAGCCGCCTCGCGCAGGTGCGATCAGACGTCGGAGTGGCTGCCGACCTGGTGCACGAGGATCGAGTTCGTCGTGCCGGGCACGCCCACCGGGGCGCCGGAGACGATCACGACGCGGTCGCCGGGCTCGGCGAGCCCGTTGGCGCGGAGCGTGGAGTCCACCTGGCCGACCATGGCGTCGACGCTGTCGACCTTCGGCACCTGGTAGGTGGTGGTGCCCCAGGTGAGCGCGAGGACGTTGCGCACGCTCTCCTCCGGCGTGAAGGCCAGCAGCGGGATGCCCGAGCGCAGGCGCGACATGCGCTTGGCCGAGTCGCCCGACTGCGTGAACGTCACGAGGTACTTCACGCCGAGCGTCTCGCCGATCTCGGCGGCCGCACGGGTGATGACGCCGCCGCGGGTGTGCGGCGAGGAGCCCAGGGGGGCGATGCGCTCGCGACCCATCTCCTCGGTCGCCTCGATGATCCGGGCCATCGTCTGGACCGTGATGATCGGGTAGTCGCCCACGCTGGTCTCGCCCGAGAGCATGACCGCGTCGGCGCCGTCGAGCACCGCGTTGGCGCAGTCGGAGGCCTCGGCGCGCGTCGGCGTCGGGCTGGTGGTCATCGACTCCAGCACCTGCGTGGCGACGATGACGGGCTTCGCGTTGCGGCGGGCCAGCTCGACGATGCGCTTCTGCACCAGCGGGACCTGCTCCAGCGGCATCTCCACGGCGAGGTCGCCGCGCGCCACCATGAAGCCGTCGAAGGCCGCGACGACCTCCTCCAGGTTCTCCACCGCCTGCGGCTTCTCGATCTTGGCGACGACGGGGACCGTGCGGCCTTCCTCCGCCATGATCGCCGCGACGTCGTCGTAGTCCTTGGCGGACCGCACGAACGACAGCGCGATGATGTCCGCGCCCATGCGCAGCGCCCAGCGCAGGTCGTCGGTGTCCTTCTCCGACAGCGCCGGCACGGAGACCGCGACGCCGGGGAGGTTGATGCCCTTGTTGTTCGAGACCGGGCCGGCGACCTCGACGGTCGTCACGACGCGCGGGCCCTCGACGGCGGTGACGCGCACGCGCACCTTGCCGTCGTCGATGAGGAGCGGGTCGCCGACGCGGGCGTCGCCCGCCAGACCCTTGTGGGTCGTCGAGACGAGCTCCTTGGTGCCCTCCACGTCCTCGGTGGTGATGGTGAACGTGTCACCCTCGTTGAGGTAGTGCTTCTGGTCGCCCGCGAACCGGCCGAGCCGGATCTTCGGGCCCTGGAGGTCGACGAGGACTGCGACGTTGCGGCCGGACTCCTTCGCCGCCTCTCGGACACCGTGGTAGACGGCCTCGTGCTCCGCCTGCTCTCCGTGGCTCCGGTTGATCCGGGCCACGTCCATGCCCGCGTCGACCAGCTCACGGAGCTTGGTCGGGGACGCCGTCGCGGGTCCGATGGTGCACACGATCTTCGCTCTGCGCATGTCTCCAGCCTCGTCGTCGATCCGCCCCGGCGCGAGCCGGGGCGGGGCCCGGGTGCCCGAACGGCACCCGGGTACTGCTTCGTCGTTGTTCTTCTTATCCTCGCAGCGCGACCGTCCGCGGGCCGACCGGCGCGGGCAGCTCGGAGCTGCCCTGCAGGTAGGCGTCCACGGCGGCCGCCGTCGCGCGGCCCTCGGCGATCGCCCAGACGATCAGCGACTGCCCGCGGCCCGCGTCACCCGTCGCGTACACGCCGGGCAGGCTGGTGGCGTAGTCGTCGCCGCGCCGCACCAGCCCGCGCGTCGTGAGCTCCGCGCCGGTCTGGGCCACCAGCTCGTCGGTCTCCGGGCCGGTGAACCCCATCGCGATCAGGACCAGGTCCGCCGGGATCTCCCGCTCGGTGCCCTCCTTGGGCACCCGCCGGCCGTCCGGCAGGTACTCGGTCTCGGCGACCTTCAGGGCCCGGACGTTCCCGTCCTCGCCTCCCACGAACTCTACCGTCGAGGCCAGGTAGCTGCGCTCCCCGCCCTCCTCGTGGGACGTCGAGACCTCGAAGACGATCGGGTCGGTCGGCCACGGCTGGCTCGCCGACCGCTCGAGCGGCGGCTTCTTGCCGATCGCCAGGGTCGTGACGCTGGCCGCGCCCTGCCGCAGCGACGTGCCGAGGCAGTCCGAGCCGGTGTCGCCGCCGCCGATGATCACGACGTGCTTGCCCGCGGCCGACGGCGCGCCGTCGACGGGGTTCCCCGCCGCGGCCTTGTTCGCCGGGGTGAGGAAGTCCATCGCGAAGTGCACGCCGCCGAGGTCGCGGCCGGGCATCGCGAGCTCGCGCGGCACGGTGGCGCCGGTAGCCAGGACCACGGCGTCGAACCGGCGGCGCAGCGCGTCCCAGGTGATGTCGCGGCCGATGGCGACGCCCGGGCGGAATCGGGTGCCCTCGGCCTCCATCTGCTCGAGCCGCCGGTCGATGTGCAGCTTCTCGAGCTTGAAGTCGGGGATGCCGTAGCGCAGCAGCCCGCCGATCGCGTCGTCGCGCTCGTACACGACGACCGTGTGGCCGGCGCGCGTGAGCTGCTGGGCGGCGGCCAGGCCCGCCGGGCCCGACCCGACGACGGCCACCGTCGAGCCCGTGAGCCGCTGGGGCACCTGCGGTGTCACCAGGCCGCGCTCGAACGCCTCGTCGATGATCGAGACCTCGACGTTCTTGATCGTCACGGCGGGCTGGTTGATGCCCAGCACGCAGCTCGTCTCGCACGGTGCCGGGCAGACGCGCCCGGTGAACTCCGGGAAGTTGTTGGTCGCGTGCAGGCGCTCGATCGCGTCGGCCCACTGGTCGCGCCACACCAGGTCGTTCCACTCGGGGATGAGGTTCCCCAGCGGGCAGCCCTGGTGGCAGAACGGGATGCCGCAGTCCATGCAGCGGCCCGCCTGCTCCTTGAGGAACGGCTGGCCCTCCTCGCGGTGGGCGTGCGTGTCCTTCCAGTCACGCAGCCGCACCTCGACGGGGCGGTTTGGCGGGAGCTCGCGCTCCCGCACCTTCAGGAATCCGCGGGGGTCAGCCACGCGCCACCTCCATGATCTGCTCCCACATCGCCGGGTCGAAGTCGTCGCCCTCGCCCAGCGTCTTCCCGGCGGCCTCGGCGTCGGCCAGCGCGGCGCGCACGCGGGCCCAGCCCGCGGGCAGGACCCGCGAGAAGCGGGCCCGGGCGCCGTCGTCCTCGAGGAGCTCGGCCGCCACGGGCGAGCCGGTCTCCGCCAGGTGCCGTTCCAGCAGACCGCGCACGCGGTCCCAGTCGGCGTCGTCCAGCGCACCCACCTCGAGCTCGCCGCTCTTCACCGCCTGGATGTTCATCGCGACGTCGCGCAGGTTGAGCACGTACGCCACGCCGCCCGACATGCCGGCGCCGAAGTTGCGGCCCGTGGGGCCGAGCACCAGCACCGTCCCGCCGGTCATGTACTCGCAGCCGTGGTCGCCCACGCCCTCGGTCACCAGCGTCGCGCCGGAGTTGCGCACGGCGAAGCGCTCGCCCACGCGGCCCCGGAGCAGGATCTCGCCCGACGTCGCGCCGTAGCCGATGACGTTGCCCGCCACGACGTTCGCGGCGCCCTCGAGCACCGCCGACCGGTCGGGGCGCACGACGATCCGGCCGCCCGACAGACCCTTGCCGACGTAGTCGTTGGCGTCGCCGTACAGGCGCAGCGTGACGCCGCGCGGCAGGAACGCCCCGAGCGACTGGCCGGCGGAGCCCGTGAGGGTCACGTCGATCGTGTCGTCGGGCAGCCCGGCACCGCGGTACCGCTTGGTCACCTCGTGGCCGAGCATCGTGCCGACCGTGCGGTTGACGTTGCGGACCGGCGCCTCGATCCGTACGGGGAGCGCGTCCTCGAGGGCGGGGCGCGCCTTCTCGATCAGCTGGTTGTCCAGCGCCTTGGCCAGGCCGTGGTCCTGGGTGGCCACCTGGTGCAGCGCGGTGCCCGGCGCCGCCTCGGGCGCGGCGAGCACCGGCGCGAGGTCCAGGCCCTGCGCCTTCCAGTGGTCGACGGCCTTGCGCGTGTCGAGGGCCTCGACGTGCCCGACGGCCTCCTCGATCGAGCGGAAGCCGAGCGAGGCGAGGTGCTCGCGCACCTCCTGCGCGATGAACTCGAAGAAGTTCACGACGAACTCCGGCTTGCCCGTGAACCGCTTGCGCAGCTCCGGATTCTGCGTGGCCACGCCCACCGGGCAGGTGTCCAGGTGGCAGACCCGCATCATGACGCAGCCCGAGACGACCATCGGCGCCGTGGCGAAGCCGAACTCCTCGGCCCCGAGCAGCGCCGCCACGACGACGTCGCGACCGGTCTTCATCTGCCCGTCCACCTGCACGACGATGCGGTCGCGCAGGTTGTTGAGCACGAGCGTCTGCTGGGTCTCGGCGAGGCCGATCTCCCAGGGCGTGCCCGCGTGCTTGAGCGACGTCAGCGGGCTCGCGCCCGTGCCGCCGTCGTGCCCGGAGATGAGCACCACGTCCGCGTGCGCCTTGGACACGCCCGTCGCCACGGTGCCGACGCCGAACTCGGAGACGAGCTTGACGTGCACGCGCGCCGCCGGGTTGGCGTTCTTGGCGTCGTGGATGAGCTGCGCGAGGTCCTCGATCGAGTAGATGTCGTGGTGCGGCGGCGGCGAGATGAGGCCCACGCCGGGCGTCGAGTGCCGGGTCTTGGCGACCCACGGGTACACCTTGGGCCCGGGCAGCTGGCCGCCCTCGCCCGGCTTGGCGCCCTGGGCGAGCTTGATCTGGATGTCGTCGGCGTTCGTGAGGTACTCGCTCGTCACGCCGAACCGGCCGGACGCGATCTGCTTGACCCGCGAGCGGCGCTCCGGGTCGTACAGGCGCTCCGGGTCCTCGCCGCCCTCGCCGGTGTTGGACCGGCCGCCGAGGCGGTTCATCGCGATCGCGAGCGTCTCGTGCGCCTCCGCGGAGATCGACCCGTACGACATCGCGCCGGTGTTGAAACGCTTGACGATCTCCTCGACCGGCTCGACCTCGTCGATCGGCACCGGCTCGCGGTCCGGGGTGAAGCGCAACAGGCCGCGGAGCGTCATGAGCCGACGGGACTGCTCGTCCACGCGACGCGTGTACTGGCGGAAGATGTCCATCCGCCCGGTGCGGGTGGCGTGCTGCAGCCGGAAGACGGTCTCGGGGTCGAAGAGGTGCTCCTCCCCGTCCCGGCGCCACTGGTACTCGCCGCCACTGGTCAGCCGCTGGTGGGCCGCGTGGTTGCCCGACGCCGGGTACGCCTCCGCGTGCCGCGCCGCGACCTCGGCCGCGATGACGTCCAGGCCGATGCCGGCCAGGCGGCTCGTCGTGCCGGTGAAGTAGTCCTCGACCAGCTCGTGCGAGAGCCCGACGGCCTCGAAGATCTGCGCGCCGCGGTAGGACATGATCGTGGAGATGCCCATCTTGCTCATCACCTTGAGCACGCCCTTGCCGAGCGCGGTGATGAGGTTGGCGACGGCCGCCTCCGGCGTGACGGCGAGGTAGCCGCGCAGCGCGAGGTCCTCCACCGTCTCCATGGCGAGGTACGGGTTCACCGCGGCCGCGCCGTAGCCGATGAGGAGCGCGACGTGGTGCACCTCGCGCACGTCGCCGGCCTCCACGACCAGCGAGATCCGGGTGCGCGTGCCCTGCCGCAGGAGGTGGTGGTGCACGGCGCTGGTCAGCAGCAGCGACGGGATCGGCGCGAGCTCCGAGTCGGAGTCGCGGTCGGACAGCACGACGTGCGTCACGCCCGCCGCGATGTCGGCGTCGACCTGGGCGAAGATCTCCTCGAGCCGGGCCTGCAGCGCCTTGCCGCCGCCGGACACCTCGTAGAGGCCGCGCACGATGCCGGCGCGGAACTCGCCCTCCAGCCGCGGGTCGCGGTCGATGCGCACGATCTTGGCGAGCTCGTCGTTGTCGAGCACCGGGAACGGCAGGTCGAGCTTGCGGGCGTGGCTCGCGACCTCCTCCAGGAGGTTCGGCTCCGGGCCGATCGTGCTGTCGATCGCGGTGACGAGCTGCTCACGGATCGAGTCCAGCGGCGGGTTCGTCACCTGGGCGAACATCTGCGTGAAGTAGTCGAACAGCAGCCGCGGCCGGCTCGACAGGACGGCGATCGGCGTGTCCGAGCCCATGGCCCCGAGCGCCTCCGCGGCGGTGTCGGCCATCGGCGCGAGGAGGATCTTCAGCTCCTCGGTGGTGTACCCGAAGGCGCGCTGCCGCCGCTGGACGGACGCGGGCGAGTGCGCGACGTGCTCGCGCTCCGGCAGCGAGTCCAGGGTGATCGTGTTGCCGGCGATCCACTCGCCGTACGGCCGCTGGGCGGCGAGCTGCGACTTGAGCTCGTCGTCCTCCACGATCCGTCCCTGCGCCGTGTCGACGAGGAACATGCGCCCCGGCTCGAGGCGCCCCTTGCGCACGATCGTCGCGGGGTCGAGGTCCAGGACACCGGCCTCCGACGCGAGCACGACGAGGCCGTCCTCCGTGACCCAGTAGCGGCCCGGCCGCAGGCCGTTGCGGTCGAGGACCGCGCCGATGAGGGTGCCGTCGGTGAACGTGAGGCAGGCGGGCCCGTCCCACGGCTCCATGAGGTTCGCGTGGTACTGGTAGAACGCCCGCCGGGCCGGGTCCATCTCGGCGTGGTTCTCCCACGCCTCCGGGATCATCATCAGCACGGCGTGCGGCAGCGAGCGGCCGGACAGGTGCAGCAGCTCCAGCACCTCGTCGAAGCTGGCCGAGTCGCTCGACCCCTCCGTGCACACGGGCAGCAGCGGCGTCAGGTCGCCGAGCACCTCGCTGGCCATGGTGCTCTCGCGGGCGGCCATCCAGTTGCGGTTGCCGCGCACCGTGTTGATCTCGCCGTTGTGCGCCACGAGCCGGAACGGCTGCGCCAGCGGCCACGACGGGAAGGTGTTCGTGGAGAACCGCGAGTGGACCAGCGCGATCTCCGACGCGTAGCGCGGGTCGCTCAGGTCCGGGAAGAACGGCTCGAGCTGCGCCGTCGTGAGCATGCCCTTGTACGTCAGGGTGCGGCTCGACAGCGAGGCGAGGAACAGGTCGAGCTCGTTCTGCGCGCGCTTGCGCAGGCGGTAGGTGCGACGGTCGAGCTCGAGCCCCGACAGCTCGCGCGACGGGTCCGCCACGACGACCTGCCGGAACAGGGGCATCGAGGCGCGCGCCGTCGGCCCGACGAGGTCGGCCGTGACCGGCACGTCGCGCCAGGCGAGGACGTCGAGCTTCTCCTCCGCGGCGATCGCCTCGAACCGGCGCGCGGCCGCGTCCGCCTCCGCGACGGCCTGGGGCAGGAACGCCATGCCGATCGCGTAGTGCCCGGCGGGCGGGAGCTCGGCGGCGACGACGTCACGGACGAAGGCGTCCGGGATCTGCGTGAGGATCCCGGCCCCGTCCCCGCTGTTCTCCTCCGCGCCGACCGCTCCGCGGTGGTCGAGGTTCAACAGGGCGGTCAGGCCCGCGTCCACGATGTCGCGGCCGGGCGTCCCGCGCAGGGTCGCGACGAACGCGACACCGCACGCGTCGTGCTCGGACGCGGGGTCGTAGAGGCCCTGGGCCGAGGGCCGCGCGACCCGATGCTGCGGCGTGGTCATCAACACCGTCCTCCTGCACGCCCGCACGCGGGCGCGTCATGCTCAAAGGTGGTCGGGACATCGTCGGCCCGTCGGAAACATAGGCGGCCCCGCCCGGGTGGTGTCCCGGTGGGAGTCGCCTCAGGCGCGGTCGGCCGGTCCCTGGTCGGGACCGGGACCTCCCGCGTCCGCACGGTGCGGTCCGCCGCCGCTGTCGCGGCCGTCGTCCCGGCCGGAGGCGCCTGCGGCGGCCCCGGCGTGCGCGGTGCTCATGGTGTCAAGCTCAGTGTCGGACTCGGTGTCAGGCTCGGTGGCCTGCTCGGTGTCCTGCCGGTCGCGGCTGCGGCCGGGCAGCTCCACCCCGTCCTCACGTTCCGGGTGGCGCCTGCCGATGACGACGAAGGCGACGAGGGCACCCAGGCCCACGACGATCGACGTCCACACGTTCAGACGCAGCCCGAGCACGTGCTCGGCGGTGTCGATGCGGAGCATCTCGATCCACACCCTGCCCAGAGTGTAGAGCGCGACGTAGGCCCAGAATACCCGCCCATGACCGAGCCTGTACCGGCGGTCGAGCCAGACGAGAAGCGCGGCCGCCCCGAGGTTCCAGAGCAGCTCGTACAGGAACGTGGGGTGGAACAGGGTGCCCGCCCCGAACGCCGTGCCGGTGTCCGCGTTGAGCCGCTCGATCACCCCCGGGGAGACCTCGAGCCCCCAGGGCAGCGTCGTGGGCGCCCCGAACAGCTCCTGGTTGAACCAGTTGCCCAGGCGCCCCACCGCCTGCGCGACCAGCAGGCCGGGGGCCAGCGCGTCCGCGAACGAGCTCAGGCGCACCCCCTTGCGGCGGCAGCCGATCCAGGCGCCGACGGCGCCGAGCGCCACCGCACCCCAGATCCCGAGACCGCCCTCCCAGACGTACAGGGCGCGCACGGGGTCGCCGCCCTCGCCCCAGTACGGCTCGGGCGTGCTGATCACGTGGTACAGCCTGCCGCCGACGATGCCGAACGGCACCGCCCAGAAGGCGATGTCCAGGACGTCGTCCGGGTCCCCGCCCCGGGCGACCCAGCGCTTGGTGGTGATCCAGATCGCGACGGCGATGCCGGCCAGGATGGCCAGCGCGTAGGCGCGGACCGGTACGGGGCCGAGGTACCACGTGTGCTGCGACGGGCTCGGGATCGCCGCCTGCACCGACGCGGCAGACGCCAGGAGGGTCACGCTCACGTGCCCGCCCCCGGCCCCCCGCGGGCACGGCGCACGCCGTCGGCGAGGTCCGCCACGGTCGCCCGCAGCGCGTCGAGCCGGTCGGCCCAGGGACGGTCGGCCAGCAGCGGGCGCACGAGCGCGGAGCCGACGATGACACCGTCGGCGAACCGGCCCACCTCGGCGGCCTGGGCGCCCGACGAGACGCCGAGCCCGACGCACACGTGGTCGGCGCCCGCCGCGCGGGTGTCGGCGACGAGCTGCTCGGCCCGGTCGCCGACCTGGTCGCGGGTGCCGGTCACACCCATGGTGGACGCCGCGTAGACGAAGCCGCGCGACGCGCGGGCCGTGAGCGCCAGCCGCTCGGGCGTGGAGCTCGGCGCGACGAGGAAGACGCGGTCGAGGCCGTGCTCCTGCGACGCCGCGATCCAGTCGCCCCCCTCGTCGGGGATGAGGTCGGGGGTGATGAGGCCGGCTCCCCCGGCGGCGGCGAGGTCGCGCGCGAACGCGTCCACCCCGTACCGCAGCACCGGGTTCCAGTACGTCATCACGAGGGCGGGCACGCGCCCGCCGGAGTGCTCGGCGACGGCCTCGACGACGCGCAGCACGTCGCGGACCCGGGTGCCGGCGGCGAGCGCAGCCTCCGCGGCGCGCTGGATCACCGGGCCGTCCATCACCGGATCGGTGTACGGCACGCCGATCTCGACGACGTCGGCGCCCGCGTCCACGGCCGCGAGGACGGCCTCGATCGAGCGTTCGACGTCGGGGAACCCGGCGGGCAGGTAGCCGACCAGGGCTGCACGGCCCTCGGCCCGGAGGGCGTCGAGGCGTGCGCCGGTGGTCGACATCGCCGCAGGCGAGGTGTCGGTCGTGGTGCTCACTGGTCCCCCTCCGGCGTGGCGTCCGTCTGGTCCTCGTCGAGGAGCCCGAACCACCGCGCCGCGGTGGCCACGTCCTTGTCGCCGCGACCCGACAGGTTCACCAGGATCACCTGGCCGGTCCGCCCGGCCTCCGCGGCCTCGCGCCCCAGGCGCAGGGCGCCGGCGAGCGCGTGCGCGGACTCGATCGCGGGGATGATCCCCTCGGTGCGGCACAGGAGGCGGAACGCCTCCATGGCCTCGTCGTCCGTCACGGGCTCGTAGGTGGCCCGCCCGAGGTCGTGCAGCCAGGAGTGCGCGGGCCCGACGCTCGGGTAGTCCAGCCCCGCCGAGACGGAGTGGCTCGGCAGCGTCTGGCCGTCGTCGTCCTGCAGCAGGTAGGACCGGGCGCCGTGCAGCACGCCCGGGGCCCCGCCGGAGAAGCGGGCCGCGTGGCGGCCCGACTCGATGCCCTCTCCCCCGGCCTCGAAGCCGTGCAGGGAGACGCCCTCGTCGTCGAGGAAGGCGTTGAAGATGCCGAGCGCGTTGGACCCGCCGCCCACGCACGCCGCGACGGCGTCCGGCAGCCGGCCGGTGCGCTCGAGGATCTGCTCGCGCGCCTCCTCGCCGATGATGCGGTGGAACTCGCGCACCATCTCGGGGAACGGGTGCGGGCCCGTGACGGTGCCGAGCAGGTAGTGCGTGCTCTCGACGTTCGCGACCCAGTCGCGCAGCGCCTCGTTGATGGCGTCCTTGAGGGTGCGCGAGCCGATGGTCACGGGCACGACCTCGGCACCGAGCAGCCGCATCCGGGCGACGTTCAGGGCCTGGCGCTGCGTGTCCTCCTCGCCCATGTAGACGACGCACTCGAGGTCGAGCAGGGCGGCCGCGGTCGCCGTGGCGACGCCGTGCTGACCGGCGCCGGTCTCGGCGATCACGCGGGTCTTGCCCATGCGCTTCACCAGGAGCGCCTGGCCGAGGACGTTGTTGATCTTGTGCGAACCGGTGTGGTTGAGGTCCTCGCGCTTGAGGAACACCCGGTGGCCGGCCTCCGCGCCCCCGCAGTGCTCCGCGAACCGCGGCACCTCGGTGAGCGGCGACGGGCGACCCGTGTACTCGCGGTGCAGGCGCGCCAGCTCGTCGGTGAACGCCGGGTCGCCGAGGGCCTTGCGGTACGCGGTCTCGAGCTCGTCGAGCGCGGCGATGAGGGCCTCGGGCACGAAGCGGCCGCCGAACTCGCCGAAGTACGGGCCTTCGACGTCCGCGAGCCGCCCGAGCACCTGGTGCGCCAGGGTCTCGGTCAGGGCCTCCCGTACGGGCTGGTCGGGCACGGGTCCTCCGTCTCTCGTCGGCACCGCTCGGCGGACTGCACGAGGGGTCGTCAGAGGGTACCGGTCGCCCGGGCCTCCGCCGCCCGCCGTCCAGGACGCGTCGGGATGGTGTGCCGTGTGGTGTTGTGCCGTGGTCGTTTGACGTGCTGCGGTGGTTACGGCTGGGCCGCCGGCCGGACCGACCACAGCGCGGGGTGCTGCCCGGCCGCGACCAGGTCGGCCACCGACCGGCGCGGGGCCCCGTCGGTCACGAGCGCCTCGCCGACCAGCACGGCGTGCGCGCCGGACCGGGCGTAGTCGAGGACGTCGTGCGGGCCGCGGACGCCGGACTCGGCGACGCGGACGACGTCGTCGGGGATGAGCGGGGCGAGGCGCGCGAAGGTCGTGCGGTCCACCTCGAGCGTCTTGAGGTCGCGGGCGTTCACGCCCACCACGCGCGCGCCCGCGTCGAGGGCGCGACGCACCTCGTCGTCGGTGTGGGCCTCGACCAGCGCCGTCATGCCGAGCGAGTGCACCCGCTCGATCAGGGACGTCAGCACGGTCTGCTCCAGGGCCGCGACGATGAGCAGCACGAGGTCGGCCCCGTGGGCCCGCGCCTCCCACACCTGGTACGGCGTGACGACGAAGTCCTTGCGCAGCACCGGCACGTCCACCCGTGCGCGGACGGCGTCCAGGTCGGCGAGCGAGCCGCCGAACCGCCGCTGCTCCGTGAGCACCGAGATCGCGCTGGCCCCGCCGCTGGCGTACTCCTCGGCCAGGGCGGCCGGGTCGGAGATCGGCGCGAGGTCGCCCTTGCTGGGGCTCGACCGCTTCACCTCGGCGATCACGGCGACGCGATCCTCCGAGAGCAGCCGGCCGCAGCACTCGAGCGCGCCCGGCACGCGGGCCGCGCGCTCCTTGAGCTCGTCGAGCGACGTCCGCGCCTGGCGTACCGCGAGGTCCTCACGGACCCCCGCGACGATGTCCTCCAGGACCGTCATGGTCTGCCTCCCCGTCCCCTGACGCCGCACCGACGTCTGCCTGCCATCGTAGGCCCGTCCGCGGACCGGCCCGGACACGTCTCCGAGCGTGAGACGACGACGGCGCGCCCCCTCGTCGGGAGCGCGCCGTCGTCGCGCCGGCCGGCGGTCGCAGCCGTCGCCGGGAGGGCTCAGTGGCCGGAGGAGGCCCGGCGCTGCGTCACGCCGTCCTTGGGCTGGCCGAGGCCCATGTTGCGCAGCACGAGGCCGAGCACGAGCGAGGCGGCCACGATCACGGCGCCGACCCAGACCACCGCGTCCGGGACCGGGGGCAGCATCCCGACGGCGCCGACGGCCACGCCCAGCATGATGCCGATCATCGCCGTCCACGCGGCGGTCGTGTGGCCGTGGTTCGTGGGCGGGACGGCCGGGGGCAGGTAGGCGACCTCGGCGTTGCGGTTGTCGGTCATTGGAATGTGATGCCCTTTCGTGACGTGGTGCGCGGTCCAGCCTAGCGGTCCGCGGACGGGTCCGTTCCCCGGGAGAGCGCGTCCCACGCGTCGTGGGGGTCGTGCTGACCAGGCCCGTCGGGGTCGTCCCCCGACGGCGCCGGCCCGGTGCGGGGGTCCGTGCCGTCCGCGCCTGGTTCGGCGTCGGCGCGCTCGTGACGCCCGGAGGTGGCTCCCCACGCGGGGGCGCCGGCCGCCGCCAGCGCCGCGACGAGC
>JADHZE010000094.1 GCA_026934365.1 Isoptericola sp. QY 916 | reverse complement strand
CTCAAACAACCGACGCACACCGCAGAACCAGAACCACTCTCAGTTCCGACCCCGCCGGGGCAACCCCTCAAACTTACCAGACTTTTTCGGCCGTTCCGACCGCCTGTTTCCAGCCGATCGAACTGCCCGACATCGTCGGAAAGCCCCCACACCGGTGCTCGGGGCGCACGAATGCGACCTGATCCTCGATGTGAGTTCCAGCCCCGGTCGGCCACCTGAGCTCCGGTCTCCCGGATCGTGCTCCTTGGTGTCCGTCTCCCTGTCGGGCTGACGTCGTAGAACATTACACGCTCCGGAGCGCGCGGCCAACTCCGTCCGCGGTGACGCGGGGCACACCCCACCCCGCCCTCGGACGAGGGCTGGGGACCGGGTCCAGAATCGTGCCGTGAGCACCCCGCAGACCGCCCCTCAGCCCTCGGCGTCCGTCGTCGTCCGGCCCGCACGTGCCGACGAGAGCGCCCACGTCGCGTGGCTCGCCGCGCTCACGTTCCCGCTGGCGTGCCCGCCCGGGACCTCCGTGGCCACGATGGCCGCTCACGTGGCCACCCACCTGTCCCCTTCCGCCGTCCGCGGGTGGGTCCGGTCCGACGCGCACGCTCTCCTGGTCGCCGTCGACGAGGAGCTCGACGCGCGCGCCGACGGTCCGACGGCTCCCCTCGGCTACGCGCTCGTGTCCCTCGGCGAGCCCTCCGGCGACGAGGAGCAGCGCGTGCTCCGCTCCGTCGTCGGGCCCGCCCCGTACGTCGAGCTCTCCAAGATCTACGTGCACCCGGACGCGCTCGGCAGCGGGGTCGCGGCGCGGCTGCTCGACGCGGCCGTCTCGGCCGCCACAGAGCTCGGCGGCGACGCGCCCGTGTGGCTGGGCACCAACGCGCAGAACGCCCGGGCGCAGTCCTTCTACCGCAAGCACGGCTTCGAGGTCGCCGGCACGCGGACCTACGACGTCGGCGGCGTGCGGCACGACGACGTCGTCATGATCCGTCGACCGGCCTGACCGCGCGCGACACGGCGGGCGGGGCGACTCGTGCGCCCTCCCGCCGGCCGCGCTCCCGCCGTCCTCAGCCCCGCAGCGCGAGGATCGCGTCGGCGCTGCGCTCCGCGTTGCCGAAGGAGTCGACGGGGAACGGCGGCTCGGCGACCGTCGACGCGTTGTCCTGCTCCCAGATGCCGTGCTGGCGTCCGGACCCGTTCAGCGCGCCGAGGAACGCCTGGTAGTCGAGGTCGCCCACCCCGAACTCGACGATGTCGTAGCCGTTCGACGACTGCGGGTTCACGCGCCCGTCCTTGAGGTGGAACATCGGGTAGCGGTCCCGGTGGGCCAGCACGTACTCCACCGGCTCGAACCCCGGGTAGAGGTGTCGGCCGACGAACGCCCAGAACACGTCCATCTCGAGGAAGACGGCCGCCGGGTCCGTGTTCTCCAGGAAGACGTCGTACAGCCGCGTCGCAGGGTCGTCGGTCGCGAAGCCGAACTCGTGCTGGTGGTTGTGCTGGTAGAACTTCAGCCCGCGCGCCGCGGCCGCCGCGCCGAACCCGTTGAACTGCTCCGCGGCGTCGAGGTAGCCGCCCACGGTGCGGTCGCTCGTCGGCGCGTTCGCCGTGCCGACGTGCCCCGTGCCGAGGGTCTCGGCGATGTCGAGCTCGGCCTCCATGTTCCGGGCGAAGTCGGTGATGCCTCGGTGCGACCCCACGGCGACGAGGCCGTTGTCGTCCAGCAGCGTGCGGATCTCGGCCGGCGTGATCGCCCCGACCGCGCCCTGCGTGTACCCGGCGAACTCCACCTCCCGGTAGCCGAGCGTCGAGAGCCGCTCGAAGACCGCCCGGAACCCGAGCGCGTTGACCTTGTCCCGGATCGAGTACAGCTGGATCCCCAGCTTGCCCGGCGGGACGAGCCGGCGTCCTCCGCCGGCCGCGAGCGCCGACGAGGCCGTCGCCGCGCCCAGGCCCACGGACGTGACGGTCGCGGCACCCACCGCGACGGTGGAGCCCGCCAGGCGCAGGAACGTCCGGCGGTCGAGCTCGGTACGACCGGTCATGCTGATCCCCTTCGGTCAGGACGCCGGACCACCCGGCGCCACGCCGCCGCGAGCTGTCACGAGCTGCGGGAGGTCGGTCTCAGCGCTGCGAGAACGCCGCGTCGAAGGCGGCCTCCGGGGCGTCGAACGCGAGCCGACGCACCAGCTCCAGTGCCTCGGGGGCGCCGACCAGGCGGTCCATGCCGGCGTCCTCCCACTCGATCGAGATCGGCCCCGCGTACCCGATCGTGTTGAGCATCCGGAACGCGTCCTCCCACGGCACGTCGCCGTGGCCCGTGGAGATGAAGTCCCACCCGCGCCGCGGGTCCGCCCACGGCAGGTGGGACGACAGGCGCCCGTTGCGGCCGTTGCCCATCCGCTTCTTCGTGTCCTTGCAGTCCACGTGGTAGATCCGGTCCTTGAAGTCCCAGAGGAAGCTCACCGGGTCGAGGTCCTGCCACACCATGTGCGACGGGTCCCAGTTGAGGCCGAACGCCTCGCGGTGCCCGATCGCCTCCAGCGTGCGCACGGTGGTCCAGTAGTCGTAGGCGATCTCGCTCGGGTGCACCTCGTGCGCGAACCGCACGCCCACCTCGTCGAAAACGTCGAGGATCGGGTTCCACCGGTCGGCGAAGTCCTGGTAGCCCGCCTCGACCATCGCCTCCGTGGCCGGCGGGAACATCGCCACGTACTTCCAGATCGACGACCCCGTGAACCCGACGACGGTGTCCACGCCGAGCCGCGCCGCCAGGCGCGCGGTGTGCTTCATCTCCTCCGCCGCGCGCTGCCGCACCCCCTCCGGGTCGCCGTCGCCCCACACGACGTCCGGCAGGATGTCGCGGTGCCGCTCGTCGATCGGGTCGTCGCAGACGGCCTGGCCCTTGAGGTGGTTGGAGATGGCGTACACCTTCAGCCCGTGCCGCTCCAGCAGGTCGAGGCGGGACTGCACGTACGCGTCGTCGTCCCACCGCCACGGGTCCAGGTGGTCGCCCCAGCAGGCGAGCTCGAGGCCGTCGTAGCCCCAGCCCGAGGCGAGCCGAGCCACCTCCTCCAGGGGCAGGTCGGCCCACTGGCCCGTGAACAGGGTGATCGGTCGTGCCATGGTGCGGTTCTCCTCGTCGAGATCGGCGGTGCAGGTGCAGGCGTCGGGCGGGGCGTAGTCAGCCGGGCAGGTCGACCCAGGTGTGGCCGGCGTCGGAGCTGCGCTCGACGGCGTCGAGCACGCGCTGCACGGCGAGGCCGTCGGCGAACGACGGCGTCGGCTGCTTCCCCGCCGCCAGGTCCCCGACGAGGTCCACGACCTGATGGGTGAACGCGTGCTCGTAGCCGAGCCCGTGCCCGGCGGGCCACCAGTGACCGCCGTAGGGGTGCTCCGGCTCGGTGACGACGATGCGGCGGAAGCCCGCCACCTCCGCGTCGTCCTCCGCGTCGAAGTAGTGCAGGAGGTTCATGTCCTCGAAGTCGAAGGCGAGCGAGCCACGGGTGCCGCTGACCTCGAGCCGGATGGCGTTCTTGCGCCCCCACGCGTACCGCGTGGCCTCGAAGGTCGCCGTCCCTCCGCCCGACAGCCGCCCGAAGAAGATCGCCGCGTCGTCGACGGTGACGGGGCCCGTGCCCTCCCCCGCCTCCCCGGACAGGCCGGAGAACGACGCCGGGACCGGCCGCTCGCGCACGAACGTCTCGAGCATGCCCGCCACGCCGACCAGCCGCTCCCCCGTGACGAACTGCGCCAGGTCGACGACGTGCGCGCCGATGTCGCCGAGCGCCCCGGAGCCGGCCTTCGCCTTGTCGAGCCGCCACGACAGCGGCGTGGCCGGGTCGGACAGCCAGTCCTGCAGGTACTGCGCGCGCACCTGCCGCACCTCGCCGATCCGCCCCTGCTCGACCAGGCGGCGCGCGAGCTGGATCGCCGGGACGCGGCGGTAGGTGAACCCCACCGACGCGTACACCCCGCGCGCGGCCGCGGCGTCGGCCGCCCGGACCATCTCCTCCGCCTCGGCCACCGAGTTCGCGAGCGGCTTCTCGCACAGCACGTGCTTACCCGCCTCGAGCGCCGCGACGGCGATCTCGGCGTGCGTGTCGCCCGGCGTGCACACGTCGACGAGGTCGACGTCGTCGCGCGTCAGGAGCTCGCGCCAGTCGGTGACGGCGTCGTCCCAGCCGAGCCGGTCGGCGGCCGCCCGCACCCCGTCGGCGCTGCGGCCCGCCACGACCCGCATCCGCAGGGCGAGCGGGAGGTCGAAGAACCGCGGCGCCGTCCGCCACGCGTGCGAGTGCGCGGCCCCCATGAACGCGTACCCGACCATCCCGACGCCCAGCGTCGGCGTGCCCCCTGCCGTGGCGTGCTCGCTCATCGAGCGACCTCCGTTTCCTCGTGCGGCTGTCGTGCGTCCGTGCGTGCTCTGCGGGACCCGTCCGACCTCAGGACCGGAACCCGATGGACATGTACTGGTCGACGTTGTCCGCCGTGACCACCGGGGCGAACAGCTGGGTGGTGCGCGGGACCCCGGCCGAGACCAGGTCGCCCATGTTCTTGTCGTGCACCACCAGGCGGGCCAGCTTGATGCCGTCGGCCGCCTGCGTCGACGGGTAGACGACGGTCGCCTTCAGCACCGAGTCGTCCGCCTGGATGTGCTCCATGACGTCGAGGGAGCCGGCGCCGCCGACCATGAAGAACTCGTCGCGGCCGGCGTTCTCGATCGCGGCGAGCACGCCGACGCCCTGGTCGTCGTCGTGGTTCCAGATGGCGTCGATCTTCGGCTCCGCCTGCAGCAGGTTCGACGTCGCCGTCTCCCCGCCCTGGACCGTGAAGTCGGCGGCGACCCGGCGGTCGACGTCGAGCCCGCAGTCGGACAGCGCGTCCTCGAAGCCCTTGCTGCGGTCCTGGGTGAGCGGGAGCGACTCGATGCCCTGGATCTCGGCGACGATCGCGTCCGGGTTGTCGCCGAGCTGCTCGCAGATGTAGGTGCCGGCGCTCACGCCCATGCCGTAGTTGTCGCCGAGCACCGTGGCGCGCGCGGCGAACGGGCTGGAGAACTCGCGGTCGACGTTGATGACCGGGATGCCGGCCTCCATCGCCTTGGTCGCGACCTCGGTGAGCGCGGCGCCGTCGAACGGCAGCAGCACGATGGCGTCGACCTTGTCGTTGATGAACTGCTCGATCTGGCTGATCTGGACGTTGACGTCGTTGGTCGCCTCGGCCTGCCGGAGCTCGACGTCCGAGTACTGCCCGGCGGTGTCGACCGCCGACTTGGTGATGGCGCCCATCCAGCCGTGGTCGGCGGCGGGGGCGGAGAAGCCGATGACGACCTTCTCGCCCGGCTCGTCGTTGCCCTCGGCGGCGACCTGCGGGGCGGCCGAGCCCTCGTCCTCGGGCGGCTCGTTGCTGGTGCAGCCGGCGGCGAGCAGGACGGCGGACACGGCCACCGCGGCCACCGCGGCGCTGCGCCGGGCGCGACTGTTCAGCAAGGTGCGTGCGGACATGTGATCATCCTCGATTCGGTCCGGCCGACCCGGGCGGGTGGCCCGGTGCGGGATGGTGCGGGGTGCTGCAGGGACATGCGGGGAGGGACAGGGCGGCGGCGCGTCAGGTGGACGCGGAACGCCGGGCGAAGCGCTGCTGGAGCAGGACGGCGACGACGATGATCGCGCCCTTGGCGACGTTCTGGGCGGAGATCGACAGGTTGTTGATCGTGAAGACGTTGGTCAGCATCGCGAAGATGAGGACGCCGATCACGGTGCCGACGATCGTGCCGCGACCGCCGATGAGCAGCGTGCCGCCGACGACCACGGCCGCGATCACCTCGAGCTCGTAGTACAGGCCGTTCGTGGAGGTGCCCGCCGTGGTGCGGCCCAGCATCATCACGCCCGCGATGCCGGCGGTCAGCCCGGACAGCGCGTAGATGTACAGCAGGTGCCGCTGCACCTTGATGCCCGCGAGCCGCGACGCCTCGAGGTTGCCGCCCACGGCCACCGTGCGCCGTCCGAAGGTGGTGCGGTTGAACAGGAACCACCCGGCGACGGCGACCACCGCGAAGATCCACACGAGCACCGGCACGCCGATGACGTCGGCGCGGAAGAAGTCCAGGAACCCGTCCACGCTGACGACCTGGGTCTGGCGTCCCGAGATCATCTCCGCGAGGCCGCGGGCGGCGATCATCATCGCCAGCGTCGCGATGAACGACACGACCTTGCCGTACGCGATGATCAGCCCGTTGACGACGCCCGCCGCGGTGCCGACCACGAGCGCCGTGAGCACCATGACGGTCCAGTGCACGTCCTCGGCCATCGTCTGCGTGGCGAGCGTGCTGGCCCACACGGAGGCGAGCCCGGTCAGGGACCCCACCGAGAGGTCGATCCCGCCGGCCGTGATGACGAAGGTCATCCCGATGGCGAGGACCCCGGTGACCGATGCCAGCCGGAGGATGGTCATGACGTTGTCGAGGCTGGCGAAACGCTCGCCGCCCGTGATCACGCCGACCACGGCGACGAGGACCAGGGCCACGACGAGCCCGATCGTGCGGCCTGCCGGGCCCGACAGCCACGAGGGCCGCGACGTGCCGGCGGCCGGCGACTCCACCTGGGTGCTCATGCGGTGGTTCCTTCCATGACGAGGTCGAGCACGCCGTGCTCGTCGATGTCCTGCGCGGGTGCCCGGTGCACGACGCGCCCTTCGGAGACCACGAGCACGTGGTCGGCGAGGCCGAGGACCTCGGGGATCTCGCTGGAGACGACGACCACCGCCGTCCCGGCGTCGGCGAGCCGGCGCACGAGGGAGTAGAGCTCCGACCGCGCGCCGACGTCGACGCCGCGGGTGGGCTCGTCGAGCAGCAGCACGTCGCAGCCGTGGACGAGCCACCGGCCGAGCAGGGCCTTCTGCTGGTTGCCGCCGGACAGGGTGCGGGCCGCGCGGTCGACGTCCGTGGGCCGCAGGTCGAGGGCCGCGACCTGCTCGCGCGCCGCCGCGCGCTCGGCGCGCTCGTCGAGCCAGCCGCCTCGGGCGAACCGGGCGAACGTGGAGAGGGTGACGTTCCGGTAGACGGGCTCGTCGAGGACGAGGCCCTGGCTCTTGCGCTCCTCGGGGCACAGGCCGATGCCGGCGGCCACCGCGGCGTCGACCGACCCTGCGCGGAGGGTGCGGCCGTTCACCGCCACGCTGCCCGCCGTACGCCGCCGCGCGCCGTAGAGCGTCTCGAGGATCTCCGAACGTCCCGCGCCGACGAGGCCGGCCAGACCCACGATCTCCCCGGCCCGGACCTGGAACGAGACGTCGTCGAACGTGCCCCCGAGGCCGAGCCCCTCGACGTCGAGCACCACCGGGGCGTCGTCGGGGACGCCCGGGCGCTCCGGGAACGCGTACTCGACGTTGCGCCCGGTCATGAGGCGGATGAGCTCCGCGGTGGGCGTGGTGGCCGCCGGGAGGTCGCGGCCCACTGTGCGCCCGTTCTTGAGGACCGTGATGCGGTCACCGATCTCGCGGATCTCCTCCAGGCGGTGGGAGATGTACACGACCGCGACGCCCTCCTCCGTGAGCGCGCGGACCACGCGGAAGAGGTTGCGCACCTCCCCGGCGTCGAGCACGGCGGACGGCTCGTCCATGACGATGACGCGCGCGTCGTGGGACAGGGCGCGCGCCATGGACACGACCTGCTTGCCCGCGGCCGAGAGCTGGCCGACCTCGCGGTGGGGCGCGATCTCGGGGTGGCCGAGCCGCGCCAGCAGCTCGCGCGTGCGGGCGGCGACCTCGCGCCGCTGGGTGAACCCGCCGCGGTCGAGCTCGTGGCCGAGGAACACGTTCTCCGCGACGGTCAGACCGTCGACGACGTCGAGCTCCTGGTAGATCGTCGCGACCCCGCGCTGCAGGGCCGCGACCGGGTGCGGGATCACGACCTCCTCGCCGTCCAGCACGATCCGGCCGGCGGTGGGCTGGTGCGCCCCCGCGAGGACCTTGATGAGCGTGGACTTCCCGGCGCCGTTCTGACCGAGCAGGCAGTGCACCTCGCCCGGCAGCACGTCGAGGTCCACCCCGTCGAGCGCCTTGGCGCCCGGGAAGTGCTTGACGATGCCCTCCATGCGCAGCAGAGGGGCGGGGGCGTCGCTGCCCTCCGGCGGTGCCGCGTCGTCGCGGTCCACGTCGACCATGAGTCCGAACCTAGGCCGCACTTCTGTCGATCGTCAAGCAAAAGACGGGTGTTATTCGATCGTGATTGACTACGGTCATGACGGAAGGCGCAGCGATCGGACCTCGCACCCCCGGGGCCGGCGAGATGTTCCAGCTCCTGCGCGACGGCCGGGCCCGCACCCGAGCCGAGCTCGCGACCCTCACCGGGCAGGCCCGGTCCACCGTCGCCGGCCGGATCGACGCCCTCATGGCGGCGGGCCTCATCGCCCCCGCCGGCGAGGCCACCTCGACCGGGGGACGCCCGCCCGCCACCTTCGCGTTCAACCCGTCGTCGCAGGTGGTCCTGGGCGTCGACCTCGGCGCCACCCATGCCCGGCTCGCCGTGACCGACCTCGCGTCCACCGTGCTCGCCGAGCTCGACGCGCCCCTCGCCATCGCCGACGGGCCGGAGCCCGTGCTCGGCTGGGTCGCGGACACCGGGCGCAAGCTGCTCGAGACCGCGGGCCGCTCGCTGGGCGACCTCGCCGGCGTGGGCGTCGGGCTGCCCGGCCCCGTCGAGCACGCGACCGGGCACCCGAACAACCCGCCGATCATGCCCGGCTGGGACGACGCGGACGTGCCCGGCATCCTCCGCGGCCACTTCGACGCGCCGGCGCTCGTCGACAACGACGTGAACATCATGGCGCTCGGCGAGCACCGCATCGCCTGGCCCGACGTCCCCGACCTCATCCTCGTCAAGGTCGCCACCGGCATCGGCGCGGGCATCATCGCCGACGGCGCGCTGCGGCGCGGCGCGCAGGGCGCCGCGGGCGACGTCGGGCACATCGCCGTGCCCGGGGCGGAGGACATCGTCTGCCGCTGCGGCAACGTCGGCTGCCTCGAGGCGATCGCGAGCGCGCAGGCCCTCGCGGTCCGGCTCCGCACCGAGGGCCTGGACGTGTCCGGGCCCTCCGACGTCGTCGCGCTGGTCCGGGGCGGCGACGTGACCGCAGGCCGCG
Organism: Isoptericola sp. QY 916; assembly: GCA_026934365.1. GTDB lineage: Bacteria > Actinomycetota > Actinomycetes > Actinomycetales > Cellulomonadaceae > Isoptericola > Isoptericola nanjingensis. The sequence goes on along the minus strand of JADHZE010000094.1, from coordinate 6,552 downwards.
CGGTGCGCCAGGCCGGGCGCGAGATCGGCAGCGTCCTCGCGGCGACCGTCAGCCTGCTCAACCCGTCCGTCATCGTGCTCGGCGGCATCCTCGCCGAGGCGGGCGAGCACCTGCTCGCCGGGATCCGCGAGGTCGTCTACCGGCGGTCCCTGCCGCTGGCCACCCAGCACCTGCGCATCGCCGTCGCGCGCACCGGCGCGCAGGCCGGCGTGCTCGGCGCCGCCGCCATGGCCGCCGACCACGCGCTGTCCCCCGAGGCCGTGGACGCGCTCACGGCCTGAGCGCGCCGCCCCTACGATGCGCGGCACGACCTCGGCGCCCACCGGACGCCTCGCCTCTCCGATCACCCCGCCGGCCGAGGACGGGTCGGTCGACCTGGGCGGCCCGGAGGCCCTCGTCGGCACGGTCGTGTCCGCCGGCGCGGACGGCGTCGTCGTGCAGGCGACGACGCCGTCGTCAGGCCGCGCGCTCGAGCACCGCGACGTGCAGGTCCAGCAGTGCCGCCGTGCGCTCGCTCGGGCCGCGACCGAAGCCGCACTCGGTCGCGACGCCGACGGTCCGGCCGCCGAGCACCTGCGCGGCGGCGGCGAGGCGGCGAGCGGCGCCCTCGACGCCGTCCTCGTGGTGCAGGACGCCGAGGTAGAGCTCGGTGGCCGGGTCCAGCGCGAGGTCGCCGAGCGGGGCGACGTACGCCACGTCGTCGCGGTCGATCGGGACGGGCAGGTGCACCCAGGTGATCGGGCGCGGCAGCGCCGCGACCAGCGCGTTCGCCATCTCCACCAGGTGGCCGGTGTCCGCCGGCTCGACGAAGTGCTTCTCCGCCACGTCGCCGTAGCAGAGGTGGAAACCGAGCTCGACGCCCTCCGGCACGTGCGCCGCGAACCGCGCCGCCCCGGTCGCGCACCCCTCGACGACGCCCTCGTCCCCGCCGGCGCCGGCGTCGAACCACGCCCGCGCGGCGCCGCCGCCGAGGTTCGCGCCCTCGACGAAGGCGAACTCCGTGGCGAGGTCGACCTGCACGGCGAGGTCCTCGGACGGGACCGCCGCGAGGATCTCCTCGAGTTCACGCACGAGCGCCGCCTCGTAGACCGGGTGCACGGCGGCGCGGTCGGCGGGCGCGACGAACGTCGTCACGGCCGCGAGCGGCGAGGGCAGGCAGACCTGGAACCGCGTGCCGGGCGCGATCACGCCCTCCGCGCGCAGGGCGACGAAGTCCGCGTACGAGGCGCGCGCCGCGTCCGCGTAGCCCAGCGGCCCGAAGCGCAGCCCGTCCGCCGGCACCGAGCCGTCGAGCACGTGCGGCCGCACGTCGAAGCCCGCCACGACGACGGGCTCGTCGCCCACGCGGACCAGCCCCTCGACCGCCTCGAACCGCGAGCCCTGGAACAGGATCCAGTGGAACCGCTCGCCCACCTCGCCGTCGGGGATCCGGCGGACGTGCGCGCCGAGCCGCGCCGCGACGGTGCGCAGGGTGTCCCGCGCGGAGGGCAGGTTCACGGAGCCCACGAGGTGGGCGCCGCGCAGGCTCGGGGCGGTCTGGTTCGGGGCGAGGGTGTCCGGCACCCGCGCATCGTAGCCCCGGGCGTCAGCCGTCCAGCGCCGCGGGTCCGCCCTCCAGCAGCCGGATGAACGCGGCCTCGTCGAGGATCGGCAGGCCGAGCTCCTCCGCCTTCGCCGCCTTCGAGCCGGCGTTCTCGCCCACGACGACGTAGTCCGTCTTCTTCGAGACCGACCCCGCCGCCTTGCCGCCCGCGGCGAGGACGGCCTCCTTGGCGCCGTCGCGGCTGTACCCCTCGAGCGAGCCCGTCACCACGACCGTCAGGCCGGCGAGCGGCCCGGTCGGCCCCTCGTCCGCCTGCGCCGCCATCGCCTCCGGCCCCGGGTGGTCCGGGATCCAGGTGCGCACCCCGGCCGCCTGCCAGCGGTCGACGATCTCGCGGTGCCACTCGACGTCGAACCAGGCCAGCAGCGCGTCCGCGATGATCGGGCCCACGCCCTCGACGGCGGCCAGCTCCTCGCGCGTCGCCGCGCGGACCGCGTCGAGCGAGCCGAACCAGCCCGCGAGCGCCCGGGCCGCCACGGGCCCGACGTGCCGGATGTTGAGGCTGACGAGGATGCGCCACAGGTCCTTCGTCTTGGCGAGCTCGAGCTCGTCGAGGAGCTTGGTGGCCGCGGCCGTCGGCTCGAGCTCGGGCAGGGTCTCCCCCGCCGCCTCGGCCTCGGCGCGGCGGGCCTTGGTGTAGGTGACCTTCTTGCGGAACGGCGTCCTGCGCCGGGCCACGCCGTCGTCGTCGAGCTTGGGCAGCCCCGTCTCGGCGTCGCGCACGACGACCTCGATGGGCAGCAGCTGGTCCAGCGTGAGGTCGAACAGGCCCGCCTCGGTGCGCAGCGGCGGGACCTCGGGCACCTCGGGCTGGGTGAGCGCGGACGCCGTCACCTCGCCGAGCACCTCGACGTCCAGGCCCCCGCGCGAGCCGATGTGCTCCACCCGGCCGCGCACCTGCGCCGGGCAGGACTCGGCGTTGGGGCAGCGCAGGTCGACGTCGCCCTCCTTCATCGCCCGCAGCGGGGTGCCGCACTCGGGGCACCGCTCGGGCATGACGAACTCCTCGCGCGGGTAGCCGTCGTCGGCCAGCGCGGTGACGGGCCCGAGGATCTCGGGGATGACGTCGCCCGCCTTGCGCAGCACGACCATGTCGCCGATGCGCACGCCCTTGGCCTTCACGACGTCCTGGTTGTGCAGCGTCGCCTGCCGCACCGTGGACCCCGCCACCAGGACCGGCTCCATCACGGCGTACGGCGTCGCGCGGCCGGTGCGGCCCACGCCCACCTGGATCGCCACGAGGCGGGTGGTGACCTCCTCCGGCGGGTACTTGTAGGCGATGGCCCACCGGGGTGCGCGGCTCGTCGCGCCGAGCCGCCGCTGGTCGCCCAGCGCGTCGACCTTGACGACGATGCCGTCCAGCTCGTGCTCGATGTCGTGGCGGTGGGCGCCGAACCACTCGATCATCTCGACGACGCCGTCGATCCCCTCGACGACGCGGTTGTGCGGCGAGACCGGCAGCCCCCACCGCGCGAAGTGCTCGTACGCCTCGGACTGCCGGGCCAGCTCGGTGTGCTCCCCCGCCGTCCACTGCAGGGCGCCGATCCCGTGCACGTAGAGGCGCAGGGACTCCACGCGGGCGACCCCGGCCTCGAGCTCCATGCCCTCCTTCTTGTCGAGCAGCTGGCGCAGCCCGCCGGCCGCCGCGTTGCGCGGGTTGGCGAACTGCGGGAAGCGGCGGAGGGCGGCGACCCGGGCGCGCTCCTCGTCGAACGGGCGGGCGGACGTCGTGCGCCCGTCGTGCCGCGCGCGGGACTCGGCGACGACGCGGTCGCGCAGCTCCGCCTGCAGTGCGTTCAGCCGCTCGAACGAGGCGACGGGGATGAAGACCTCCCCGCGGACCTCGACGAGGTCGGGGTGGCCGTCGCCCGCCAGCCGTCGCGGGATGTCGGCGATCCGGAGCGCGTTCTGCGTGACGTCCTCACCGGTGCGGCCGTCACCGCGCGTCGCCGCGCGCACCAGCCGGCCCTTCTCGTACAGCAGGGCGATCGCGAGGCCGTCGATCTTCACCTCGGACAGGTAGCCGACGCGCTCGGCGCCCAGGTCGCGGGCCACGCGGGCGTCCCACGCCCGCAGCTCGTCGACGGAGAACACGTTGTCGAGGCTGAGCATGCGCTCGACGTGCTCGACCGTCGCGAACCCGGCGGCGGCCGCGCCGCCCACCCGCTGCGTCGGCGACTCGGGAGTCTGCAGCGCCGGGTGCGCGGCCTCGATCGCCTCCAGCTCGTGCATCCGCGCGTCGTACTCGGCGTCGGACACCCGGGGGGCGTCGTCCTCGTAGTAGGCGCGCTGGTCCTCCTCGACGAGGGCGACCAGCTCGGCCCAGCGGCGCTGTGCGGTGGCCTCGTCGAGCAGGGTGTTCTCGGTGTCCGTCACGGGCCCATCTTGCCGCGTGCCGCCGACACCGGCCGGGTCGGGCACCTCGACCCGCCCGACCTGCGAGAAGGCCTGTCCCGATGCTGTCCGAACCGCTACGATTCTGGCGTTTTGGCCCCCTCTCGACCGACAGCAAGGACGCCCATGAAGATCGCCGTCGTCGGCGCCGGCTTCGCCGGCCTGGCCAGCGCCAAGGTGCTCCGCGAGTTCGGGCACGACGTCACCGTGCTCGACAAGGCCCCCGACGTCGGCGGCGTGTGGAGCGCGAGCCGCCGCTACTCGGGCCTCACCACGCAGAACAACAAGGGCTCGTACGCCTTCTCCGACCTGCCCATGCCGAAGGACTACCCCGAGTGGCCCAGCGGCCAGCAGGTGCAGGCGTACCTCGAGCGGTACGTCGACCTCCACGACCTGCGCGGCTCGCTCCGGCTGTCGACCGAGGTGGTGCGCGCCGAGCTGACCCCCGCGGAGGACGGCTGGTTCGTCACCGCGCGACGCACGGGCGAGCCGGTCGACGAGCCCGAGCGCTTCGACCACGTCGTGGTCGCGAACGGCATCTTCTCCGACCCGGTGATCCCGCGCTTCGAGGGCCTGGCGCAGCTGCTGCGCGCCGGCGGCAAGGTCGTCGCCTCGAGCCAGCTCACGTCCCTCGAGGACGCGCGCGGCAAGCACGTCGTCGTCGTCGGGTACGGCAAGTCCGCGTGCGACGTCGCCGCCGAGATCGCCCCGGTCGCCGCGAGCACCCAGGTCGTCGCGCGGCACCTGCTGTGGAAGCTGCCCAAGCGGCTCGGCAACGCGCTCAACTACAAGTACCTCCTGCTCACCCGGATGGGCGAGGGCCTGTTCCGCTACGAGACGCTGTCCGGCGGCATGGAGAAGTTCCTGCACGGCCCCGGCGACCGTGTGCGGAAGTCGATGCTCGCCAGCGTCGGCGCGGTGTCGGTCAAGCAGTTCCACCTGGAGAAGCTCGGGCTCGTGCCGCGCGGCGAGTTCGCCGACATCGCCCGCTCCACCGTCTCGCTCGCCACCGACGGCTTCTTCGAGCAGGTGTCCGAGGGCAGGATCGACGTGCACCGCGAGTCCGAGATCGAGCGCCTCGCCGTCGACGACGACGGCGCCCCCGTCGCCGTGCTCGACGACGGCACCACGGTCCGCGCCGACCTCGTGGTGTGCGGCACCGGCTTCCACCAGCGCGTGCCGTTCCTCGACGACGACCTGCAGGCACGCCTGCTCGACGACCGCGGCAACTTCCAGCTCTACCGGCAGGTGCTGCCGCACGACGTGCCGCACCTGACCTTCGCCGGGTACAACTCGTCGCTGTTCAGCCCGCTGTCGGCCGAGGTCGCCGCGCTGTGGACCGCCGCCCACCTCGCCGACGCCGTCGACGTGCCGCCCGTCGAGGAGCGGCGCGAGCTCGTCGCGAGCCGCGTGGAATGGATGGAGAAGCGCACGGAGGGCAAGCACGCCCGCGGGACCAACGTCATCCCGTTCTCGCTGCACCAGATCGACGAGATGCTGACGGACCTCGACCTGCAGCTGCCCGCGGCCACCCGCGCCGGCCAGTGGCTGCTGCCGGTGGACCCGAAGGCGTACCGGCACCTGCCCGGCCGGCTGCGCGCACGGATCGGCTGACCGCGGGCGGATCGGCCGACCCGTCAGGGTCCGCCGGTCCGCCGGTCACCGGAATCGGACGGGCAGCTCCCGCGGGTAGCGCGCCCACGCCGAGCGCACCGGCTCGACGTCGGCCGGCGCGACGGTGAGCTCCATGTCCGCGACCCGGGCGAGGAAGTGCCCCACGACGGTCCGGGTGATCAGCGGAGCCGTCCGGTGCGCCGGGCACGCGTGCGCGCCCGTCCCCCAGGTGAGGTGGAAGCGCGCGTCGACCTGCTCCCACGTGTCAGCGGCGCGGACCGCACGGTCGGCGTTGGCGGCCGCCACCGCCGGCACGACGGCGTCGCCCGCGGCGATCGCCTGACCGCCCAGCTCGCCGTCCGCGAGGGCGTAGCGCGGCCGCAGGTGCGGCAGCGGGGGCGCGTCGCGCGCCACCTCGTCCAGCGCGTCGTCGAGCGAGAGGCGGCCGCCGTGCAGGCGGGCGGCGAACGCCGGGTCGGCGAGCAGCCGCTGCAGCGTCGTGGCGATCCACGCGATCTCGGCGTCGTGCGCGGTGGCGAACACGAGCCCGACGGCGGCCATCACCTCGAGGTCGTTCTCGTGCGCGGGGTGCGCGAGCAGCGCGGACGTGAGGTCGTCGCTCGGTTCCGCGCGACGCCCGGCGACGAAGCCCGCGAGCAGGTCCTCCGCCTCGACGGACGCCGGGTGGGCGTCGTCCGCGCCGGAGCGCTGGGCGACGGTGAGCTCGTGCATCCGGCGCGCGTCCGCGAGCGTCATGCCGACCAGGTCGGCCAGGACCCGCACCGGGACGTCGACGGCGTACTCCGCGACCATGTCCGCCGTGCCGCGGGCGGCCAGGCGGTCCAGCGCCGACGCGCACGCGACGTCCGTCGTGCGCCGCACGCGGCGGTCCTCGACGGCGTCGAGCGCGTCGGCCAGGGGCGTGCGCAGCCGCCGGTGCT
>JADHZE010000093.1 GCA_026934365.1 Isoptericola sp. QY 916 | reverse complement strand
GGGGCTCGCGGCGCAGCGCCGCGCGCAGCGCGGGCGACAGGCCCGCGGTGTCCTTGGGGGGCGGCGGGGCGGCCGAGCCGGCGCGGGCGGCGCCGGGGGCGAGGCGCACCAGCGCCTCGGCCTGCGCGACGCCCGCGGAGACGCCGTCGACGACGGGCACGGGGATGCGGTCCGCGACAGCGCGGGCCAGCCCGGCGAGCGGCGCGCCGGCCAGGATGACGACGTCGGCGCCGTCGCGGGAGACGACGTCGTTCGCCAGCCGCACCAGCTCGGGCCCGAAGTCCTCCTGCACCGTGCCGATGCCGCGCAGCGGGTCGCGCAGGGACCGGATCGAGGCGAGCCGGCCCGCGAGGCCGTGGCGCTCCACGCAGTCGCGGTACCAGGCAGTGATCCGCTCGGAGATGGCGATGATCGAGAACCGGGCGCCGAGCAGCGAGGCGGTGGCGAGCGCGGCCTCGGTGATGCCCACGACCGGCACGTCGAGCAGCTCCTTGAGCCCGGGCAGGCCGGGGTCGCCGAACGCGGCGACCACGACGGCGTCGGCGGCGCGCCCGTCGGCCGCGAGCACCTCGGCGACGGCGGGGCCCGCCAGCACGGCCTCGAGCGGGGTCTCGATGTAGGCGACGCCGCTGGCCGCCGTCCGGACCACGATGTCGGTGCCAGGGCTCGCGACGCGGCGAGCCTCGGCGGCGATGAGGTCGGTGACGGTCTCGCTGATGTTGGGGTTGACGACGAGCAGCTGCACGAGGGCTCCGGGTGGGTCGGGTGCGGGGCGGGACAGGGACGGGTCAGGTGCGGCCGGGGGTGCCGAGGTCCTCGACGGCGGCGGCCACCCGGAGGGCGAGCAGGTCGGCGCTGTGGCGGGCCACGACCTGGAACCCCACGGGGGTGGGGCCGTCGACGCCGCAGGGGACGCTGACGGCCGGGTGGCCGGTGAGGTTGAACGGCATCGTGAGCCGGCAGTACCGGGGGAGGTCCGCCTCGGGCCGCATCGCGGCCAGGGGCAGGGCACCGAGCGCGAGCGTCGGGGAGCACAGGACGTCGAGGCGGGCGTCGTCGAGCGCGGCGTCGACCGCGCCGCGCACCCGGGCGCGGACGGTGCGGGCCTGGACGGCCCGCTCCAGCGTCACGCGGGCGGCCTCGTCGAGGAAGCGCCGCGTGCCGGGGTGGTACCCGTCCCGCACCGCCGCCGTGACGTCGCGGTGCATGGCGGCCGACTCGAACGCGCCGAGCGTGCCGTGCGCGTCGGCCGCCAGGTCGAGCTCGGGGATCTCGACCGGGACCACCTCTGCGCCCGCGGCTGCCAGCAGGTCGAGGCTGCGGCGCACGGCGGCCTCGATCCCGGGCTCCAGGTCACGGAAGAGGGCGCCGGGGCAGCCGAGCCGCAGCCCGGCGACGGTGCGCCCCAGCGGGCCGCCGAGCGTGGTGAGCGCGTCGAGCAGCAGCGCCGACCCCGCCACGTCGCGGGTGATCCAGCCGACGTGGTCGTTCGCGGTGGCGCCGGGCAGCAGGCCGTCGGTGCTCACCGCACCGTGAGTCGGCTTGAGGCCCACGAGGCCCAGCAGCGAGGCGGGCTTGCGGACCGAGCCGCCGCCGTCCGTGCCGATCGCGGCCAGGCACGAGCCGACGGCCACCGACACGGCGCCGCCGACGGTGGACCCGCCCGCGTACAGGTCGGGACGGTCGGGGCGGCGCGTGGGCGGCTCGCTGGTGCCGTAGCCGAACTCGTGCGTGTGGTGCTTGCCCACGACGACCGCTCCGGCGGCCCGGAGCGCCCGCACGACCGCCGCGTCCCGCGGGGGCGCGGGCGGGGTCCAGGACGCCGACCCGGCCCGCGTGGGCAGGTCGGCGGTGGCGATCAGGTCCTTGACGCCGACGGGGAGGCCGTGCAGCGGCCCGCACGGCCCGGGTGCGGCGTCCGCGACGTGGGCGGCGGCGCGCGCCGCGTCGGGGTCGAGGGCGACGTAGGCGTGCACGTCGCCCTCCGTGGCGGCCGCGACGTCGAGGACGGCATCCACCAGCGCGGCGCTGCTCAGCGTGCCGGCGGCGAGCCGCGCGGCGGCGTCGGGCAGCGTGGGGAGGGGCGGGGTGGCGACGGTCATGTCAGCACCGGTGCCCGGTCGGCCCGTCCGCGGGTGCCCAGCCCGCCACGTGCGCCCAGAGGTGCTCGGCCCGCTTCTGGGCGTCGGTGACGACGGCGCGGGCGTCGACGGTGAGCACCTCGCGGTCGCGGACCACGAACCGCCCGCCGACCAGCACGGACCGCACGTCCGAGCCGTGCCCGGCGTAGACCATGGAGGCGACCGGGTCGAGCACGGGGGCCACGTGAGGGCCGTCGAGGTCCACCAGGATCAGGTCCGCGAGCTTGCCCGGCTCGATCGACCCGAGCTCGTGCTCGCGCCCGAGGGCCCGGGCGCCCTGGATCGTCGCCATCTCGAGCGCGTCCATCGCCCTGATCGTGCCGGCGTCGGCCGCCGCGACGCGGTTCATGGCGACGGCGAAGCGCATCGCCTCGATCATGTCGTGCGCCATGTTGTCGGTGCCGAGGCCCACCCGGGCGCCGAGCGTGCGGAGCTCGGGGACCGGCGCGATCCAGCCGCTCTTCGCGTTCACCGCCGGCAGGTGGCACACGGTGGCGCCCGAGTCGGCGAGGAGCTGCGCCTCGCCGTCGCCGAGGAACGCGCAGTGCCCGGCGACCAGGTCCGGGCCGAGCACGCCGACGTCGGCGAGGTGCTCCACCGAGCCGCGGCCGGTGAGCGCGCGGACCTGGGCCACCTCGCCCGCGCTCTGCCCGAGGTGGACGAACATCCCGACGCCGGCCTCGTCGGCCAGGGCCCGTGCACGCCGCAGCAGGTCGGGGGAGGCGGTGTCCGGGCCGTGCGGCCCCACGTGGCACGTGATCCGGCCGTCGTCGTACCCGTGCCAGTCCTCGATGAGCCGCGCGTTCGCGGCGAGCAGGCGGCGCCCGCGTGCCTCGTCGTAGGTGTACTGCCCGTGCCGGACGCTGAACAGGTCCGCGTCGTGCACCCGCTCGCTCACGACCGCGCGGATCCCGACCTCGGCCAGCGCCTCGACGTTGCTCTCCGAGTGGATGTAGTTCTCCACGATGGTCGTGGAGCCCATCGCCAGGGCCTGCATCGCCCCGAGCCGCGACATCGTCAGGGTGTCGTCGGGCGACATCATCACGCCCTGGGGGATGTCGCGTCGGTAGATGGGCGCGCCGCCCATGTCGTCGCCGATCCCGCGGGTGACGCCGATCGCGCAGTGCACGTGGAGGTTGACGAAGCCCGGCAGCACCATCTGGCCGCGGGCGTCGACGCGCGTCGCGCCGGGGTAGGCGGCCTCGAGGTCCGTCGTCATGCCGACAGCGACGACATGGCGGCCGGAGATCGCGACCGCGCCGTCCTGGTGGATCGTCCTCTGCGGGTCGACGGTGACGACGGTCGCGTGGGTGAGGAGGGTGACTGCGTCCACGGTGGGCTCCTTCGCTCGGGGGTCGGGTCGGGGTCGTGGGGGTCAGGTGGGTCGCGAGGTGGCGGTCGGGTAGCGGTCCAGCCACCACCGGGCGACGTCGAGCCGGCGGGTGAACCAGACCCCCTCGTGGTCGAGGAGATGGTCGAGCAGCTCGCGCAGCACGTGGGCCCGGGCCGGCTGCCCCATGAGCCGGGCGTGCAGGCCGATGCTCATGAGCGTGGGGCGGGTGGCGCCCTCCTCCCACAGCAGGTCGAAGGCGCGCCGCCCGTAGTCCAGGAACGAGTCCGGGCTGGAGTAGGACTGGCCGGGCAGGAACAGCCCGTCGTTGAGGGTGAACGAGTACGGGACCACCAGGTGGTCGCGCCCGTGGACGGGCGTGTAGAACGGCACGTCGTCGGCGAACGAGTCGCTGTCGTAGAGGAAGCCGCCCTCCTCGACGAGCAGCTCGCGCGTGTTGACCGACGCGGGCTGCCGGCTGTACCAGCCGCGGGGCCGCTCACCGCAGGTGGCCTCGATCGACTCGACGGCCATGTGCAGGCGCTCGCGCTCGACGTCCCGCTCCAGGACGCTGACGTTCTCCCAGCGGTACCCGTGGCAGCACACGTCGTGGCCGCGCTCGGCGATCCACGCGCCGACCTCGGGGTTGAGCTCGAGGGCCTCGGCGCAGCCCTGGATCGTGGCGGGCAGGCCGCGCTCGTCGAGGATCCGCTGGAGGCGCCAGATGCCGGCCCGGGAGCCGTACTCGAAGATCGACTCGTTGCCGAGGTCGCGGACGGGCAGCGGCGGGTAGTCGAACTCCTGCGGCACCTCGTTGCGCCCGTCGACCGGGTAGGAGAGCTCGCTGCCCTCCTCGTAGTTGATCACCAGGCAGACGGCGACGCGTGCGCCGCCGGGCCACTCGATCGCGGCGCCCTCGCGACCGTAGCCGACCAGGTCGCGGGCGGCGGGCGGGCTCGTCGTCATGCGTGCTTCCTCTCGCGGGCCGGGTCGGCCCAGGGCAGGGAGGCCGCGCGGAGCTCGCGGCACTCGTCGGCGAGCGGGCCCTCGAGGACCTCGACGCGCGGGCCGCCGTCGGCGACCTGCGCGGCGAGCCCGGCGGGCGTGTACCCGCCCCAGGCGCGGTCGTCGGGCACCCGGGTGCCGCCGACGACGACCGCGCCGACGCCGTGCACCAGGCACGCGCCCAGGCACATCGGGCACGGCTCGAAGGTGGTGTAGAGGACGGCGTCCCGGGCCGGCAGGCCGGTGGCCTCGAGGGCGCGCAGCGCCACGACCTCGGCGTGCGCGGACGGGTCGCCGCTCGTGACCGCCTCGTTGCCGCCGGCGGCCACGACCTCGCCGTCGACGACGGCCACGGCGCCGACCGCGAGGTCCCCGCGGTCGGCGGCGCGCCGGGCCTGAGCGAGGGCGGCGCGCAGGAACCGCTCGTCGTCGCGACCCGTGGGACCGGTGGGAACGGTCACCGGCCCACCTCCCGCAGGTCGGTCGAGGCCGTCTCCTTCGCGAGGAGCACGCAGACGACGAGGACCAGCAGCGTCACGGCGAGATAGATCGCGACGGGTACCCAGGAGTCGAAGCGGGCGATCATCGCGGTCGTGATGATCGGGGCGACCGCGCCGCCGAACACGCCGGCGCTCTGGAAGCCGAGACCCGCCCCGGTGTAGCGGACCTTGGTGGGGAACAGCTCGGGCACGTAGGCGGCGAGGGGGCCCCACATGGCGGCGATGAAGAAGTTGCCGACCACCGGCGCGAGGACGATCAGCGCCGTGCTCCCGGACCCCAGCAGCGGGAAGTACGCGAACGCCCACACGATCGACCCGACCGCGCCCAGCAGGAGCACGGGGCGGCGGCCGAGCCGGTCGCACAGCCGGCCCCAGAAGAGGATCGACAGCGCCTGGCTCGCGGCGCCCGCGAGCACGGCGTTGAGGAGCAGCTGACGGGGCAGGTCGAGCTGGGTGGTGCCGTAGACGAGGATGAAGACGTTGACGACGTAGAACGCGACGTCGCTGCCCACGCGGGAGCCGATCGCGATCAGCAGCGGGCGCCAGTGCTCGGTGAGCACGGTGCGCAGCGGCGTCTTCTCCTCCTTGTCGGACGCCTCCTCCTTGAACATCGGGGACTCCTGCACCTGCGAGCGGATCCACAGGCCGACGGCCACGAGCAGCGTGCTGAGCAGGAACGGCACGCGCCAGCCCCAGGCGAAGAACGCGTCCTCGGAGACGAGGTAGGTGGTCACGGAGAACACCGCGTTGGCGATGAGCAGGCCGAGCGGGCTCGCGATCTGCACCAGCGACCCGAGGAAGCCGCGCCTGCCCGAGCTGCTGTACTCGCCGACCATCAGCGCCGCGCCTCCCCACTCGCCGCCGAGGCCGACGCCCTGGACGAACCGCAGGATCGTGAGCAGCAGCGGGGCGAGGATGCCGACGCTGGCGTAGGTCGGCAGCAGGCCGATCAGGCCGGTGGCCGTGCCCATGAGCACGAGCGTCACGATGAGGACGTTCTTGCGGCCGTACCGGTCGCCGAAGTGGCCGAAGATCGCGGCGCCGAGCGGCCGGGTCACGAAGGCGACGGCGTAGGTGACGAGCGACAGCATCGTCGCGGTCAGGCGGTCGCCCTCGGGGAAGAAGAGCTGGGGGAAGACGAGCGCAGCGGCCGAGCCGTAGATGAAGTGGTCGTACCACTCCAGCGTGGTGCCGACGGCGCTGGCGCCGACGACGCGTCGAAGGGTCTTCTTGTCGGTCCGGACGTCGGTGACGTCGGTGGACGGAAGTGCGTTCATGCGAGTCTCTCCAACCGGGTGTTCGAATGCCTCGGTGCGGGGTGACCTCGTCGTCGAGGTGGCACGGGAGCGACGGGCGGCCGTCTGCCCGCGTCGTTGCGGGCATCGTGCGGATCTACCGGTCACGGGTCGCGGCGGTCTCCGTCCGCCGGGACCCGTGCATGAAGTTGTGCGGCGATCGTGGCAACTCGGGATCCCATCTGTCAAGAGTTTGGGAGCCCAAGTTACGCCGGGGTGTCGGCCCCGTTCCGGTGGTGTGTCGCCGGCGGCGTCAGGTGTGCGTCAGGACTGGTCGGCGTCGTCGCCGAAGAGGTACGCCATGGTCCGGGCGCGGTAGGCCGTGACGTGGTCGCGGGCGAGCTCCGCCGCGCGCTCGGGGTCGCCGGCCGTCATCGCCTCGCAGAGGGCGGCATGCTCCTGGTTGACCAGGTCGAGGTCGAGGATCTGGCGGAACAGCCAGTGCAGCCGGCCGAGCAGCGGCTGGAGGATGTCCTGCAGCAGCTCGTTGCCGGCCAGCGCGATGATCTCGTCGTGGAAGCGGGCGTTGGCCGCGTGCGCCGCGTCGTCGTCGCCGTCGGCGATGGCCCGGGACGCCGCCTCGATGATCTCGCCGAGCCCGTGCGGCTCCCCGGCGGCGATCCGCACCGTGGCCTCCCGGACGGCGAGGACCTCCAGCGCCTCACGGATGCCGAACAGGTCCGAGACCTGCTTCTCGCCCAGGCCGCTGACCACGAGTCCCCGCGACGGCAGGCTCTCGACCAGGCCCTCCCGCGCCAGCATGCGCAACGCCTCGCGCACCGGGTGGCGCGACGCGGAGAACCGCTCCGCGAGGTCGCGCTCCACCAGGCGGTCACCCGGCTGCAGCCGGCCGTCGAAGATCTCGGCGCGGAGCGCGTCCCCGACGATGTCGCGCAGCGGCTTGCTGTTGCGGTACAGACGGCTCGAAGCCTGCCTTGCCAACTGTCGCCGCCCCTCGTCAGCCATCCGTGTCGGGAGTCAGGCTAGCGTTCGGGCTCCGTGCCGCACCCCTGGAGGAACCGCGTTGTCGCAGACAGGCCGCCCGCTCGTGCTCCTGGTCAACCCCAACAGCAGCGCGGCGACGACCGCGCTCATGGTCGACGTCGCCCGGGCCACCCTCGAACCCGCCGGCCTGGAGGTCCGCGGCGTGACCGCGGCGTCCGGGCCCCCGATGATCGTCGGCGCCGCCGACCTGGAGCGGTCGGCCGACGGGGTCCTGGAGGGGGCCCTGCGCGGTCTCCGCGACGGCGAGGGCCGTGTCGTCGCGATCGTGGTCGCGGCGTTCGGGGACCCCGGGCGGGAGGCGCTCGCGGCGGCCGTCGACGTCCCGGTCGTCGGCATCGGGCAGTCCGCTCTGCTGGCCGCCGCCGCAGGCGGTCGGCGCTTCGGCATGGCGACCACCACGCCGGGCCTGGTGCCCTCGCTCGAGGCCATGGTGCGCCGGCACGGCGTCGCGGCGACGTTCACCGGCGTCCGGCTGACGCGCACCGGCCCGACCACCCTCGCCGAGCAGCCCGACCTGCAGGACCTGGAGCTCGAGCGGGCGGCCCGGGCCAGCTTCGAGGAGGACGGCGCGAGGGCCGTCATCATCGCGGGCGGCCCGCTCAGCGGCGCGGCGCGGCGGATCGCCGCGAGCGGGATCGGGACCGTCGTCGAGCCCGTCCCGGCGGCGATGCAGCGCGTGCTCGACCTCCGGTGAGGCCCGGCCGTCAGTCGTCGACGGCGGCCGCCACGCGCCGCTGGGAGGCCCGCGCGAACGCGGGCCAGCGGTCCCAGTAGTACGGCAGGGCGATGATGCCCTGCACCAGCGTCCAGCCGCGCCCTCGCTCCCAGGCGCCGTCGTCGAGGTCGCCGCCGGGACCCGCCCCGGCCGCCTCGCGGAACGCGTCGCGGTCGCGGCCGGCGAACAGCCACCAGGCGGGCGGCAGGTCCGCCGCCGGGTCGCCGACGCCGAGCGCGCCCCAGTCGATGACGGCGGTGAGGCGGCCGCCGGCGACCACCAGGTTGCCCGGCATGAGGTCGCCGTGCAGCCAGGTGCCGGGAACGGGGTCGGCGGCGGCCTCCAGGGCGCGGTCCCACGCCTTGAGGACGGCGGGCCCGTCGACGCGGTCGCCGGACTCCGCGGTGGCGCGGCGGACGGCCTCGTCGAGCCGGGCGAGCGGCACGCCTCGACCGGTGCCGTCCTTCACGGGGCCGTCGGTCGCGTCGACGGCGCGCAGCGCGGTGACGAACGCGCCCAGGTCGGCGGCGGCACGCGCCGGGTCGAGGTTCGGCCCCGTCGCGGGGTCGAGCGGGTCGGCCGCGGCGGCGCCCGGCACCCACGGCACCACCGACCAGTGGAACGGGTACGCGTCGTCGGGCTCGCCGACGGCGAGGGGCGCCGGCACCGTCAGTGGGACGTGCGGGGCGATCCGCGGCAGCCACCGCGCGTCGGCGAGCGCGTGCTCGCCGGACCACCCGACCTTCGGCATCCGGGCCACCAGGTCCGCACCTAGCCGGAACAGCAGGTGGTCGGTGCCGGACTCCCGTACCGGCGTCACCGGCAGTGAACCCCACCGCGGGTGCTGCGCCGCGATCAGGCGGCGGACGTCGTCGGCGGTGACGGGGACCTCGTCGTCGTGCAGCGGCATGGGCCGACCGTAGGCGCGCGCCACCGGGTGCGGCCAGGTGATACTCGGGCAGTGACACGCGGAAAGGCTCGGCGGACGACGGCGGTGCTCACGGCCGTGCTCGCGCTCGCGGCGCCGGGGGCGTGCGCCCCGGGGCCGGCGTCGTCGGCGTCCTCGGTCGCGGCGTCCGAGACGCCGTCGGAGGTCTCGCTGCCGCCCACGAGCGGCACCTTCGACTATCAGCTCGGCGGCGCGTACGACGAGGTGGCGGGCGCGACGGCGATCGACGTCGTCGTCCGCGACGCGACGGCCGACCCGCTGCCCGGGGCGTACTCCGTCTGCTACGTCAACGGCTTCCAGACCCAGCCCGACCAGGCGGACCTGTGGGCCGACCGCGAGGAGCTGCTGCTGCACGACGCGGACGGCGACCTCGTCGTCGACCCGGACTGGCCGGACGAGCACGTGCTGGACCCGTCGACCGCCGACCAGCGCGCGGGGATCCTCGAGGTGCTCGGGCCGGTGGTGACGGGGTGCGCGGAGGACGGCTTCGACGCCGTCGAGCTCGACAACCTCGACACGTGGACGCGGTTCGACCAGATCGACGAGGCGGGCGCGTACGCGCTGGCCCGGGCGTACGTCGACCTGGCGCACGGAGCGGGGCTCGCCGTCGCGCAGAAGAACGCCGCCGAGATCACGCGGGTCGCGCACGACGAGCTCGGCTTCGACCTCGCCGTCACCGAGGAGTGCGCCGCGTGGGACGAGTGCGCTGCGTACACCGACGTCTACGGCGACCGTGTGCTGCAGGTGGAGTACCCCGACGCCCTCGACGACGCGGGCCTGACCTTCGACGACGTCTGCGCGCGGGACGACCGCGCGCCGCTGACGATCCTGCGTGACCGGGACCTCGTCGCTGCCGTGGAGGACGGGTACGCCTACGACGCCTGCTGAGGGCGAGAAGCCTAGCGGTCACGCTGGTGACGGCCGGGTCACCAGCCGTTCGGGCTGAGCACCTTGCGGATGCGTTTCTCGCTGACGGCGCCGTCCGTGCCGAGCTGCTGGGCGAACAGCGAGACGCGCAGCTCCTCGATCAGCCAGCGCACGTCCGCCAGCTCCGCCGCCCGGGCCGGGTCGGCGGGGCCGGCGGCGTACGCGGCGCGGGCCTTGTCGTAGGCCTCGGCGACGTCGTGCACGCGCCAGGCGAGCTCCGCGTCGCGCGCGGGGTTCGTCTGCGCCTTCTCCAGCCGGTACGACGCCGCGCGCAGGTAGCGCACCAGGTGCGGGACGCGGCGCGGCGGCGTCTGCGCGACGAACCCGTCGTGGATCAGCCCGGCGACGTGGTCGCGGATGTCCTGCAGCGTGTTGAGCAGCGCGAGCGACGACGACGCGCGGACCTCGCCCTCGACCGTGCGCCAGGCGGCCAGCGCGGCGACGACGTGCCCCACGACCCGGTGCACCTCGTCCTCCAGGTGCCGGCGGACGAACTCGCGCGCCGCCGCGTACGCCTCGGCGTCACGGACCTGTGTGGCGACCGGGCCGCCCGTCGGGGTGCCCGGCGCCTTCTCCGCGTCCGGGCTGGTCAGGGCGATGACGGCGGCGAGCTGCAGGTCGCCGACCAGCGCCTCGGTGTTCCGGTACGGCGCGGCCGCCAGCGTCAGCGACTGCTTCGACGTCCAGCGCGACGTGATGCGGCCCGCCTGCAGCGCCGTCTCCGCCAGCAGCAGGCGGCGCACGCCGCGCGCGTGCGCGGCGTCGCGGCCGGACGCGTCGGCGAGCACGCGCAGCGCGACCGACGGCTTGCGCTTCGCGTCCTCCTCCTCGACGAGCGCGGGGTAACCGCGCACCACCACCCCGCCGCCGAGGTCGGTCGAGACGCTCGCGGGGAGCGCGCCGTCGGGCAGGCCCTCCGGCCAGGTCGTGAGGCCGGTCTGCTCGGGGACGACGGCGCTCGCGCCGCCGGTCGAGGTCGGCGCGGGGGCGGTCGGCGCGGGGCGCCCCGGCGTCGGCGCGGTCGGCGCGGACGCGGCGGTGCCCGCCGAGCGTCGCGCCTCCTCCAGAGCCAGCCCGACGGCGCCCTTCACGGCCGCGCGGACGGCGGCCTCGGCCTGCGCGGCGAGCCGCTTCTGGAGCGACAGCAGGTCCTTGGACTCGTCGAGCGGGACGGGCGCGGGGCGACGGCCCTTGCCCTTCCGGCCCTTCCCCTTCGGTGCGCCCTTCGTCGTGTCCCGCGCGCCCGCGGGGGCGGCGTCCTCGACCCGGAACGTCATGCGCAGGTGCGCGGGCAGCCGCTCGACGCGCTCGGCGTCCCAGACGTCGTCGGGGATGACGACGTCGCGCAGCGCGCGGACGGCACGGGAGAACGCGGCGTGGAACGGCTCGGCCATGTCGCCGGCGCGGGTCATGTCCTCCCACGACGGCGTGTTCGCGCGCAGCCAGCCGGCGACGGCGCGGCCGACGTCCGGCGCGGGGACGAGCTGCACGCGCACGGCCTTGGGCAGGGACTTGATGGTGGCGACGCACAGCTCGTCGAGCAGGCCCGGCACCATCCAGTCGAAGCCGTCGGGGGCGACCCGGTTGAGGATCGACAGCGGGACGTGCACGGTGACGCCGTCGGCCGCCGCGCCGGGCTGGAACTGGTACGTCAGCGGCAACGTGACCTCGCCCTGCGTCCAGGTCTCCGGGAACTCGGACGTGTCCACGGCGTCGGCGTCGACCAGCTGGTCGAGCGTGAACGTCAGCAGGTCCGGCGTCTCGCGCTGCGCCGTGCGCCACCAGCGGTCGAAGTGGGCGGCACTGACGACGTCGTCGGGCACGCGCTCGTCGTAGAAGGCGAAGAGGTCGTCCTCCGAGGCGACGAGCCCGCGCTGCCGCGAGCGCGCCTCGAGCTCCTCCGCCTCGGCGAGCAGGCGCCGGTTCTCGGCGAAGAACTGGTGGTGCGTGGTCCACTGCCCCTCGACGAGCGCGTGCCGCACGAACATCTCGCGCGCGGCCTCCGGGTCCACCTTGGCGTAGAGCACGGGCCGGTCGGCGACGATCGGCACGCCGTACAGCAGCACCTTCTCCGTGGCCATGGCCGCGCCCTGCTTGGTGGACCAGTGCGGGTCGGAGTAGGTGTGCTTGGCGAGCGGGCCCGCGAGCTCCTCGGCCCACTCGGGCTTGATGCGGGCGACGTCGCGCGCCCACAGCCGGGACGTCTCGACGAGCTCGCCGGCCATGATCCACTCCGGCGGCTTCTTGCTCAGCGGCGAGCCGGGGAAGATCGCGAACCGGGCGCCGCGCGCGCCGACGTACTCGTTGCGGGCGCGCTTGGCGGCCTGGCGCAGCGCGCGGGCGCGGGCCTCGCCGCGCAGGTGCGCCACCGACGACGCCTTGATCTCGCCGGTGTCCTGCATGCCGATCTGGCTGAGCAGCCCCGCCAGCAGCGACCGGTGGATGGTGTCGTCGTCCCACGTGAGGCGGTGGTCCACCTCGACCGCCTCGTCCTCGACCGAGGACGCCGCGCGGGGCCTGAACGACATGTCGATGCCGAGCGGCTTGGCCATCTCGCGCAGCTGCGCGACGACGTCCTGCCACTCGCGGATGCGCAGGAAGTTGAGGTACTCGGCCTTGCACATCCGGCGGAACGCGGACGAGCCCATCTCGTGCTGCTGGCCGCGGACGTACTCCCACAGGTTCAGCGCGGTGAGGAAGTCGGACGACTGGTCGGTGAACCGGGCGTGCAGCTGGTCGGCCTGCGCGCGGGACTCCGAAGGGCGCTCGCGCGGGTCCTGGATGGACAGCAGCGCGGCGACGATCGCGACCTCGCGCGCGACGCCGCGCTTCGAGCCCTCGATGATCATGCGGGCCAGGCGCGGGTCCATCGGCAGCTGCGCGAGCGTGCGGCCGACGTCGGTGAGGCGCGTCGCGCCGTCCGTCGTCTCCAGCGCGCCCAGCTCGGACAGCAGCTGCACGCCGTCGCGCACGGCCCGCGTGTCCGGGGGCTCGACGAACGGGAACTTCGCCACGTCGTCGGGAGTCGTCACGACGCCGACGCTGATCATCTGCAGCAGCACGGACGCCAGCGACGTGCGCAGGATCTCCGGCTCGGTGAACTCCGGCCGGTTCTCGAAGTCGTCCTGCGAGTAGAGCCGGATCGCGACGCCGTCGGCCACGCGGCCCGAGCGCCCGGAGCGCTGGTTGGCCGACGCCTGGCTGATCGGCTCGATCGGCAGCCGCTGCACCTTGGTCGCCTTGGAGTAGCGCGAGATGCGCGCCGTGCCCGGGTCGACGACGTAGTGGATGCCCGGCACCGTCAGCGACGTCTCCGCGACGTTCGTCGACAGCACGATGCGGCGGCCCGGGTGCGACTGGAAGACGCGGTGCTGCTCCGCGGCCGACAGCCGCGAGTACAGCGGCAGGATCTCGACGTGGTCGGGGCGCCTGGCGTCCCGCACGCGGTCCTTGAGGTGCCCCTCCAGGGCGTCCGCGGCGTCGTGGATCTCCCGCTCGCCGGACAGGAACACGAGGATGTCGCCGGGGCCCTCGCGCATCAGCTCGTCGCAGGCCTCGACGATGCCCGTGACCAGGTCCTTCTCCTCGCCCTTGGCCTTCTTGGGCTGGTCGGGGTCGGTGTCCGGGGACAGGGGGCGCCAGCGGATCTCGACGGGGTACGTGCGCCCGGTGACCTCGACGACGGGCGCGGCGTCGGGCAGCACGTCGACGACGGCCTCGGGCGCCCCGCCGATCTCGGCCAGGTGCGACGGCGAGAAGTGGGCGGCGAAGCGCTCCGAGTCGATCGTCGCGGACGTGATGACGAGCTTGAGGTCCGGGCGGCGCGGCAGCAGCCGGGACAGGTAGCCGAGCAGGAAGTCGATGTTGAGCGACCGCTCGTGCGCCTCGTCGATGACGATCGTGTCGTACGCGAGCAGGTCCGGGTCCCGCTGGATCTGGGCCAGCAGGATGCCGTCGGTCATCACCTTGACGAGCGTCTCGTCGCTCGACTCGTCGGTGAACCGCACCTGATAGCCGACGACGCCGCCCAGCGGGGTGGACAGCTCCTCCGCGACGCGCTCGGCGACGCTGCGCGCCGCGATCCGCCTCGGCTGCGTGTGCCCGATCTGGCCCTTCCGGCCGCGCCCGAGCTCCAGCAGGATCTTCGGCAGCTGCGTCGTCTTGCCGGACCCCGTCTCGCCCGCGACGACGACGACCTGGTGGTCGCGGATCGCGGCGGCGATGTCCTCCCGGCGCGCCGAGACCGGCAGCTGCTCGGGGTAGACGATGGGTGGCACCTCGACGGCGGCGCGCAGCGCGGCGGCCTTCTCGAGCTGCTCGCGGCTGACGCGGCGCGGGCCCGCCTGCCGGGGGCCGCGCCCCTGCCCGCGACCGCGCCCTCGGCCCCGCCCGCGACCCCGACCGTGTCCCCGGTCCTGGGGACGACGCGCACCGCCGTCGTCCGACGACGACTGCGGTGCGGGGCTGGGCTCGGTGCTCACGACGTCCCATTCTCTCAACCTCGGCAAGGTGATTCGTGCCCGCCCGCCGCGCCGTCCTCACACCCGACCACGACGTCGCCCGGAGGCGGCCCGGTGAGGCGCACGGGCGAGGCGACGAACAGCCCCGCCGCGAGGAGCGCGAGCGCCGTCCCGGCGGTGCACCACCGCGTCACGACCGCGGCCGTCCGGGCCCGGAGCGACCGGCGCACGAGGACGACGACGCCCAGCCCGGCGAGACCGCCCGCGGTGTTGACGACGACGTCGGTGACGTCCGAGCTCCCGACGGCGAGGACGTACTGCGCTGTCTCGAGGAGCGCGCTCGCGCCGGCGAGAGCGCCCGCGACCCGCCACCACGGCCAGGACGGCGCGAGGAGCCCGAGGTAGACGCCGCAGGGCAGGAAGAGCAGGAGGTTGAGCACGAGCTCGACGGGCTCGCTGGCGCCCGCGTGGGCGGTGGCCGCGAACGGCACGAGCTTGACGACGCGCTGGCCCGCCTCGCCGACCCGGGGGACGTCGAGCTTCCAGAGAACGGTCCAGGCGAGCAGGAGGAGGTACGCCGCGAACAGCAGGGGCAGGAGCCGCGAGCGGGGCGCGGGCACGGGGACGGTCATCGCTCCAGCCCACCAGGCGTCATGTTGCGGGAGCGTATGCGGAGCCCCGCGGTCACCGCCGGGGGCGCACGCTCGACGCGCGGACGGTGAGCGTCGGGTCGAGCAGCAGGCGGTGCGTCGGGCGGCGGTCGCCCTCCGTGAGCCGGGCGACCATGGTCTCCACGGCGAGCCGCCCGACGTCGTACGTCGGGGGCCGGACGGCGGTGAGCGGCGGGTCGCCCAGCTCGGCGACCTCGTCGTCGTACGCGACGATCGCGAGGTCGTCGGGCACCCGGACGCCGTGGTCCTGGCAGTACTGCGCGAAGGTGAGCGCGAACGGGTCGGAGTGCAGCAGCAGGGCCGTGGTGCCCGTGCGCCGGATCTCGTCCAGGGTCGACGCGAGCCGTTCGGCGCGGCCCGGGCGGTCGAAGCCGTCGCTGTGCCCGACGACCTGCTCGTCGGGGTCGATCCCCAGGGTGCGCAGCGCGTCGTGCCACCCGTGGCCGAGGGCGCGCGACGTCGTCGTCCCCGCGATCGACAGCAGCCCGATGCGCCGGTGCCCCTGGGCGTGCAGGTGCCACACCGCGGTCGCCGCGCCGGACGCGTGGTCGGACACCACCCACTCCAGGCTCTTGAAAGGGCTGATCTCCGGCGGCCGGCGGTCGGCGAGCAGCACCGGCGTGCGCAGCCGGTCGAGCCAGCCCAGGAGCTCGCCGACGCCCGGCCCGTCCAGCGTGGGCGTCACGACGAGCCCGTCCACCCCCGCCTCCGCGAGCCGCCGGCACTGGTGACGGTCCTCGTCGGGGTCGTAGGCCGTGGTGCGGATGACGAGCCGGACCCCGGCGCGCGCCGCGGCGGCCCGCGCCCCGGCCACGACCCGGGGGAAGTAGTAGTCGAGCTGCGGCACGACGAGGCCGATCGTGAGCCGCGAGCCCCGGGCGGTGGGCTCGGGCGCGGGCG
>JADHZE010000092.1 GCA_026934365.1 Isoptericola sp. QY 916 | reverse complement strand
CGACGTCGTCCGCGCGGCCGCGGCGCGCGACGTCGCCGTCGCCGACCTGCGCCGCTACCGCGTCACGGCGGCGCCGCTGCCCGCGGCCCCGCAGGAGGCAATCGTCGTCGGGTACGGCAACCTCGCCGACGCGCGGGTCGACGAGGCAGTCACGGCGCTCGCCGGGGCGGTGCGGGCCGCGACGACGCCTCGAGACATCGCGGGAGTGCTACCTCGTTGAACGTCAGAGTGATACTCGAGAGATCGCAGAAGTGATACTCAGATCATCGCAGAAGTGATATCTATCCACGATGAGCGGCTATACCAGGCGCATGGTCGACAGTCTCCTGCTCGACTCGCTCGACACTTTCGGGGCGGTGATCATCGAGGGGCCCCGCGCCGTGGGCAAGACGACCACCGGGCTTCAGCTCGCCAAGAGCTCCGTCCGCCTCGACTCGTCTCCGGAACTCTCCGGACTGGCTGAGGCGTCCCCTCGAAGCGTCCTCACAGGCGACACGCCACGGCTGATCGACGAATGGCAGCTCGCGCCCACTCTGTGGAACGCCGTCCGGCACGAGGTGGACCAGCGCGGAGCGCCCGGTCAGTTCATCCTCACCGGGTCCGCGACTCCTGCCGACGATGTCACCCGGCACAGCGGCGCAGGACGCTTCCGGCGCGTCACGCTCCGACCGATGTCCCTGGCGGAGAGCGGTGAGGGCACCAATGATGTCGCGCTGTCGGCGATGCCTTGAGCCGTGTCTTCGTCGTCGAGGAGCAGCCCGCCTGGGCACCCCACCTCCGCTCGCGCGTCCGGCTGCGCACCCAGCCGAAGTGGCATTTCGTCGATCCTTCCCTCGCCGCCGCCGCTCTCGGCGCCACCACGCGCACGTTGCTCGGCGACCTCAACACCCTCGGCCTGCTGTTCGAGTCCCTGTGCATCCGTGACCTACGCGTGTACTCCCAGGCGCTCGGTGGCACCGTCTACCACTACCGCGACGAGGTCGGTCTCGAGGTCGACGCCGTCGTCGAGATCGCAGACGGTCGATGGGCCGCGTTCGAGGTCAAGCTCGGCGGCACAGCGCACATCGACACCGCGGCGGCCCATCTCACCGCGCTCGCGAAGAAGGTCTCGGCCCAGCGCGCCGACCAGCTCACCTCACTGAACGTCCTCACAGCAGGAACCACCAGCTACACACGGCCCGACGGCGTGAACGTGGTTGCCCTCGGCCACCTGGGCGGTGCGTAGGCGTCCCACCGATCCGTCGGGGCGTGACAGTACGGCCGTCACCACCGCCCGCGGTGCACGACGTCCTCCAACGGCTTGCGACGGCGGCGCGTCGGGGAGCCCTTGGCCCCGCCGTCGGCGGGGTGCCCGACGGCGACCACCCCGGTCTGGACCCACGCGTCGGGGATGCCGAACGCCTCGCGGAACGCCGGCATCTCGCCCGCGCCGACGCCGAAGAAGCACGCGCCCAGGCCCTCGTCGACCGCCGTCTGGAGCATGAGCAGCGACGCCATGCCCGCGTCGACGTGCCAGTACGGCACGGGCCAGCGCGCCTCGTCGCGGTCGGTCCACCCCTTGTCGGCCTCGGCGTACCGGCCGAGGTAGGCGTCCTTGGAGCACAGCGCCACGACGAGCACCGGGGCGGTGCGCATGCCCGCCAGCCAGGCGGACATGTCACGCTCGGAGTCCGCCGGGGTCGCGGCGGACCAGAACCGTTCGCGGTCCGCCGCCTCCGTGAGGACGAGGAACGACCAGCCCTGCGAGAACCCCGCGCTGGGGGCGCGCACGGCGTTGCGCACCAGCCGGTCCACCGTCTCGGGCGGCACGGGCTCGTCCGTGAACCGCCGCACCATCCGCCGTCTGCGCACCACGTCCTGGAACTCCACGCGCCCATCCTGCCCCCCTTGCCGAACAGGCGGTGCGCGGGGAGGTCAGAGGACGAGCTCGGGCTGCAGCTTCGTCACGGTCCACACACGCTGCCTCCGGGCGGCGAGGGTCGTGAGGCCCAGCGCGACGACGAGGACGCCGAGCAGCACGGTGACGTCGCGCGTGACGGTGGCGAGGTTGCCGCCGTACAGGAGCTGGCGCAGGCCCTCGACGGCGTAGGTCATCGGCATGAACTGGTGCATCGCCTTGAGCGGCTGCGGGATCGTCTGCCAGGGGAACGTGCCGCCCGCGGTGACGAGCTGCACCAGCATCAGCACCAGCCCCAGGAACTGGCCGGCCGCGCCCAGCCAGACGTTGAGCGCCTGGAGGACCGCGACGAACGTGCCCGACACCAGCACGAGGAACAGCGCCGTGAACAGCCCGTAGGACGGCTGGATGTCCAGCGCGAACTTCGTCACGGCGAACATCGCCGCCACCTGCACGACGCCGATCGCGGCCGGGGTGGCCCAGCCGCCCAGCGCCGTCGCGAGCCCCGACCGGCCCGCCGCGAGCGCCCGGGTGGACAGCGGCCGCACCAGCAGGAACAGCACGTACGCGCCGATCCACGTGGCCAGCGACAGGAAGAACGGCGCGAGGCCGGCGCCGTACGTACCCGCCGACGACAGGGCGTCGTTGCGCACCTCCAACGGGTTGCCGATGGTCGACGCCGTGTCCTCGCGCGTCTGGTCGTCGAGGTCGGGGATCTGGCCGAGGCCCTCGGCGAGCCCGTCGCGCAGCTCGGCGATCCCGCTCTTCAGCTCCCCGGAGCCGTCCGCGAGCTTCGTCGTGCCCGAGGCCAGCTCCGCGGCCCCGTCGGACACCTGGCCGGTGCCGTCCGCGAGCCGGTGCACGCCGTCGACGAGCGCGGGCGTGGCGGCGGCGAGCTGGCCCGTGCCGTCGGCGAGCCGGTCGGCGCCGTCCGCCGCCGACGCGATGCCGGCGGTGAGCTGCGGCGTCGCGCCCGCCAGGGTGGCGGCGCCGTCAGCCACCTGCCGGGAGCCGTCCGCGAGCTGGTCGAGCTTCTCGGACGCGCCCTCGACCGTCGTCACGGCCGACTCCACGTCCTTCCGCTGCGCGTCGAGGGCGCCGTCGACGTCGGCGCGCGTGGCGTCGAGGCGGTCGAGCGCCTGCGTGCGGAGGTCGGCGCACTGCGCGGCGAGGTCGGCGGCGTCGTCCGGCACCTGCGCGCACAGGTCGGCGAGCTGCTGGTCGAGGTCCGTGCGCCCCTGGTCGAGGGCGGACGCCGCGTCGGAGCGCGCGCCGTCGAGGGTCGGCAGCAGCTGCCCGGCCGCCTCGGCGGCCTCCTGACCGTACTGCGCCACCTGGGCGTTGCCGTCGGCCACCTGGGCGGCGCCGTCGGCGAGCTTCTGGGTCTGCGCGGGCAGGTCGGCCGTCCTGTCCTGCAGCGTCCCGAGGCCGGTCGCGAGCTGCCCCGCGCCGTCGTCGAGCTGTCCGACGGCGGACGCCAGCGTGCCGACCTTGCCGTCCAGGGTCGCGGCGCCGTCCGCCGCCTGCGCCGCGCCGTCGGCGAGCGTGTGCGCGCCGTCGTCCGCGTCCGCGAGGCCGTCGTCGAGCGACGTCGCGCCCGTGAGCAGCTGCTTCGCGCCGTCCACCGCGTCCGCGAGGTTGGTGTGGATGGACGCGAACCCGCGCAGGAACGTGTCGGCCGCCTCGGTGCCGACCTCCTCCGCGATCGAGTCGCGCACCTTCCCCACGATCGTGTCCGAGATGGTGCCCGCGAGGTAGTTGTTCGCGTCGTTCGTGATGAGCGTGAGGCTGGCCTGCTGCGGCTCGAACTCCCCCGCCGACGCGAGGTCGGCGGAGAACGTCGGCCCGATGATCAGGGCCGCGTCGTAGCGGCCGGAGCGCACCCCCGCCTCGGCGTCCGCCTGGGACGTCTCGACCCAGCCGAACCCGCCGTCGTCGAGCAGCTGGTCCGCGACGTCGCGGCCGAAGTCGCGCTCGGTCGTCTCGCCGGTGTCGGCGTCCTTCGTCGTGGTGCCCTCGTCCTGCACGACGACGGCGGCCGGGACCTGCTCGAGCTGCCCGTACGGGTCGTGGTTGGCGAACAGGTAAAGCCCCGCGTACAGCGTGGGGATGAGCGCCATCGCGAGGATGGCGAGCTTCGGCAGGCGCCCGGCGGCGAGACGCTTGAGCTCCGAGAGAGCGAGCCGGACCGCGGTCATCGGGCCTCCTCCTGCGGGTCGTCGGCCGGCGTCGCGGCCATGCTGTCGTGGATCGGGGTGTCGTCGATCGGGGTGTCGTCGATCGGAGTGTTGTCGGGGGCCGCGGCGTCGGGCGGGTCGTCGAGCTCCTCCTCCGCGCGGGCGTCGGGGTCGGGGGACGGCTCCAGCTCGTCCTCGACCTCGGGCTCGACGGCGGGGCCGGTCTCGGCGGCGGGGAGGACGGCGGTCGCGCCGGGCTCCTCAGCGGGCGCGCCGGGGGTCTCGCGCCGCACGACCTGCGGCGGCTCGTGCAGGGTGGCGCCGCGCGCGGGCGGCAGGTCGACGCCCAGGTCGCGGGCGGACGACCGCGTGCACTGCACGAGCACGCCGAGCCCGGACGCGGCGAGCGTGCGCGCCGTCTCCCACCAGCCGGACGGCTCGCCGCCGTGCCGGTCGGGCAGCGTCAGCACGACGAACCGGACGTCCGGGTTCTCGGTCGCCAGCGCCGCGAGGACGGCGGTGCGCACGACGCCGGGCAGCTGGTCCACCCGCCGCCCGCGGTCCTCGGTGAGGGCGCGCTCCTCGAGCCACCGCGTCACGTCGCGCGGCAGCGACCGGCGGCCGGCGAGGGCCAGGCCCTCGGCGACGACGTCGGCGAGGGACAGGGCGTCGTCGGGCTCGCTGATACCGGGCACGTCGACGACGGCGGTGCGGGCGCGCAGCGCGGGCGGCGGCACGACGGCGCCGTCGAGGCGCACGGTGCCGGACGACGGGACGAACCGCCCGGTCGCGACGAGGGCGAGGGCGGTGTGTCCGTGCCCCGGCTCGCCCGCGACGAGCAGGCACTCCCCCGTCGACCAGGCGAGGTCCGTGGCCTCCAGCATCGGGTCGCGACGCCCGTCGACCCGCACCCCGCTCAGCGTGATCTGCACCCTGCTCCCCGTCCCCCGACACACTGTTGACTTGCGATCAACAACTCTACGACCGCTGTTGACTGATGGTCAATAACGCCGTACAACTGTGCCCATGACCTCCGCCACCCCGCGCCCCCGCACGCGCCACGAGCCGTCGGACCGGCGCCGCCAGCTCCTCGAGGCGGCCGTCGCCGAGGCGGAGGCCGCGGGGCTGGACGCGCTGACGCCGGCGACGGCGGCCGCCCGCGCGGGGGCGTCGAAGGCGCTCGTCTTCCACTACTTCGGGTCCACGACGGCGCTGCGCCGCACGGTCGCGCTCGAGGCGGTGTCCGACCTGGAGCAGACGCTGCTGGCACCCGACGATCGTCCCCTCGCCGACCGCCCGGCGCACGCGATGTCGCTGTTCCTGGGCTCGGTCACGTCGCACCGGCGCGTCTGGGAGGACATCTGGCGCGGCGCGCTCGCCGGCGACGACGCCACCGAGGACGCCCTGCAGCGCGTGCGGACCGCGCTCGTCGCGCGCATGACGACGACGGCCGGCGTCATCGGCTTCACGCCCAGCGACCGGCTGCAGCTCCTGGCCGGCGGGTGGGTGGCGCTGGTCGAGAACGTCACCGCCGCCTGGCTGGGCGGCAGCGGCATCCCGCGCGACGAGCTCGAGCGGCTGCTGCTCGAGTCCCTCGTCGTCCTCGTCCCGGAGCTCCCTGAGCCCGCGCGCTCCGGCGTCCTCGCCCTCGTCCGCCGTCCCTGACGCTTGTGGGCGCGCGGGTCAGAGGCGCTCGGCGATGACCTCCACGAGCGCCTTGCCCTGCGTGCCCTCGAGCTGCACGGCCTGGGTGCGGCAGGAGAAGCCGTCTGCCACGTACTCGGTGCCCGGCGCGGCCTCGCGCAGCGCGGGCAGCAGCGCGTTCTCCGCCACGGCGACGGACACGTCGTAGTGGCCCTTCTGCATGCCGAAGTTGCCGGCGAGGCCGCAGCAGCCGGCCAGGACCTTGATCTCGGCGCCGGCGGTGCGCAGCAGCGCCTCGTCGGCGTCGAAGCCCATCACGGAGTGCTGGTGGCAGTGCGGCTGCACCACGGCGGTGAGGTCGGACAGGTCGGGCATCTCCCAGCCCGACCCGGCCGCCGGCGCGGTCTCCGGCGAGGTGAACAGCTCCGCCAGGGTGCGGGTCGCGTCCGCGACGGCCTGGGCGCGCGGGTCGTCGGGGAAGAGGTCAAGCAGGTCCGAGCGCAGCACCGCCGTGCACGACGGCTCCAGCCCGAGGATCGGGATGCCGTTGACCGCGTACGGCCCGAGCACGGACAGCAGCTGCGACAGCCTGCGGCGTGCGCCGTCGAGCTGGCCGGTCGAGATCCAGGTGAGCCCGCAGCACGCCTGCTGGTCGGGCACGACGACGTCGTACCCCGCCGCGGTGAGCACCTTCACCGCGGCCTGCGGGACGGAGGGCGCGAGGGCGTCGCTGAACGAGTCCGCCCAGAGCACGACCTTCGGGCGCGATCCCGTGGGGCGGTCGTGCGGCGTCTGGCCGGCGCCCAGGCCGGGCACGCCGTGCGACGCCCAGCCGCGCTTCCACCAGGTGCGGAACGGGATCTCCGCGAACTGCGGCACCTGCCGCCGCGTGTCCATGCCGCCCGCCCACAGCACCGCCTTCGCGATCCACGGCACGCCGAGCACCTTGTTGACGAACCGCGGCATCCCGCCCGCGAGCCGCGCCCAGCGGGGCAGCCAGCCGAGGGCGTAGTGGTCCACGGGGCGCAGCTTCCCCTTGTAGGTACGGTGCAGCACCTCGGACTTGTACTGCGCCATGTCGACGCCTGCCGGGCAGTCGGACGAGCACGCCTTGCAGCTCAGGCACAGGTCGAGCGACTCCCGCACCTCGGGCGCCGTGAGGCCGCCCACGAGGGTGCCGTTGACGGCCTCCTGCAGCACACGCGCCCGCCCGCGGGTCACGTCCTTCTCGTCCTTCGTCGCCTGATAGCTGGGGCACATGAACCCGCCGGAGGCGTGGTTGTCGGCGCGGCACTTGCCCACGCCGACGCAGCGGTGCACGGCGGTCGTGAGGTCGTGGTGGTCGTGCGCGAACGAGAACCCGGTGTGGCCCGCCTTCTTCGCGATGCCGTGCAGCGGGCCCGAGCCCGCCATCCCCCGGTCCCCCACCGGCAGCGTCGAGAGCACGGCCTTCGCCGCGGGGCGGCGCAGGTCGGCGTCGACGGCCGCCGGACGCACGACGACGCCCGGGTTGAGCAGGTCGTCCGGGTCGAACAGCGCCTTGAACCGCTCCATGAGCCGGATCGCCTCGGGCGTGTACATCAGCGGCAGCAGCTCGGAGCGGGCGCGGCCGTCGCCGTGCTCCCCCGACAGCGAGCCGCCGTGGTACGCCACCAGCCGCGCGGCATCGGTCATGAACGTGCGCAGCACGGAGCCCGACGTCTCCATCGGGATGTCGATGCGCAGGTGCACGCAGCCGTCACCGAAGTGCCCGTAGGGCAGCCCGTCGACGCCGTAGCGCTCCATGAGGTCCTCGAGGTCGCGCAGGTACGCGCCCAGGCGCTCGGGCGGGACCGCGGAGTCCTCCCAGCCCGGCCACGCCTGCTCACCCGCGGGCGTGCGGCCCGCGAGCCCCGCGCCGTCGGCGCGGATCTGCCACATCTTGGTGGCGTCCGGCCCGGCGGGCAGCACCAGCGAGGACAGGGCGGACGACGACGTCACGATGGCCTCGGCCCGCGCGCTCGCCTCGTCCTGGCTCGCGCCGCCGACCTCGATCATCAGCCAGCCCGCGCCCTCGGGCAGCGCCGGCACGGACGCCTCGCCCTTGGCCCTGCGCACGACGTCGACCAGGCGGGCGTCGAGGCCCTCGATCGCGAGCGGCTTGTGGCCGAGCAGGTGCGGGACGTCGTCGGCCGCCGCGGGCATGTCCGGGTAGCCGAGCACGACGAGCGTCGGCGCGGTCGGCACGGGCACCATCCGCAGCGTGGCGCCGAGCACCGTGACCAGCGTGCCCTCGGTGCCCACCAGCGCCTTGGCGAGGTCGGAGCCGTTCTCCGGCAGCAGGTGCTCCAGCGAGTACCCGGACACCTGGCGCCCGAACCGGCCGAACTGGGTGCGGATCAGCGCGAGGTTCTCCCGCACGAGCTCCGCCAGGCCCGGCACGGCGGCGAACGTCGCGTCGCCGCGGCCCGCGGTGAAGCGCCGGCCGCGTCCGTCGACGACGTCGAGCTCCACCACGTTGTCGGCGGTGCGGCCGTAGGCCACGGCGTGCGGGCCGCACGCATTGTTGCCGATCATCCCGCCGAGCGTCGCGCGGTTCTGCGTGGACGGGTCCGGGCCGAAGCGCAGGCCGTGGGCGGCGCCCGCGCGCTGCAGGGTCGACATCACGGTGCCGGGCTCGACGACGGCCGTCCCCGCCTCCGGGTCGACGGAGACCACCTCGTTCAGGTGCCGGGAGAAGTCGAGCACCGCGCCCGTGCCGACCGCGTTGCCGGCCACCGACGTGCCGGCGCCGCGCGCCGTCACCGGGATCTTCAGCTCGCGCAGCACCTCCAGGCCGCGGACCACGTCGCGCGAGCTGCGCGGGAAGGCGACGACGTCGGGCACGACGCGGTAGTTCGAGGCGTCGGTGGAGTACTCCGCGCGCCGCCGGGAGGAGGAGTCGACGTCGCCCGCGATCACCGTCCGCAGCGCGGAGACGACGGCCGCGCGGGCCTCGTCGGCCGCGCGCCTGGCCGCGCTCTCCGCCTCGTCACGGGTGGGCGCGACGTCCGCGCCGCCGTCCGGGGTGGGGGCGTTCCGGGTCTGGGCTGGCACGCGCCGATTCTGCCATCGGAGCCCCCGGGGTGCCGACGCGTCCACGCCGCCGACGCCCCGCCCGCCCCCGTCGAGCAGTCGGTCCGTCGCGGGAAGGGGTCGTTCCCCGCGACGGATCGCCTGCCCGGAGGTCAGCCGCGGTCGGCCTTCTCCTGCGCCGCCCGCACGGCCTCGGCCTCCGCCTTCAGGGCGTCACGCTCGGCCTTCTGGAGGTCGCGCACGCGCTTCTGCGCCTCGCGCACCCGCTTCTCGGCCTCCTTGCGCTTCGCGGCGGCCTTCTTGACCTTGGCGTCGGCGGCGTACGCGCCCGCGGTCGCGACGGCGGCGGCCACCTCCGGGTCGTCGCCGGGCGACGCCGCCGGGGCGCGGCCGTCGGGGTGGACGACCGCGGCGTCCCGCGACGCGACGTAGGCGCCCACGCCGTCGAGCGTCCGCTCGAGGCCCCATGCGACGTCGTCGAGCTCGTCCAGGCCGCCGCCGCTGGGGGGCACGTACGTGCCGCGCTCGACCAGCGGGCGCAGGTAGGGGAAGCGCACCTCGTCGACGAGGTGGCGCAGGACGTCGTGGTAGGCGGAGCCCAGGGCGTCGCCGTCGCCGCCCGCCGCGACGACTGCCCGGTCCAGGTCGCGACCCAGGATCGCCGCGTTCCGGACGTAGCCGCTGGTGAGCAGGATCGTCGCGATCTTCTCGTCGTCGTCCAGCGGCGTGGAGCGCAGCGCGCGCAGCCCGGCATCGAGGACGCGCAGGTTGGCCGGGGTCATCGGGGCGCCGGTGACGGGGATGTCGAGCACCCAGGTGTGCTTGCGGAAGACCGCGAGGGTGAACAGCGCCCACTCCCGCAGCTCGGCGCGCCAGTCCGCCGGCTCGTGCGCGGGCGGGAACTCGACGTCGATGGCGACCTCCTGCATGAGCAGCAGCAGGTCGTCCTTGCTGGTGACGTACCGGTACAGCGACATCGTGGTGAAGCCGAGGCTCTTGGCGACGCGCGCCATGGAGACGCCGGCGAGGCCCTCGGCGTCCGCGATCTCGACGGCGGCCTCGACGATGCGCTCGATGCTCAGCTCCCGGCGGGGCACGCGCTCCGGCCGTTCCGCCACGCCCCAGGCCAGCGCGAGGCGCGGCGGCAGCTCCGGCACGTCGGGCCCGGGCGGGTCGGTCTCCGGCAGGTCCGTCTCCGGCGTGTCCGTCATGGGTTCATCATCCCCGAATCTCCCGTCGGTCGAGCCTGTCGAGACCCGGGACGCGGCCCCGACAGGCTCGTCCGCCATCAGGATCAGCGGGCGGTCCGACGGCGGTACAGGCGGCCGCCGGCGACGACGCTCGCCGCGAGGAAGCCCACCAGCCACACGCACGCGGTGACGATCGTGCCGGCGTCGGGGCTGCCCATGAGCAGGCCGCGCACCGACTCGATGATCGGCGTGAACGGCTGGTGCTCGGCGAAGCCGTGCAGCCAGTCCGGCATGGTGTCGACGGGTACGAACCCCGAGCTGAGGTACGGCACGAACAGGAAGATCATGTTCACCGACATCGACGCCTCGACGCTGAGCACGAGGCCGAGGGTGACGCTGAGCCACGTGAAGGTCAGCACCGACAGGACCGCGAACCCGGCGAAGCCCAGCCAGCCGGCGAGGCCCGCGGCCGGGTCGAACCCGTAGGCGAGCGCCACCAGCAGCACGACCGCGGCCGAGGCGAGGTTGCGCACGACGCTCGCGACCACGTGCCCCCACAGCGCGGACGGCCCGAAGATCGGCAAGGTCTTGAAGCGGTCGATCGTGCCCGTGGCCATGTCCTGGGCCACGCCGGTGGCCGCGGTGGCGGAGTTCATGCCCAGGCACATGATGAGCACGCCGGGCACGACGTAGTCGATGTACTCGCCCCCGGTGCCGCCCGCGATCGCCCCGCCGAAGATGACGACGAACACGGTCATGATCAGCACGGGCAGCGCGAACGCGGTGATGAGGCCGTCGATCGAGCGCAGGGAGCGGCGCGCCTCGCGCCGGGTCATGGTGGCGACGTCGCGCAGCGGCGCGCGCGTGGCGCGGACGGGGGCGGGTGCCGTCGGCCTCGCCGGGGCCAGGGTGGTGGTCATCGCAGCGCCTCCTCGGGGGCGGTCTGGTCCGTGGTGCCGGTCGTGCGGTCGGTGGCGGCGCTGCCGGTGAGCGCCAGGAAGACGTCGTCGAGGGTGGGCTTGACCACGCTCACGCCCGCGACGGCGAGGCCGCGGGACTCGGCCCGGTCGAGGACGTCACGGATGGCGCGGACGGGCTCGGCGCTCGGGAAGGTCAGCGCGAGCGCCCGGAGGTCCTCCTCGGCGGCGTCGAGGCCGACGACGCCGAGCTCGCGCGCGGTGGCGAGGCTCGCGGCGTCGTCGAACGTCACGCGCACGTGGTCCCCGGCGACGAGGGTCTTGAGCTCCTCGGCCGTGCCGCGCGCCGCGATGGTGCCCTGGGCGAGGACGGCGATCGTGTCGGCGAGCCGGTCGGCCTCCTCGAGGTACTGGGTGGTGAGCAGGATCGTGGTGCCGTCGGCCGCGAGGCCCCGCACCACCTCCCAGAGCTGGGAGCGCGACGCCGGGTCGAGCCCCGTGGTGGGCTCGTCGAGCACCAGCACGGCCGGGTCGGCGACGAGGCTGATGGCCAGGTCGAGGCGGCGGCGCATGCCGCCGGAGTAGGTGCCGACCCGGCGGCGGGCGGCGTCGGTCAGGTCGAAGCGCTCCAGGAGCTCGTGGGCACGACGGCGCACGACGCGCTTCGGCAGGTGGGCGAGGTCGGCCATCATGACGAGGTTCTCCTCCCCCGTCTGGAACTCGTCGACGCTCGCGTACTGGCCGGTCAGCGCGATGCTGCGCCGCACCGCGGCGGGCTGCTTCACGACGTCGGCGCCGGCGATGGTCGCCGTGCCGCCGTCCGGCTGCACCAGCGTGGTGAGGATGTTGACGGTGGTGGTCTTGCCCGCGCCGTTCGGCCCGAGCAGCGCGAAGATCTCGCCGCGTCGGACGGCGAGGTCGACGCCGCGCAGGACGGCGGTGCGTCCGTAGGACTTGCGCAGCCCCCGCACCGCGATCATCGGGTCGTTCATGGCCGTTCCCCTCGGTCGGTCTGTGTATGACATACACGAGCGTACGGCATACACACCGTGTTGGCCATACACATCGTGTCTCCGATACACGCGGGCCCTGCACGCGCGCCGCGCCGCCACCGCGGCTACGGTCGGACCGTGCGCGTCGTCGTCGTGGGAGCCAGCGGAAACGTCGGGACGGCCGTGCTGGGCGCACTCGCCCGCGAACCCGCCGTGACCTCGGTCGTCGGCGTCGCCCGGCGCGTGCCGCGCGCCGACGGCAGCAGCACGGTCACCTACCCGCACTCCGCCGCCGAGTGGGTCCGCGTCGACCTCACCGACACCGCGGACGCCGTCGTGCGCGGCCTCGACCGGGCGTTCCTCGGGGCCGACGCCGTCATCCACCTCGCCTGGGCGCCGCCGTCCGCCCGCGACTCCGGGCAGGCCCGACGCCTCAACCTCGACGGCTCGCGGGCCGTCGCCGACGCCGTCGTGCGCGGCGGGGTGCCGCACCTCGTGTTCGGCTCGACCTCCGGCGTCTACTCCCCCGGCCCCTCGGACGGCGGCCTCGTCGGCGAGGACTGGCCGCGGCGCGGCGTGCGCACGTCGTCGTACTCCGTGCAGAAGGCCGCCGTCGAGCGGATGCTCGACGACGTCGCCGAGCGGCACCCGGGGCTGGTCGTGACCCGCGTACGCCCCGCGCTCATGCTGCAGCGCGAGGCCGGCGCCGAGCTCGCGCGCTACTTCCTGGGGCCGCTCGGCACCCGCGCGCTGCGGCTCGCCGCGAAGCGCGCCCCCGAGGGGGCGCTGCTGCCCGCGGTGCCCGCGCTCGCCGGGCTCCGCCTGCAGGTGATGCACGTCGACGACGCCGCCGACGCGTACCGCGCCGTCGTCGTCGGCCGCCATCCCGGGGCGTTCAACCTGGCGCCCGAGGGCTGGCTGACGTCGGCCGACCTCGCCGACACGCTCTCCGGCGGCCGCAGCGTCGAGGTCTCGCCCGAGGTCGCGCGGACCGGGCTGACGGTCGCCTCCCGGCTGCGCCTCGCGCCGATCGACGTGGGCTGGTTCGACATGGCCCGCGCCGACGTCGTCCTCGACGCGACGCGCGCCCGCGAGCTGCTGCGCTGGGAGCCCGCCCACGACCCGCGCGACGTGCTGCGCGAGACGGTCGAGGGCGTCATCGCCGGCACGGGCGCCGGCTCACCGCCCCTGCTCGGCTGACTCCGCGGGGAGCGGTCCGCAGCCGGTGCCGCGGGCCCGCTCGCCGCACGCGAGCGCCGGGTCGATCGTGCGCACGACGACGTCGGCGGCCACGCCGAGCGCCGCGAGCTGATCGTCGTCGAGGGCGTCCACCACGAGGCGGCGCACCTCCCGGACGTGCCCCGGGGCGGCCGCCACGAGCTTGTCCCAGCCCACGTCCGTGAGCCGGGCCTCCATCCGCCGCCGCCCGTCGGAGCACGCGCTGCGCTCGACCAGGCCGGACCGCTCGAGGCGACCGACGGCGTGCGACAGCCGGGACAGCGAGCCGCGCGAGAGCGCCGCCAGGTCGGACATACCGAGGGTGCGCCCGGGCGCCTCACCCAGGGCGACGAGCACGTGGTACTCGAACAGGTTGAGCCCGGAGTCCGCGCGCAGCTGCGCGTCGAGCGTGGCGGGCAGGGTCATGAGAAGCGCGGCTACCGACGACCAGCTCCGCTGCTGATCGTCGTCGAGCCACACCGGGGCGTCGGTCGGTGCGGACGGCATACCCCATCCTAGGCCGACTTGAACCGTCAACACCGTCCGGGTACGTTGATATTGAACGTTCAAGACGACGTTCTCCCCAGCGCTGCCCCCGTCCGCCGCCCGTGCGCCGGCGACCCCCACCGGAGGAACCACCCCATGTCGCTTCTTCGTCTCGACGCCAGCATCCAGGGCGACCAGTCCGCGAGCACCGCCCTCGCGGACACCGTGGTCGCGGAAGTCATGGCCGCCCGCCCCGGCACCGCCGTCGTCTCCCGGCACCTGGGCAAGGACCCGCTGCCCGCGGACGCCTGGGCCCACGCCACCTCGGGCGGCTTCGTCGCCGAGTCCGAGCGCACCCCGCAGCAGCGGGCCGCCCTCGACCTCGCCGCGGCCCTGGCCGACGAGGTCCGCGCCGCGGACGCCTTCGTCCTCGCCATGCCGCTGTACAACTACGGCGTCTCGCAGCACGCCAAGACCTGGATCGACCTCGTCACGACCGGCGCGGGCGCGGGAGTGCCCGTGCTCGAGGGCAAGCCCACGGTGCTCGTCACCACCCGTGGCGGCTCCTACGGCGAGGGCAGCCCGCGCGCCGGCTGGGACCACAACACCGACTACCTGCGCCGCATCCTCGCGGACCTCTGGCTGGCGGACCTCACCGTGGTCGAGCGCGAGTTCACGCTGGTGGGCGTCAACCCCGCCCTGGACGAGTTCTCCGACGTCGCCGCCGTCATGGCCAAGCAGGCCGAGCAGGACGCCGTCGCGGCCGGGCGAGCGCTCGCCGCCCGCTGAACGCCGAGATAGAGAAGCTGGACCCGCGAGATAGAGAGGGGGACCGGACCACTGGTGTGGTGGCCCGGTCCCCCTCTCTATCTCGCGGGTCCAGCTTCTCTATCTCGGCGGGGGGTCAGCCCTCGAAGGTCACGTCCAGCGTGATCTCGCCGACGCCCGCGAGCGCCTTCGAGACCGGGCAGCCGGCCTTCGCGGCCTCGGCGGCGGCGCGGTACGCGTCGGCGTCGATGCCGGCGGCCGAGCCCACCACGGTGAGGTTGATCTTCGAGATCTCGAGGCCGCCGCCGGCGGCCGGGGTCAGGGTGACGTCGGCGGTCACGTCGGTCTTGCCGGGCGTGCCGCCCGCGTTCGCGACCTCGAGCGAGAACGCCATCGCGAAGCACGACGAGTGCGCGGCGGCGATGAGCTCCTCCGGGCTGGTGACACCCTCCGCGGCGTCCGCCGTCCGGCGGGGGAACGAGACGTCGAACGCCCCGACGCCGGAGCTGGCGAGCTCGACCCGGCCGGAGCCCTTCTGGATGTCGCCGTTCCAGGCGGTGCGTGCGGTACGGGTGGACATAGGAGATCTCCTTCGTGCTCCGGGACAGGTCACGACGACCGTAACCCGCACCCGCACCTCGCGTCAGGGAGCGCCCGCGTGGTGGCGGTCACGTCCGGGCGACGGCGTCCGCCACGGGCCTCACCGCGGGGCCGAGAAGTCCATCGCGTCGTCCACGACGGCGACGACGGACCACGCGTTGCCGTCGGCGTCGGACAGCTCGTACGCCGGGACGAGCACGACCGAGCCGTCGTCCTGCGTCTGCTGCGCCAGGCCGAGCCGTGCGTCGGTGATCTCGACGTCGGAGACCGGCCAGTCCACCGGGTCGCCGGCGGCGGGCGGCGCGGGGGGCGCGGTCGGCTCGGTCCCGTCCTCCTCGGACGCAGTCCACATCTTCTCCTCGTCGGCGTACACGACCGGCCAGGCCGCGCCGGAGAACCGCGGGTCGCCGAGGCGCTGCACCGCCTCGGCCGGGCTGATCACGGGGTACTCGCCGAGGTCCTCGGTGGTGGCGAGGAACCCGTCGAGCCAGGCGACGCCCTCCTCCCCGACGGTGGCGCTCCACTGGGCGCCGGTCCGGCTGCCGTCGACCACCTGGGAGGCGGTGACCCAGCGGCTGGGGTCGCCGTCGGTCTTCTCGCCCACCTCGATCTCGAACGTGTCGGGGTCCACGCCGAGGCTCCGCATGACGTCGGTGAGCGCGTCGCGCGCCTCCCGGTCGCCGACGGACGACGTCGCCGGCTCGTCGCAGGCGGGCTCGGTGCCCTCCTCGTCGTCCCCTCCGTCGCTGCGCGCGGCGACGTCCTCGCACTGCCACGGGTCGGCGCCGGGGTCGTTGTAGCCGAACGTCGCGCTGCCGTCGGCGGACAGCCAGACGTGCGAGCCGCTGCCGTCCTGGGGCCCCACGGTCCAGCCGTAGTCCCACCGCGGCTCCCCCTCGACCCCGAGCGTCTGCGCGAGCCGCGCGGCCCCCTCGCGGGTAGCCACGCCGGTCGCGTCGAACGCGAACGCCGAGGCCGTCCCGCCCTCGGTGGACAGCCCGTCCGCGTGGAAGACGGCCCGGCCGGAGGTGGCCCAGCTCGGCATGGTGGAGGCGGTGTCCGCCGACCCGGCGGCGTCGCTCGCGCCCGCGCTGTCCTCGGCGGC
>JADHZE010000091.1 GCA_026934365.1 Isoptericola sp. QY 916 | reverse complement strand
CCCGCGTGGACGGCTTCCGCTCCGCGGCCGCCGAGGCGGGAGCCGACCTGCCCGACGACCGCGTCGCGCACGGCGACTGGACGCGGGCCGGCGGCGCCGCGCTCGCCGCCCGGCTGCTCGCCGGCCCGGACCGCCCGAGCGCCGTCTTCGCCTGCTCGGACACGATGGCGCTCGGGGTGTACGACGCCGCGGCTGCCGCCGGGCTCCGGGTGCCGGACGACCTCGCCGTCGTCGGCTTCGACGACCTGCCCGAGGGGGAGTGGGTCCACCCCGGCCTGACGACCGTGCGCCAGCCCATCGCCCAGATGGGCGCCGCCGCGCTCAGGATGCTGCTGCGTCTCGGCGACGATGCCGGGCCGGGGACGCGAGCCGATCCCCGTGCCGAGCTGCGCGCGGAGGCGCCCCGCGAGGAGCTCGCCACCACGCTCGTCGTGCGCGGCTCGACGGCGCCCCCGGGCCCGACCGCGTAGAACAGTTCGGCAGAACGGGTCGCTAGAAGAGGTCGCCGTACCCCATCGCGACGAGGTTGTCGTGGGAGGTGCGCAGGCACTCCAACGCGGTGTGGCCGTAGAACTCGTCCTGCTCCACGAGCAGGTACTCGGCCCCGACGGCCAGGCTGGTCTCGACGATCGACGGGAAGTCGAGGTTCCCCTCGCCCACCTCGGCGAACTGCACCACGTGCGGCCACTCCTCCTGCCACAGACCGTGGTCGCCGGCGTCGAGCGCCTCGATCGCGGCGGGAGAGGGGTGGCCGATCC
This sequence comes from Isoptericola sp. QY 916, assembly GCA_026934365.1. Taxonomy (GTDB): domain Bacteria; phylum Actinomycetota; class Actinomycetes; order Actinomycetales; family Cellulomonadaceae; genus Isoptericola; species Isoptericola nanjingensis. The sequence continues at coordinate 15,328 of JADHZE010000091.1, read as the reverse complement.
GGTAGTCCTTGAGGTGCACCATCGCCACGCGCCCGGCGTACCGGCGCAGCGTGCGCACGGGGTCCAGGCCGCCGCGCTGCACCCAGTGCACGTCGATCTCGAAGCCGACGAGCGGCGAGCGCTCGGCGACGACGTCGAGCAGGTGGCGCCCGTCGTACCTCGCGAAGTCGACGTGGCCGTGGGCGGATGTCGAGAACCCGCCCGCGGCTCCGTCCCCGGGGTGAGTGCCGACGGACGGCACCCGACGAGACCGACGGAGACACCATGACGCAGCAGACCAGCCGTACCGTGGCCGCGAACCTCAGCCTCAGCCTCGACGGCCGGTACCACGGCCCCGGCGGGCCGGCCGACTTCGGCGCGTTCCTGCCGTACGTCGCCACCGACACGGCTCGCGACCACCTGGTCCGCCTGTGCGCCGGCGCGACGACGGCCGTGCTCGGCCGGGGCAACGCCGAGGGCTTCCTGGGCTACTGGTCGCCCGTGGCGGGCGACGACGCTGCCGACCCGCGCGACCGCGCGTACGCGCGGTGGCTGGTCGACACCCCGAAGGTGGTCCTCTCGCGCACGCTGGGGACGGCGCCGTGGCCCCGAGCCCGCGTGGTGGACGCGCCCGCGGCCGACGTCGTGCGGGGCCTGCGGGACGCCGGCCAGGGCGACGTCCTGGTCAACAGCAGCCCGAGCGTCATCAAGCCGCTGCTCGCCGCGGACCTGATCGACCGGCTGTACCTCCTGATCGCCCCGGTGATCGTGGGCGGCGGGGAGCGCCTGTTCGACGACGGGCTGCCCGGCACCACCTGGACCCTGTCGTCACAGGTCGTGGGGGCGCAGGGCGAAGTTGCCGCGGTCTACGACCGGGTCCGGTGACCGGCACGGCGCCCCGCGACTCGAGCCGACGCGCGGACCCGCGCCCGCCGACGGTCCGTCCGCCACTACGCTGCCCCGGTGCTCGAACCCGCCCCGCTGATCGCCGGCCTGCCGTGGACCGGGTGGGCCGTCGTCGTCCTCGTCGCGCTGCTCGTCGGCTTCTCGAAGACGGCGCTGGGCGGCCTCGGCATGATCGCGGCGGCGCTGATGGCGCTCGTCGTCCCGGCCAAGGAGTCCACCGGCGCGGTGCTGCTCCTCCTGATCACGGGCGACCTGGTCGCGATCTGGGCGTACCGCAAGCACGCCGACTTCCGGGTGATCGGACGCCTGCTCGCGCCGGTGCTGGCGGGCGTGGCGCTCGGCGCGGCGTTCCTCACGTGGGTCAGCGACGACGTCATGCGCCGCACGATCGGCGGCATCCTGCTGGCGCTGCTGGTGCTCAACCTGTGGCGCGACCAGCTGCGCGTGGACACGCGCGCCGCGACTCTCGGGTACGGCGGCCTCGCCGGCTTCACGACGATGGTCGCGAACGCCGGCGGCCCGCCGATGAGCCTCTACCTGCTGGCCGCGCGCTACGAGAAGTGGCGCTTCCTCGGCACGACGGCGTGGTTCTTCTTCACGGTGAACGTCATCAAGCTGCCGGTGGCCGTCGGCGTCGGGATCGTGGGTGCCGACACGGTGGGGCTGTGGGCCGTCCTGGCGCCCGTCGTGCTGGTCGGGACCTGGATCGGCCGGCGCGTCATCGGGCACGTGGACCAGCAGCTCTTCGAGCGGCTCGTCACCGTGCTCGTGGCGCTCGCGGCCCTCAACCTGCTGCTGCTCTGAGGCTGCGTCGATGCTGCGTCACGTGGCGCGCAGGCCCCACCGTGCGGGCGCCATCGTGTAGATCTGCCGGTACAGCGCCGTGCCGACGAGCACGCCGAGCGCGATGGCGACGATGGACCCCGCGATGGTCGGCAGGCTCGTGGAGCTGACGGCGTCGCCGCTCGCCGTCTGGGTGAGCCCGATCAGCCCGGTGGCGCCGGGCACGAGCAGCCAGAACGCGGGGAGGAAGCAGACGACGGCGGGCGGCGCGCCCCTGACGGTCTGCACGAGGTAGGCGCACAGCGTCAGCGCCGCCGCGCCGAGGAAGCCGCTGTAGACGCCGTTCGTGACGGTCGCGCCGACGACCTGCCCGCCGTACGCCACCAGCAGGACGACGGTGAGGAAGAAGAGCGACCGGGGCGGCCCGCAGTGGTACAGGAAGATGCCGAGCGAGAAGAGCAGCACCCCGATCCACGGCTGGAAGGCGCCGAGCGTGGTGGCGGAGGAGGCGAGCGCGTCCGCGCTGGGCACGTCGGTGATCGCCAGGGCCGCGAGGATCCCGAACGCGAGGAACAGCAGCTGCGCCAGGCCCGAGACGAGCCGGCTGGACCCGGCGACCATGTCGCCGGCGGCGAGCTCCTGGACGCCGGTGGTGAGCGCGGCGCCGGGCAGCAGCGTGACCAGGGGAGGCACCAGCACCTGCAGCGGCTCGCTCACGACCGTGGTGTCCGCGAGCCCGAACACGAGCAGCGCCAGCACGAACGCGGTGACGACGGGCAGCAGGGTCGCGGCGTACGTCCCGGGCCGCACGGTGAGCTTGACGGCCCCGACGAGCACGCCGAGCACCAGCGCGTACAGCAGGCTGACGGGGTTGCCGCCGAGCAGCACCAGCCCGAGACCCGCCGCGGCCAGCCCGTGCCCGGCCGTGCGCACCCAGGCCGGGAACCGGGGGTGCGCATCCCGGACCTCTTGCAGCCGCTCGGCCCCCTCCGACGCGTCGATCCGGCCCGCGACCGCGTCGTCCACCACGGCGTAGACCTGCGCGGCACGGTCGAAGCGGACCTCGCCGCCGGCCGACTCCGCGACGTCGAACCGCGTCTCGGTGTCGCCGGGCATCTTGATGAGGATCAGCGTCGGGAAGACGAAGAGGGTGGTCTGCGGCGACCCGAGCGCGACGGCGACGCGCTTGAGCGTGTGTTGGATGTCCGTGGCGGCCGTCCCGACGGTGAGGAGCGCGCCGCCGAGCAGCACCAGGAACTCCTGCAGCCGCTCCGACGCGGCGTCGACCACCGGCTCGGCGTCCAGCGACCGGCGGTGCAGCGTGAATCGCGGCACCCTCAGGCGCAGCAGCCGATGCCGGGCGCTGGTGCTGTCGCTCTCGGTCACCGTCCACCGCCCTCCGCCGCGTGCACGCCGTGGATCGCTCGCCAGGCTAGGGCCGCCTCCCGGCGTCGGCGACCGCTGCGGGCGCCTTGACCCGAAATTTACAGCGCTGTATGTTCGCTGCGGCCCGTCGCGGAGACGGCGCCGATCGTGGTCGAAGGAGACGTCGCGTGAGATCGAAGTCGATGGCCGGCCCGCCGAGCGCGGTGAGCCGACGCTCGTTTCTGGCGGGAGCCGCCGGGGTGCTGGCGGCCGTCCCGCTGGCGGCGTGCGCCGCACCCGGAGGCGGCGGGCGGCGTACCCAGATCACCTTCTACGAGCAGAAGCAGGAGGTCATCGCCTACTTCGACGAGCTCCTGCGGCAGTTCGAGGGCGAGCACCCCGGGATCCGCGTGGTGCACGACTCGACGACGGCCATCGCGCCGCAGTTCGTCCGGGGCGAGCCGGGCGACGTCGGGTGCTTCAACGACAACCTCGAGCTCGCCCGCTACGTCTCCCGCGGGCAGATGAGCGACCTGTCGGGGCTCCCGTCGGCGTCGACCGTCCGCACCGACATCAGCGAGCTCACCGACCAGTACGCCACCTTCGCGGGGCGCACCAGCGTGCTGCCGTACTCGCTGGCCGCCGCGGGGGTGATCTACAACAAGGGGATCTTCGCCGAGCACGACCTGCCGGTGCCGACCACGTGGACCGAGTTCGTCGACGTCTGCACGGAGCTGCAGAAGGCCGGCGTCACGCCGATCTACGCCACCGACCGGGACACCTGGACCCTGTGGCAGGGGCTGTTCGACTACTCCGTCGGCAGCCTGGTGGACCCGGGCGAGTTCTTCGGCCGCATGAAGGAGCTCGGGACCGAGGTCGGGCCCGACTCGGACGTCTCCTTCGCGAAGACTCTCGCCGTCCCGATGGAACGCGCCAAGACCATCTCGTCGTTCTTCAACCCCGACCACGCCGTGCGCGGATACGCCGACGGGAACCTGGCGTTCGGCCAGGGCAGGGCGGCGATGTACCTCCAAGGCCCTTGGGCGCTGAGCCAGATCGCCCTCGTGGACCCGGACCTGGAGGTCGGCACGTTCGCGCTGCCGGTGAGCGACGACCCCGACGAGCGCCAGGCCCGGGTCAACATCGACCTCTGCCTGTACATCCCCGCCGCCACCGCGCACCGCGAGGAGGCCGTGGAGCTCGTCGAGTTCCTCATGCGCCCCGAGATCCTCAACGCGTACAACGCCGACAACCTGGCGTACTCGACGCTCAAGGACGGCCCGCCGCAGCAGGACGAGCGGCTTGCCGGCCTGCAGCAGTACGTCGACTCGGCGGCCTTCTACCAGGGCGCCGGCACCTTCGTCCCGACCTCGATCCCGCTGGGCAACTACCTCCAGGAAGCGATCCGGTCGGGCAACTTCGACGCGATGCTCGACCAGCTCGACGCCGACTGGCGTCGCCTGGCCGGCCGGGAGGCGACGGTATGACCGCCACGACGACCCCCTCGACGGCGACGCGCGTCCCGGCGCCGGCGCCGGACGGCACGACCGCGCGTCGGCGCCGCCGCGGCCGCCCGGAGCCGATCGCGTACGTGTTCCTGGTCCCGGCCCTGCTGGTGTTCACCGTGTTCGTGGTGATCCCGGCGCTGGTCGGGATCTTCTACAGCTTCACCGACTACGTCGGGTTCGGCGGCTGGAGCTTCCTGGGCCTGCGCAACTACGTCGCGCTCCTCGGCGACCCCGGCATCCGCGAGGCCTACGGGTTCACCCTCGGCTTCGCTGTCGTGACGGTGGTCGTGGCGCAGGTGATCGCGCTGACCCTCGCGATCGGCCTGTCGAAGCGGATCCGCTTCGCGGCGGGGCTGCGGGCGATCTTCGTGATCCCGATGGTGGTCTCCGGGATCGTCGTCGCCTACGTCTTCAGCTTCCTCTTCTCCAACACGCTGCCGGCGTTCGCGTCGGCGGTGGGTCTCGACCCGTTGTCCCAGAGCATCCTCGGCAACCCGGACCTGGCGTGGCTCGCCATCGTCGTCGTGTCCGCCTGGCAGACCATCCCGGGCGCCCTGCTCGTCTACACGGCCGGGCTCACGTCGATCCCGGGCGACCTGTACGAGGCGAGCTCGCTGGACGGTGCCGGGCCGTGGCGGCAGTTCCGCTCCATCACCCTGCCGCTCATCGCCGGATTCGTGCTCATCAACACGATCCTGGGGATCAAGGGGTATCTCGGCGTCTACGACGTCATCGTCGGTCTGACCGGCGGAGGGCCGGGCAACGCGACCAGCAGCGTCGCGATGACGATCTTCGGCGGCTTCACGGGTGGCGACTACGCCTACCAGATGGCCAACGCGACGGTCTTCTTCGTGATCACGGTGCTCATCTCGGTGCTCCAGCTCGTCGTCTCCCGTGGAAGGAACATCCGCCTGTGACCGCCACCGCCCCCGCCCTCGCCGGGCGTGCTCCGGGCCGCGAACTCCGCCGGCCGTCCCGCGGCGGCCGCACGAGCTGGCCGCTCACCGTCGCGCTCGCGCTGTGCTCCCTCACGGTGCTCGCCCCCCTGTACGTCACCGTCACGATGGCGTTCAAGACCAGCGAGCAGTCCGTGGACGGCAACGCCTTCGCGCTGCCGGCGCCGTTCAACCCCGCGAGCTTCGCCGAGGCGTGGCAGCTGACCCGCTTCCCGGTGTCGTTCGGCATCTCGGTGGGCGTCGCGGCGCTCACCGTGGCCCTGACGCTGCTGCTGAGCTCGCTCGCGTCGTACGCCATCGTGCGCTACTGGTCGCACCGGTTCTTCCGCTGGTCGTTCGTGTACCTGCTCGCGTCGATGTTCCTGCCGTTCCCGGTGATCGCGCTGACGGAGATCAAGCTCACCGCGCTCACGGGCCTCGACAACCCGCTGGGCGTCGCCATCCTGCACGCCATGTTCCAGCTCGCGTTCAGCGTGCTGCTGTTCTCGGCGTACCTGCGCTCGATCCCCGTCGAGCTCGAGGAGAGTGCCCGCATCGACGGCGCGACGACGTGGCAGGTGTTCTGGCGCATCATCCTGCCGCTGCTGGGCCCGATGATCGCCACGGTCGGCATCTTCGCCTTCCTCGCGTCGTGGAACGACTTCATGCTGCCGTCGATGATCGTGTCCGACCCGACGCTCCAGGTGCTGCCCGTCGTGCAGAACATCTTCCAGAGCCAGTTCGGCACCAACTACAACGTGGCGTTCGCGTCGTACCTCATGGCGATGGCGCCCACCATCGTCGTGTACCTCATCGCTCAGCGGTGGGTCATCAGCGGCATCACCCAGGGCGCCGTCAAGAGCTGAGCCGTCCCGCCCCGGCACCACGCACCACACGCACCACGCACCGCACGCACCACGCACCGCACGCACCACCCGAGGAGTCCCCGTGACCGACACCGTCGACACGACGCTGCCCGTCGTCCGCCCGCTGCCCGGCGCGGCGCCGCAGGCCCGCCCCGAGCAGGCGGTGCAGGGCGACGGCTGGCGCGTCACCGTGCTGACCGACTGCCTGTTCCGCGTCGAGTGGTCGCCGGACGGTGGGTTCGAGGACCGGGCGTCCACGTTCGCGGTGCGTCGCGACCTCGGCACGACCGAGTTCGCCGCCCGGTCGGTCGGCGGCGGGATCGAGATCGCGACGTCCCGGGCGCGGCTGCGGTACGACGGGCAGGAGCCGTCCGCGCACGGCCTGGTCGTCGAGCTGATCGGCGCCGACCCGGGACGCTGGCGCTACGGGGAGCCCACGCACGACCTCGGCGGCACCGCGCGCACGCTGGACGAGGTCGACGGCCGCGTGGAACTCGAGCCGGGCGTGGTGTCGCCCGACGGGATCGGCGTGGTCGACGACACCGACTCGTTCCTGTTCGCCGACGACGGCTGGATCGGCACGCGCGAGCAGGGCCGGCGCGACCTGTACGTCTTCGCCCACGGGCGGGACTACGCCCGGGCGATCCGGGAGCTGTACGCCGTGTCCGGGGCGCCCACGCGCCTGCCGCGCTGGGCGCTGGGCAACTGGTGGAGCCGGTACCACCCGTACTCCGCCGAGTCGTACCTGGAGCTCATGGACCGGTTCGACGAGGAGGGGCTGCCGTTCTCGGTGGCCGTCATCGACATGGACTGGCACCGCGTCGAGTCCGTGCCGGCGCAGTACGGCAACGGCTGGACCGGGTACTCGTGGGAGCGGTCGCTGTTCCCCGACCCCGAGGCGTTCCTCGCCGCGCTGCACGAGCGCGGCATGCGCACCACCCTCAACCTGCACCCGGCCGACGGCGTGCGCGCGTTCGAGGACGCGTACCCGCGGGTGGCTGCGGCGATGGGCATCGACCCGGCGTCCGAGACCCCGGTGTCGTTCGACCTCACCGACCCGGAGTTCGTGCGCGCGTACTTCGAGCTGCTGCACCACCCGCTCGAGGAGCAGGGCGTGGACTTCTGGTGGATCGACTGGCAGCAGGGCGGCACCTCCAACCTGCGCGGCGTCGACCCGCTGTGGCTGCTCAACCACTTCCACCATCTCGACGCCGCCCGCGACGGCGGCCCGGGGATGACGTTCTCGCGGTACGCGGGCCCCGGCAGCCACCGGTACGCCGTCGGCTTCTCCGGCGACTCCGTCGTCTCGTGGGACTCGTTGGCCTTCCAGCCCGAGTTCACCGCCACGGCGTCGAACATCGGCTACTGCTGGTGGAGCCACGACGTCGGCGGGCACACCACCGGCGTGCGCGACGACGAGCTCGCCACCCGGTGGGTCCAGCTCGGCGTCCTGTCCCCGATCAACCGCCTGCACTCGGCGGCGAACCCGTTCATCCGCAAGGAGCCGTGGCTGTTCCCGGCGGAGCACCGGCAGGCGATGGGCGACGCGCTGCGGTTCCGGCACCGCCTGGTGCCGTACCTGCACACGATGAACCACCTCGCCGCCGCCGGCACGCCGCTCGTGCGCCCGATGTACCACCTCGAGCCACGTCGCCGCGAGGCGTACGGCGTGCCGAACCAGTTCGCCTTCGGCACGGAGCTGCTGGTGGCGCCCGTCGTCACCCCCCGCAGCACCACGTCGCTGCACAGCCGCACCCGCGCCTGGCTCCCCGCCGGGCGGTGGACGGACGTGTTCACCGGCGCCGTGTACCGCGGCGACCGGCACGTCGAGCTGCACCGGCCGCTCGAGTCCGTGCCCGTGCTGCTGCGCGACGGCGGGATTCTGCCGCTCGCCGCGGAGTCCGAGCGCGACGCCACGCGCAACCCGGCGGCGTTCGACGTGCTGGTGGCACCGGGGGCGTCGGGCCGGTTCGACCTCGCGGAGGACGCCGAGGACGACCACGAGGCCGAGGCCGGACCCGCCGCGACGACCTCGCTGCGCTGGGACCGCGAGGACCGCGAGCTGCGCGTCGGCGCCGTCGCCGGCCGGGCCGACGTCGTGCCCGCACGGCGCGAGTGGACGGTCACGTTCCTCGCCCAGCTGCCGGGCGGGGAGGTCACCGTGGACGGCGTCCCCACGGTCGTGACCGGCCGCGACGGCCGGTGGAGCGTCACGTTCACGGCCGCGTCCGACGTCGGCGCGACGGTGCGGGTCGAGGGGGCGCCGCTGCGCCTCGGCGGCGACCCACGGCCGGCCGTGCTGCATCTGCTCGAGCGCGCGCAGATGCGCAACCCCCAGAAGCTTGCCGCCTGGGAGGTCCTGGACAGTGCGCGTGACGCGGTCGAGCGTCTCGCCGGCCTGGACAGCGTTGACCTGCCCGAGGACGTGCGCGGCGCGGTGGTCGAGCTCCTCGCGACCGTCGTCGACGAGCCGGCCTGACGGCCCGGACGCCTCGGCCGCTGGGGCGGTGCGCCTACCCCGCGGCCGAGGGCCGTGCTCACGGCTCGGGGGCGCTCTCGCGGACGAGCACGTCGTGCCCGACCGTCACGTGACGGCCGGGAGCGTCGAGACCGTCGATGCGCTCGAGGAGCAGGTCGAGCGCGCGGGAGGCGAGCTCGACCGTGTCCGGGGCGACGCTGGTGATGCTCGGGACGGTGCTCGCCGTGAGCACCGTGGCGTCCCACCCGACGACGGCGACGTCGCAGGGCACGTGCAGCCCGCGCACGAGCAGCGCGCGCAGCGCCCCGATCGCCGCGAGGTCGTCGCGACACAGCAGGCCGTCGATCTCGAGCCCGTCGTCGAGCGCGGCGCCCAGCGCGGCCTCCGCCCCGAGCGCGTCGCCCTCGGCCCGCGCGACGAGGAGCGACTCGTCGAACCGGTGCCCGGCGCGCTCGAGTCCCGCCCGGTAGCCGTCCAGCCGCAGCGTCGACGTGAACGACCAGGGCCCGGTCTCGTGGCCGAGGAACCCGATGCGACGCCGGCCGAGGCGCACCAGGTGGGTCACGGCCTGCTCCGCTGCGGCGACGTTGTCGATGGCGACCTGGTCGGCACCGGACGGTTGCGGGTCCTCGCCGAGGAAGACGAGCGGGGTGTCCTCGCGGTACGCCTCCAGGTCGGTCGCCCGCAGCGCCTGCGGGTGCAGGACGACGCCGTCGACGATCCCGGCCTCGCGGTCGCGCAGCACGGCACGCTCGCCGTCGGGCGTCCCACCGGTCTCCTCCAGCAGCAGGCGGTAGCCGCGCGCCGCGGAGACCCGGGCGAAGACGTGCGCCAGCTCGGCGAAGTACGGCCGGCGCAGGTCGGGGAACGCCAGGGCCAGCATGTTCGACCGGCCCGTCGCGAGGCTGCGGCCGCGCAGGTTGGGCCGGTAGCCGAGCTCCGCGACGGCGGCCTGCACGCGTTCGCGCATCGCCGGGCTGACGTGCGGGTAGTCCCGGACCACGTTGGACACCGTCTTCATCGACACGCCCGCGTGCGTCGCCACGTCCTGGAGCGTCACTCTCTTCACGGGGATCACCGTAGCGCCCGTAGATCTCAGATTTACAGCGCTGTATAGTCGCGCCGTGACCACGACGACCCGCGCCGCCGCCGAAGCCGGCCCCGCGCTCGACCGCCTCCCGCTCGCCTCCCGCCAGGACGGCACGTACCCACGGCCGCAGCGGCTGCGCGAGCGGTGGGCCTCCCTCGACGGGACGTGGGAGTTCCGGCACGACGACACCGACGCCGGGCTCGCCGCCGGCTGGACGACCGGGCTCGGGGAGAGTCGCCCGATCACCGTGCCGTTCCCTCCGGAGTCCCTGGCGTCCGGGATCGAAGAGCCCGGGTTCCACCCCGTCGTCTGGTACGCGCGCACGATCGGTCCGGCCGACCTCGCGGCCGCCGGCGTGTCCGAGGCCGCGCCCCGGGTGCTGCTGCACTTCGGCGCCGTCGACTACCGCGCCACCGTCTGGGTCGACGGCGTCCTCGCCGGCGAGCACGAGGGCGGCCACACCCCCTTCACGGTCGACGTGACCGCGCACCTGGCCGCGGGCACCACCGGCGAGGACGCCGAGCACCTGCTGGTCATCCGCGCCGAGGACGACCCCCACGACCTCACCCAGCCGCGCGGCAAGCAGGACTGGCACGAGGACGCGCACGCGATCTGGTACCGCCGGACCACCGGGATCTGGCAGACCGTGTGGCTCGAGGCCGTCCCCGTCACCAGCGTCGACCACCTGCGCTGGCTCCCCGCCGGACCGTCGGCCGTCGAGCTCACCGTGCGGTTCCGCGGCCCGTTGGCGCCCGGGTCCCGGGTGCGGGTCGCCCTGCGCTTCGACGAGCGCGACGAGGACCTCGGCACCGTCGAGGTCACGACCGTCCGCAGCACGCCGGCGATTGATCTCACCGTGCCGATCGCCCGGCAGCGCAACGGGCAGGCCGAGGACGAGCTCACGTGGTCGCCCGAGAGGCCGCGCCTCGTGGACGCCGTCGTCTCGCTGCACGACGCCGACGGCGCGCTCGTCGACGCCGTCTCCTCCTACCTCGGTGTGCGCAGCCTCGGCGTGGGGGACGGCGCGTTCCTGCTCAACGGGTATCCCTACGACGTGCGGTCCGTGCTCAACCAGGGCTACTGGCCCGACAGCCACCTCACGGCCCCGACGGCCGACGCGCTGCGCCGCGAGGCCGAGCTCGTCAAGGAGCTCGGCTTCAACGCGTGCCGCATCCACCAGAAGATCGAGGACCCGCGCTTCCTGTACTGGGCCGACCGCCTCGGCATCCTCGTGTGGGGCGAGGCCCCGGGCGCCTACGAGTTCTCACCGGTGGCGGTGCAGCGCCTGACGCGCGAGTGGATCGACGCGGTCGACCGCGACGTCTCGCACCCGTCGATCGTCACGTGGGTGCCGTTCAACGAGTCGTGGGGGATCCAGCACGTCGTCGACGACCCGACCCATCAGGCGTACTCGCGCGCGCTCACCGACCTCACGCGCGCGCTCGACCCGTCGCGTCCCGTGATCTCCAACGACGGCTGGGAGCAGCAGAACACCGACATCATCACCGTGCACGACTACGAGGGTGACGGCGCAGTGCTCGCCCGGCGCTACGCCGACGACGCCGCGCGCGAGCGGGTGGTCGGCGGCATCGCGCCGTCCGGGCGCCGGCAGATGGTCGGGGGCTGGGCCGACTCCGGCCAACCGGTGATGCTCACGGAGTTCGGCGGGGTGAACTATCAGCCGGGCGACGAGCGCGCCGACGGCTGGGGCTACACCGCCGCGCAGGACGGCGACGACTGGGTCGCGCGGATCACCGCGCTCTACGACGCCGTCCGCGCGAGCCGCTTCCTCGCTGGATCGTGCTGGACGCAGCTCACCGACACGATGCAGGAGACCAACGGTCTGCTCACCGCCGGCCGTGAGCCGAAGGTCCCGATCGAGCGCATCCGCCGTGCCGTGACGGGGCAGCGTTGACCGTCACCGACCTCGACCGCGAGATCTGCGCCACGGCGTGGTCCGGGCCGGGGCACGAGACGGGGGCGGTCGCGCCGCCCGTGTTCCAGACGAGCCTCTTCACCAAGCCCACGTTCGCGGAGTTCGCCCGGCAGCAGGCGGCCGAGCACGAGAACTTCGTCTACAGCCGCGGCACGAACCCGACGGTCGCGTTCCTCGAGCGGCAGCTCGCGCTCCTGGAACGCGGCGAGGCGGCCAAGTGCTTCGCCTCAGGGATGGGCGCGATCGCGGCCGTGCTCGGTGGCCTCCTGCGCCGCGGCGACCACGTGCTCTTCGTGAACAACGTGTACGGCCCGACCCAGGAGCTGGCGCGTCACCTGGAGCGCTTCGGTGTGGAGCACACGGTCGTGACCGACCCGGGTGCGGACGTCGAGAGCCACCTGCGGGAGAACACGGCGCTCGTATACGTGGAGAGCCCCGGCACGATGCTCATGCGCCTCGTAGACCTGCGGGCGCTGACGGCGGCCGCGCGGAGCCGGGGCGTGCTCACCGCGATCGACAACACGTGGGCCACGCCGCTGTTCCAGAAGCCGCTCGAGCTGGGCGTGGACCTCGTGATCCACTCGCTCACCAAGTACGTGGGCGGGCACAGCGACGTGATCGGCGGCGCGGTGATCGGCTCGGCCGAGCTGCTCCGCGAGGTCTTCTACCGCGGGCACCAGCTCTTCGGCGCGGTGATGTCCGCGATGGAGGCGTCGCTGGTCCTGCGCGGGCTGCGCACGCTGCCGGTGCGGATGGAGCAGCACCAGGCGAACGCCCTGCGGGTCGTCGACCATCTGCTGGCCCATCCCGCGGTCGCGGCGGTTCACCACCCGTACGCCGCCTCCGACCGGGACGCAGACCTCGTCCGGTCTCAGCTCAGCGGGTTCTCCGGGCTGCTGAGCCTCGAGCTGCGCGACGGATCCTTCGAGGCCGTGTCCCGGTTCGTCGACGCCCTGCGCGTGTTCCGGATCGGGGTGAGCTGGGGCGGCTACGAGAGTCTCGTGAGCTCCCCGGTCCGGGCGGACAACGCCGACACGCTGAGGGCGGACGGCATCCCGCCGGGCCTCGTCAGGCTGTCCGTCGGCCTCGAGGGTTCCCGTCTCCAGATCGACGACCTCGACCGCGCGCTCACCGGTGTCGGAGGCCGGTCGGCCGGGTGACCCTCACGGGCCGCCGACGGCGGCGCGTCAGCGCCCGAGGAGCGTCAGTGCCCGAGGAAGACGGCGATGGCGTAGGCGACGACGGCCGACGCCGCCGTCAGCAGGGCCAGGCCGGTCCAGCCGACGACGTGTCGTGCGCGCCCGGTGTGCGGTGCCGGCTCGGTCATCCGGTCCGGTCCTCCAGGAAGTCGATCGTGGCGTCGAAGGACCGGGCGGCCTGCGGGCGGTCGAAGTGGAACTGGTACTCGTGGGGGAGGCCTTCGCCGTCGTCCCAGAACAGGGTCTCGGTCGGGACGCCTTGGTCCTGGAGCGCGGCCGCGAGCTCGCGCCCCTGGCTCTCGAACGGGTCCGCGTCGCCGACCGTGAGGTACGTGGGCGGGTAGTCCGCCGTCGCCTGCTTCGTGGTGGAGAGCTGGTCGGCGAACGGGGCGTCCGCCCAGTCGCGGTGCCCCGTGTACGCCCGGAGGAACGTGCGCAACCCCGGGAAGCCCGTGGCGCCCAGGGTGTCCAGGTCGTACGCGCCGCAGTACAGGACGACGGCGCGGAGGCGGTCGCGCGGCGCGCCCGGGGTGAGGCCGAGGTCGGCCGCGAGCCCGGGGTTGGTCTGGACGGCGGCCAGCTGGCTCGCGATCTGCGCGCCCGCGGAGTCGCCGCCCAGGACGACGCGCGCGGGGTCGCCGCCGAAGTCCGCGATCCGCTCCTGGACGACGTCGAGCGCGGCATTGCCCTGCCGCACCGGCACGGGGTACCGGGCCTCCGGCGCCAGGGTGTAGTCCAGGCTGACGACCGTGTAGCCGCGGCTCGCGAGCAGGACGGAGAAGTCCTCGACGGTGGCGGGCGAGCCCGAGACGAAGCCGCCGCCGTGCACCCACACCACCACCGGGTGCGGCCCCTCGGCGCGCGGCGCGTACACGACGGCGCTCGCGTCGGGGGCGTCCGGGGTCGGGATCGGCACGGTGCGCGGGTCCTCGACCTTCGCCCGCGCATCCTCGATGTCCAGGGGCGGCGTGACGACGGGCCCTGAGTCGAACAGCGTCTGCAGCATCGTCGCTCCCGGCTGCGCGGACACCTGGTACCAGCCCAGCGCGAGGAGCACCCCGAGCACGACGGCGATCATCGCCCGGAGCGTGCGCCGCAGCCACGGGCGGCCGGCGCGCGCCGACGTCCCGGGCGCCTCGTCGGTGGCCACGACGGGTCAGCGCCGCGTCAGGCGGAGCACGGGCGGTTCGCGGTCGGTGCGCTCCCCGTACCGCGCGTGCCCCGGGGGTGGGTGAAGGTCATCGGGTCCTCCGCCGTCGTCGACGTCGTCGCTGGTCAGGGTGGTCCGCGATCGACTGTACGCCCGGGTGGGCGACGCGGGCCGAAGCGCTCCGGGTGCGCGCGTCGTCGTCGGGTGGGAGCGTCGCGGGAGTCCCCGACGAGCACCCGGAGGTGTCTCCCGACGGCGTGGACGTGCTCGACGCGGTGCGCCGGCTCGCGGGTCCGGTCAGTAGCCGCCCATCTGCGTGACGCCCGCGGTGTACTCCCAGTGCCACGGCTCGTACTTGGAGCCGCCGGGCCGGGCCCAGTCGGGGTTGTCCCAGCCGTAGGCCGGGGCGTTCGCGGCGAGCCAGTTCCACCGGGAGCCGGAGTACGTCTCGGGGCAGATGTCGACGGCGAGGCCCCAGCCGTGGTTCGACGTTCCCGGCGCGGCCGCGAGATACCCCTTGGCGGCCTTCGTCGCGACCTGCTGCGCGTAGCTGCGGAAGCCGTCCGTGATGCACATCGACTCGCCCCACGCGGCCTTGTACGCCTCGTTCAGCTCGGCGAGCTTCACGGCGGCGTCGGCGCGGACCTGCGTGCGCCCGTCCCACAGCGTGCACAGCTCGCTGGAGGGGATCTGCCCGTTGGTCCCGGCCCCGGCGGCCACGCCCTCGCACCCCGGCAGCACCGGGGGCGGGCCCTCGATCTCGCCGCGGTCGAGCGTCTCGACCGACATCTTCGCCTTGTCCGACACCGTGACGGTCGCGCCGCCCGCGGTCTGCTTCACGGTCGAGGCCTGCGCGACACCCGCGCGGGCGCCGCTGCGCGAGGCGGCGCCGTCACGGTCGTCGACGGCGGCGGCCGCCGCGGCGGTGATCGCCTCGAGCGAGCCGGTCGTCGGCTGGTCGTCGGGCTCCGGGGCCGCGGCCTGCGGTGCGATGCCGGTGAGCGTCGCGGTGGTCGCGACGGCGACGGTCAGCCCGACGCCCAGGCCCGCGAGGCGGCCGGGGACGCGCTTGCGCGCCGACTTGCGCACCGGACGGTGCTCGGAGCGGGTCGTCTCGCCGCGGGAGGTCTCG
>JADHZE010000090.1 GCA_026934365.1 Isoptericola sp. QY 916 | reverse complement strand
GCCGCGACCGCCGCCGACATCGTCGCCGGCGGCGGTCGCGCGATCGGCCTCGGCGTGGACGTCGCCGACGCCGCGGCCGTCGAGGCCGCCGTCGCGCGCGTGACGGACGAGCTCGGCGCGCCGACGATCCTGGTGAACAACGCCGGGATCCTGCGCGACAACCTCCTGTTCAAGATGTCCGAGGACGACTGGGACGCCGTGCTGCGCGTGCACCTGCGCGGCGCGTTCGTCGCGACGCGGGCCGTGCAGGCGCACATGGTCGCCGCCGGCTGGGGCCGCGTCGTCAACCTGTCCAGCACGTCCGCGCTCGGCAACCGGGGCCAGGCGAACTACTCCGCCGCGAAGGCGGGCATGCAGGGGTTCACCAAGACGCTCGCGATCGAGCTGGGCAAGTTCGGTGTCACCGCCAACGCCGTGGCACCGGGCGTCATCGCGACCGACATGATCGCCGAGACCGCCGAGCGCATCGGCATGACGCCCGAGGAGTTCCACGCCGCGGCGGCCAAGGACGTACCGGTCGGGCGGGTCGGGCAGCCCGAGGACATCGCCGCCGCCGTGTCGTTCTTCTGCTCCGAGGAGGCGTCGTTCGTCTCGGGCCAGGTGCTCTACGTCGCCGGCGGGCCGAAGGCGTGACCGCGGCCATCCAGGTCTCCTCCCCCGCCGCGCTGGCCGGCGCCGTCGGGCAGAAGGCCACGGGCGAGTGGTTCACGATCGCGCAGGAGCGCATCGACGCGTTCGCCGACGCCACCGAGGACCTCCAGTGGATCCACGTCGACCCGTGGCGCGCCGCCGACGGCCCGTTCGGCACGACGATCGCGCACGGGTTCCTCACCCTGTCCCTGCTGCCCCGGCTGGCGTCGTCGCTGGTCGAGGTGGGCGGCGTCGCGATGGCGATGAACTACGGCCTGGACAAGGTGCGGTTCCTGCACCCCGTCCCCGCCGGCTCGCGCATCCGCGCGACGACGGAGCTCACGGGTGCCGAGACCGTCGCCCAGGGCGTGCGGCTGGCCTCGACCGTGACCGTCGAGATCGAGGGGGTCGACAAGCCGGCGCTCGTCGCGCAGACGCTGGCGCTGTACGTCCCCGAGCGATAGGCGGTGCCCCCGGACGGCGCCGCCGTCCGGGGGCACCGGATCGGGCAGGATGGCGCCATGACGACGAACCCGCAGGTCGCACCCGGTCCTCGCACACGCGAGCAGCGCCGCGCCGACACGCTGGCGATGCTGAGCTCCCCGGTGCGAGACGTCTGGGTCGCCACGGCGTCGACGGCACCCGACGGCACGCCCGAGCCCTACCTGGTGCCCCTGTCGCTGGCCTGGGTCGACGACCGCGTCGTCCTCGCGCTGGAGGCGACGTCGCGCACGGGCCGCAACCTGCTCGCCACCGGTACCGCGCGGCTCTCGCTCGGGGCGACACGCGACGTCGTCATGGTCGACGCCGTCCTCGAGCGCTCGGTCCGGGTCGCCGAGGCGCCGCCGGAGCTCGCCGAGGGGTATGCCGCGCAGGCGGACTGGGACCCGCGCCCGGGCGGCGAGCACGACGTCTACCTCGTGCTGCGCCCGCGACGCGTCCAGGCCTGGCGCGAGGTGGACGAGCTGGCCGGCCGTACCCTCATGCGCGACGGCGAGTGGCTCTGAGCGCTACGCGACGCGCTCCAGCACCATCGCCATGCCCTGCCCGCCGCCGACGCACATGGTCTCCAGCCCGTAGCGGCCGCCCGACGCCTCGAGCCCGTTGATCAGCGTGGAGGTGATACGGGCGCCGGTCATGCCGAAGGGGTGCCCGACGGCGATGGCGCCGCCGTGGACGTTGAGCCGCTCGTCCTCGATGCCCAGCTCGAGGGCCGACGCGATGACCTGCGCGGCGAACGCCTCGTTGATCTCGACGAGGTCCATGTCGTCGATCCCGAGCCCCGCGCGGGCGAGCGCCTGGCGGCTCGCCCCCACCGGGCCCAGGCCCATGATCTCGGGCGACAGGCCCGTGACGCCGGTCGACACGATGCGCGCCAGCGGCGTCAGGCCGAGCTCGTCGACGACGCGGTCGGAGACCACGACGACGGCGGCGGCCCCGTCGTTGAGCGGGCACGCGTTGCCGGCGGTGACCGTGCCGTCGGGGCGGAACACCGGGTCGAGCGTCGCGAGCCTCTCGACGGTCGTGCCGGGGCGCGGGCCGTCGTCCGCGGACACCAACGTGCCGTCGTCGAGCGTGACGGGCGTGATGTCCCGCGCCCAGAAGCCGTCGGCGATCGCCGCCTCGGCGCGCTGCTGGCTGCGCGCGGCGAACTCGTCCTGGTCGCGGCGCGAGATGCCGCGCAGGTCCGCGACGTTCTCCGCCGTCTGCCCCATGGCGACGTACGCGTCCGGCAGGGCCCCGACGGCGCGCGGGTCGGTCCAGGGCCCGGCGCCGCCGACGGCGCGCTTCGCCGTGCGCTCCAGCGCGTCGGCGAAGCGAGGGTTGGTGAGGTCGACGCCGGGGATCTCGTCGCTCGACCCGACGGCCATGCCGCTCACCGACTCGACGCCGGCGGACACGAAGACGTCGCCCTCCCCCGCCCTGATGGCGTGGAACGCCATGCGCGTGGTCTGCAGGCTGGAGGAGCAGTACCGGGTCACGGTGGTGCCGGGCACGGAGTCCCAGCCGTTCAGCACGGCCACGACGCGGGCCATGTTCATCCCCTGCCGGCCGCCGGGCAGGCCGCAGCCCAGCAGGAGGTCGTCGATGCGCGCCGGGTCGAGCCCGGGCACCTGCGCGACGGCGGCCTCGACCATGCGCGCGGCGAGGTCGTCGGCGCGGACGTCCTTGAGCGATCCCTTGTGCGCGCGCCCGATCGGCGAGCGCGCGGTGGCGACGATGTACGCCTCGGTCATGTCGTGTCTCCTTCGGGTCGGTACGAGATGGGGGCGCGGGCGGCTCAGACGAACGCCGCGTGGCCGGTGATCTCGCGGCCCACGATGAGGTTGTTCATGTCCCGGGTGCCCTCGAACGTGTACACGGCCTCGGCGTCGGCGAAGTACCGCGCGACGCCGGTGTCGAGGGTGATGCCGTTGCCGCCGCAGGCCTCGCGGCACAGCGCGACGGTCTCGCGCATGCGGGTGGTGACGAACGCCTTGGCCATCGCGGCGTGCGCGTCGCGCTGCGTCCCGGCGTCCTGCAGCTGGGAGACGCGCACGCACACGGCGAGGCTCGCGGTGACGTTCGCGAGCGCGGTGGCGAGCTTGTCCTGGATCAGCTGGTAGCTGGCGATCGGGTGCCCGAACTGCTCGCGCTGCCGCGTGTACGCCACGGCCGCCTCGTAGGCGCCGATCATCGTGCCCAGCGACTGCCAGGACACGCCGTCGCGCGTCACGCGGAGCACCTGGGCGACGTCGCGGAAGCGGTCGATGCGCTGCAGCCTGTCGGCCTCCGCGACCTGGACGCCGTCGAGCGCGATGTCCGCGTTCTGCACGATGCGCAGCGACTGCTTGCGCTCGATCTTCGTGGCGGTGAAGCCTGGCGTCCCCTTCCGGACGAGGAAGCCCTTGACCTGGTCGTCGGCCGTGTCCTTGGCCCAGATCACGACGACGTCGGCAAACGTCGCGTTGCCGATCCAGCGCTTGGCGCCGTGCAAGGTCCAGGTGTCGCCCTGGCGCGTGGCGGTGGTGCGCAGCCCCTTGGCGGTGTCGGAGCCGGACAGCGGCTCGGTGAGGCCGAAGGCGCCGATGACGTCGCCGCTCGCCATCGGGGGCAGCCACTGCGCGCGTTGCTCGGGCGAGCCGCCCAGGCCGATCGCGCTCATCGCGAGCCCCGAGGACACGCCGATGAAGGTGCAGAACGAGGAGTCCACCCGGGCGAGCTCCATGCCGATCCAGCCGCGGAACACCGCCGAGCTCTCGAACGGCGCGCACTCGGGCCACGCCGCACCCACCGTGCCGAGCTCGGCGAACGGCTTGAAGAGGTGGACGGGACACTCCGCTCGCTCCCAGTAGTCGTCCGCGAGGGGGCGTACCTCGCACTCCATGAACTCGCGCACGGCGAGCGCCGCCGCCTGCTCGCGGGGGGTGAGCAGGTCCTGGAAGCCGTAGAAGTCGGCGTCGAGCACCGCGGGGCCGGTGGTCGGGCCGGTGGTCGGGCCGGTGGTCGGGCCGGTGGTCAGGCCGGTGGTCGAGGTGGCCGGGGAGGTGAACGTCATCGTTGCTCCGATCGTCGTCGAACGCGACCAGTGTGCACCCCCGTGCATCATTTTCCAAGATGTTGCACGGACCTCGTCCCACGACACTAGGCTGCGGTCATGCCGGACAGCGCCACGAGCACCACGCCCGCCCCGCACGACGACGCGCCGATCGCGACCGTCGGCCTCGAGGCCGCGCCCACGCCGCTCTCCCTGCGCCTGGCGCCCGGCGCCCACGCCGACGCGCGGCGGGCGTTCGACCTCGCGCGGGAGACGTTCGTCGCCGGACGGCGCCTCGACATGGCCCCCCTGGCCGCGAGCCTCGGCGTCGACCGGACGTCCGTGTTCCGGTGGGTCGGCAACCGGGACGCGCTGCTCACCGAGGTGCTGTGGTCCCTCGCCGTCCCGACCCTGGTCCAGGCCGACCGCGCGACGGCGGCCGAACGCGGGGCCGAGCGGGTCGCCGGCGTCCTCACGCGCTTCGCCGGCGACCTCATCACCGCCCCGTACTTCCGGGACTTCCTCACCCGCGAGCCCGCGCGCGCCCTGCGGCTGCTCACCACCAAGGCGAGCCCCATCCAGCACCGCTTCCTCGCCACCTGCGAGTGGCTGGTGCGCACCCATCTCGGCGACACCCCGTTCGACGACGACGGCGGGACCGAAGGCGGGAGGACGAGCGGCATCGACCCCGCGTCGCTCGCCTACCTGCTGGTGCGCGTCTCCGAGTCGTTCACCTATGCCGACCTCATCACGGGCGAGACGCCCGAGGCCGACCGCGCCGCCGTCGCGTTCCGCCACCTGCTGCGGGTGCCGTCCACCTCCGCCTGATCCCGCCCGCCGACACCCCTGAGACCCCGCCCGAGACCCCCAGGAGCACCGATGCCCCGCGCCCGCCACCCGTTCCCGCTGCGCTGGAACGACAACGACCAGTACGGCCACGTCAACAACACCGTGTACTACGCCGCGATGGACACCGCCGTGAACGCGTGGATGATCGCCCACGGGGGGCTGGACCCGCGGGGCGACGTGATCGGGCTGTGCGTGGCGTCGTCGTGCGAGTTCCGCGCGCCGGCGTCGTACCCCGAGGAGCTCGAGGTCGGGATCGGCGTGGGGCGCCTGGGGCGCACGAGCCTCACGTGGGACCTGCACGTGCTCCGCGCCGACGGCGACGAGCCGATCGCCGTCGGCCGGTTCACGCACGTGTTCGTCGACGAGGCCTCCCGGCGGCCGGTGCCCGTGCCGGACGGCGTCCGGCGGGCGGTCGCCACCCTGCAGGACTGACACGCCGCAGGACCGACCACGACGGCCCCGCGCGCCCCGCGGACGACCTGGTCGCACTACATACCGACTGCGCGGTATGCTCGCTCGAGCCCCGGGACGATCCGGGTCGACGGAAGGTGGTCATCGATGACCGACGTGCCGGGACTGGACACCGCAGGGCTGCGGGCGTGGCTGGAGCGGGAGCACCCCGAGCTCACCGACGGCGGCACGGGTTCCGGAGGTGAGCTCACCGCGAGCGTGATCGCCGGCGGCCGCAGCAACCTCACGTACCGCGTCCACGGGGCCCGCGTGCCGCTCGTCGTGCGGCGGCCGCCGCTGGGCCACGTGCTGTCCACCGCGCACGACATGCGCCGCGAGCACCGCGTCGTCACCGCCCTCGCGGACAGCCCCGTCCCGGTGCCCCGCACCGTCGACGTCGTCGACGACACCGACCGCGGCGAGGTCACCGGCACCGTCTTCTTCGTCATGGAGCACGTGGCCGGCACGGTGCTGTCCCGCCCGGCGCAGAACGGGGCGTTCACGGCGGACGGCCTGCACGCCCTCGGCCTCGAGCTCGCCGAGGTGCTCGCCGACCTGCACGCCGTGGACCCGGCCGCCGTCGGCCTCGCGGACTTCGGCCGCCCCGACGGGTACCTCCACCGGCAGCTGGCCACGTGGCGGCGCCAGTACGACGCCTCCCGCAGCCGCCCGCAGCCCCGGCTCGACGCGCTGCAAGACCGGCTCGCCGCGGGCGTCCCTGACTCGGGCGGCCGGGCCGGCATCGTGCACGGCGACTTCCGGCTCGACAACGCGATCGTCGCCGGCCCGCCCGACGCGCCCCGCGTCGCCGCCGTCCTCGACTGGGAGATGGCGACCCTCGGCGACCCGCTGGTCGACCTCGGCATGCTCGGCCTGTACTGGGACATCCGCGGCCTCACCGGTGCGGCAGGCGACGACGGTTCCGACGACGGCGCGCTGAGCGCCGTCGTCCCCGGCGCCGGCTACCCGGAGTTCGCCGCCCTCGTCGACGCGTACGCCGCGCGGTCGGGCACCGCGCCGCCCGACCTGGCCTGGTACCGCGCGTTCGCCGCGTACAAGCTCGCCGTGATCCTCGAGGGGATCCACTACCGCTACCGGGCGGGCGAGACGGTCGGCGAGGGCTTCGACCGGATCGGCGCCCTCGTGGCGCCGCTGGCCGAGGACGGCCTCGCGCACGCGACGCCCGCCGGGAGGGCCTGATGGACTTCGCCCCCGACGCCCGCACCGCCGAGCTCACCGACCGGGTCCGCGCGTTCCTCGACGAGCGCGTGCTGCCGGCGGAACCGGTGCTGGACGCGCAGCTCGCCGCCGCCCCGGACGACTGGTCCCCGCGCCCCGTGCTGCGCGAGCTCCAGGACGCCGCCCGCGAGCAGGGCCTGTGGAACCTGTTCCTCCCGGGCGACGGGCCCGCCGGGGACCGCGGCGCCGGCCTCACCAACCTGCAGTACGCGCCGCTCGCCGAGCTCACCGGCTGGAGCCCGCGGCTGGCCCCGGCGGCGTTCAACTGCGCTGCCCCCGACACCGGCAACATGGAGCTGCTCGCGCACTTCGGCACGCCGGACCAGCAGCACGAGTGGCTCGACCCACTGCTCGACGCGCGCCTCCGGTCGGCGTTCTGCATGACCGAGCCGGGGGTCGCCTCGAGCGACGCGTCGCAGATCGGCACGCGCATCCGCCGCGACGGCGACGAGCTGGTGATCACCGGCCGCAAGTGGTGGTCCACCGGCGCGATGAACCCGGGCGCCGCGCTGCTCGTCGTCATGGGCAAGACCGACCCGGACGCGCCGCCCCGCCGGCAGCAGTCGATGGTGCTCGTGCCGCGGGACGCCCCGGGCGTGACGGTCGTGCGCCCCCTGACCGTGTTCGGCTACGACGACCGCGACCACGGCGGGCACGCCGAGATCGCCTTCGACGACGTCCGCGTGCCCGCCACGAACCTGCTCGGCGGCGAGGGCGACGGGTTCGCGATGGCGCAGGCGCGCCTCGGGCCGGGCCGCATCCACCACTGCATGCGCGCCCTCGGCATGGCCGAGCGGGCGCTGGCGCTCGCCGTCCGGCGGGCGCGCGAGCGCTCCACGTTCGGCCGCCCGCTCGCCGAGCAGGGCGTGGTCCGCGAGTGGGTCGCCACCTCCCGCGTCGAGGTCGAGGCGTTGCGCCTGCTCGTGCTCAAGACCGCCTGGCTCATGGACACCGTCGGCAACCGGAAGGCCATGCGCGAGATCCAGGCCATCAAGATCGCCGTGCCGCGCACCGTCCAGGCGATCCTCGACCGCGCGATGCAGCTCTTCGGCGCCGCCGGGCTGTCCGGCGACCAGCCGCTCGCCGAGATGTTCGCCGCGGCCCGCGCCCTGCGCCTCGCCGACGGCCCCGACGAGGTGCACCTCGGCTCCCTCGGGCGCGCCGAGCTGCGCGGCTGAGCCGTCCCGGAGCGCCGGGGCCCGCACGACCCTCCGGATCGACGACGACGAAAGGACCGGACATGACACCCACCCCCGACCCCAGCGCGGACTCCCCTGGCCCCGCGCCCGACGCCCCCGCCGACGGTTCCGCCCGGACCTCCACCGATGCCGTCGACGGCCCCGGCTTCGGGACGCTCTCGGCCGCGTCGCTGCTCGCGGAGACGGCGCGACGCCATCCCGGGTACCC
This sequence comes from Isoptericola sp. QY 916, assembly GCA_026934365.1. Lineage (GTDB taxonomy): Bacteria > Actinomycetota > Actinomycetes > Actinomycetales > Cellulomonadaceae > Isoptericola > Isoptericola nanjingensis. Next base: position 8,053 of record JADHZE010000090.1, on the reverse strand, counting down.
CGCGCTGCACTTCGCGGGGACCACCACCACCTACGGCGAGCTCTGGGACCAGACCTGCGCCTACGCCGGCGCCCTCGCGGCACGCGGGATCGGGCGCGGCTCGCGCGTGGCGATGGTCGTGCCGAACGTGCCCGACTTCGCGCGCGTGTACTACGCCGCGCTCTCCGTCGGCGCCGTCGTCGTCCCGATCCACCTGCTGTTCCGGTCGGGCGAGATCGAGTTCGTGCTGCGGGACAGCCGGGCCGACCTCGTGGTCGCGGCCGCACCGCTGCTCGCCGAGGCCGCGCCCGCCGCCGAGCGCGCGGGCGTCCCCCTCGTCACGGTGCTCGCCCCCACCGCGGAGCAGGGCGGGCCTGCCCTCCCCCGCCTCGAGGACGAGGCGGCCGCGGCGACGCCCGTGGAGCGGCACACGGCGGTGCACCCGACGTCGGCCGCGACGATCCTCTACACCAGCGGCACCACCGGGCTGCCCAAGGGCGCCGTCGGCTCCCACCTCGCCGCCGTCGAGCAGGTGCACTGCTCCCTCATCGACTCCTTCGACCTGCGGCACGACGACGTCGTCTTCGGCGGGCTCCCGCTGTTCCACGCGTTCGGCCAGATGGCGGTGATGAACTGCGCGTTCCGCGTCGGGGCGTCCGTGGTGCTGCTGCCCCGGTTCGACCCGGACCAGGCGCTCGAGCTGCTCGTGGCGCACCGGGCCACGGTGTTCACCGCCGTGCCGACGATGTTCGTCGGGATGCTGGAGGTCGCGCGCCGCAGCGACGCCCGGCCGCCGCTGCGGTACGCCGTCTCGGGCGGCGCGGCGCTGCCGATCAGCGTGCTCGAGGAGTTCGCCGCCGCCTACGGCGCCGAGGTGCACGAGGGCTACGGCCTCACGGAGACGTCCCCGAGCGTCTCGTTCAACACCGTCTTCGAGCCGATCCGGCCCGGCACGGTGGGTCGTCCGATGTGGGGTGTGGACGTGGCCGTCGCCGACGCCGTCATCGACCACGAGGTGCACCTGCTGAGCGAGCCGGGCGCGCTCGGCGAGATCGTGGTGCGCGGGCACAACCTGCTCAAGGGCTACCTGGGACGGCCGGACGCGGACGCCGCGGCCGTCGTCGACGGCTGGTTCCGCACCGGCGACCTCGGCACCCTCGACGCCGACGGCATCCTCGCGATCACCGACCGCAAGAAGGACATGATCATCCGCAACGGGTACAACGTGTATCCCACCGAGGTGGAGGCGACGCTCGTGTCGCACCCCGACGTCGCGCTGGCCGCGGTCTTCGGCGTCGCGGACCCGGTGCACGGGCAGGAGATCCACGCCGCCGTCGTGCCGGCCGACGGGCGCACGCTCGACGCCGACGCCCTCGCCGCCTGGGTCCGCGAGCGTGTGGCCGCGTTCAAGTACCCGCGCGTGGTGCACGTGGTGGACGAGCTCCCCCTCGGCCCCAGCGGCAAGCTCCTCAAGCGCGAGCTGCCCGCCCGCTTCGCCCCCGTCCACTGAGCCGTGGTGGGCGCACGTCTGGCGCCATCCGGTACTCGGATGGCGCCAGACGAGCGCCCACGACGGCGGCGAGACTACGGGGCGGGGACGCCGCCGCCTCGCAGCTCCACCGGCTGCGGCTCCACCTCGGTGACCTTCCCGCCCCCGACGGCGTAGGTCGCGCCGACGTAGTCCTGCACGCCGTCGGCGACGACGGTGATGCCGACGCCGTCGAACGCGGAGTGGTCGTCCGGGCCGAACATGAGCGGCAGGATGCCGTTGCCCTCGAGCTTGCCCGATTCGACGGCCTCGACCAGGCTCTCGCGCGTCGGGTCCTCGCCCGCCTGGGCCAGCGCCTCGGCGAACAGGTAGCCGACGCTCATGCCGTACACGGTGTTGCCGTCGAAGCGCGCGCCGTCGTTGTACTCGTCGTTGATCTGCTCGAACAGCTCGACCCACTCGCCGTCCGGCCCGAAGGGCAGGTAGTTCGCGCTGACGAAGCCCTGGAGCAGGGCGGGCGCCACGTCCTCGCCCAGCAGCTCGACGAGCGTCGGGTAGTCGCCGCCCGACGACGACGCCAGCCACCGCGGGCTCCAGCCCATCTTCGCGGCCGTGCCGACCGCGAGCGCCGTGAAGCCGTTCACCGTGGCGAGCAGCACGTCCTCGCACCCCGCGGCCTGGAGGGCCCCCATCTGCGCGGTGACGTCCTGGTTCGACGTCGAGTACGACTCGTGGGCGGTGACGCCGTCCGCGCCGAGGGCGAGCTCCACGCCCTCGAGGAACTCCGCCCCGAAGTCGTCGTCCTGCCCGAAGACGCAGACCTTGCTGCCGGCGTGCTCGTCGGCGGTGTACTGCGCGAGCGCGGCGCCCTCGACCACGTAGTCGGCGTTGAAGCCGAACGTGTTCGGGTGCCCCTCGGGGTCGTCCCACATCGTGCTGCCGGACGCGACGAAGAGGTCGGGCACGTCGTTCTGGTCGAGGTAGTCGAGCACGGACGAGTGCGTCGGCGTGCCGAGGCCGCCGAGCAGGGCGAACACCTGGTCCTCCTGCACCAGCTCGCGGACCACGGTCTGGGTGTTCGCCGGGTTGTACCCGTCGTCCTTGACGACGTACTCGATGGAGCGGCCGTGGACGCCGCCGTTCGCGTTGACGTACTCGAAGTACGCCTTCGTGGCGGCCGAGATCGACGCGTACCCGGCGGCGGCCGGGCCCGTCAGCGGCTGGTGCGTGCCGACCGTGACGGTGTCGTCACTGATGCCGGGGGCCGCCGCGGCGGGCGTGCTGCAGCCGGCGAGGGCCAGGCACGCGACGACGGACGCCGCGGCCACGCCGGCCGTCGTACCGACGGTGGCGGTGCGGGGGTTCCGCATGGGGATCACCTCTCGAGTGGTTGTGACGCTGGGGGTGGTGGCGGGGCCGCGGGCGCGTCGGTGCGGCCGCGGGGACGGTGGGGACGGTGGCGACGACGGGCCGCGGCGCGGGCGAGCCCGCCCGGCCAGGCCAGGGTCACGACGATCAGCAGGGCGCCGAAGACCAGCACGGCGAGGTTGCCGGACAGCCGCTGCTCGAGGTCGGCCGGGACGCCGACGGCGCCGGTGACGGTGTCGACGAGCCACGGCAGCAGCACGACGAGCGCCGCGCCGGCGGCCGCGCCGCCGAGGCTGCCGAGCCCGCCGACGACGGCCGCCACGACGAGCAGCAGCGAGAACGCGAGGTCGTAGCGGCCGGGCCCCACCGACTGGGTGACGAGGCACAGGACGGCGCCGCCGAGCCCGGCGGCGAGCGAGCTCGCGACGAACGCGCCGACCTTGACGCGCGCCGGCGACACCCCGGAGAGCCGGGCCGCGGTCTCGTCGCCGTGCACGGCGCGCATGCGCAGGCCCGCGCGCCCGGAGCGCAGCACGGCCAGCGGCGTGACGGCGAGCGCGGCCACGACGATCGCCACCCAGGCGTGCCACTGCTCCACGACGATCAGCAGGGACAGCACCTCGGGCACGCCCTCGAACGGGACCGCCAGGCCCTGGTCGCCGCCGAGCGCCGGCACCTGCGTCGTGAGGGCGGGCAGCGCGACGACCATGGCGAGCGTCAGCCCCGCCAGGTAGGGCCCGCGCAGGCGGGCTCCCGCGAGGCCGAGCAGCCCGCCCAGCGCGCCGGAGGCGACCAGCGCCCCGACCAGCCCGAGGACGACGCGCGCGGCGCCGGCCGCCCCGCCGCCGTCGAGGCCGGCGGAGGACGCCGCGTTCACGGCGAGGGCGTAGCCGTAGCCGCCCGCGGCCATGAGCACGGCGTGACCGAGGGAGAGCTGGCCCGTGAGCCCGACGAGGAGCGTGAGGCCGGCCGTCGCGCAGAAGGTCGCGGCGACGACGGCGAGCTGGTAGTTGCGGTACGGGTCGAGCAGGAACGTGGCGGCGACCGCCAGCAGCGTGAGCACGACCGCTCGCAGCAGGATCCGCTGGGTCGGGGTGAGGCGGCGGGCGGGCCGCGGGTCGGAGCAGCGCGCGTCGCGCACGGCGATCTCCTCGGTCTCGGCGGGTCTCGTGGCGGTCATGCGGCACGCACCTGGGCGGCCGCGAAGATCCCGGCGGGCCGCACCAGCAGCACGAGCGTGAGCAGGGCGAGCACGGCGAGCGGCGCGACGCCGGCGCCGAGGTACCCGGTCACGAGGCTGACGAGCACCCCCACGAGGACGCCGCCGATCAGCGCCCCGGTCGGCGAGTCGAGCCCGCCCAGGACGGCGACGGTGAAGGCGTGCACGAAGAGCAGGTCGGCGGAGTGCGCGTTGAGGCCGAGCTCGGTGGGCACGAGCAGGAGCGCCGCGAGGGCGGCGACGGCGCCCGACAGCGCCCAGCCGAGGGTGACCATGCGCGGCACGCGCACGCCCAGCAGCCGGGAGACCTCCGGCGCCGCAGCCGACGCCCGCAGCTGCAGGCCCAGCGTCGTGCCGTTGAAGAGCCACGCGAGCAGCCCGACCAACGCCAGCGCCACGGTCAGCACGAACAGGTCGTACGGCGAGAGCAGGGGGACGCCGCCCACGACGAACGGGCGCTCGTCGAACGGCGCGGCCATCGGCCGGTGCCGGGGGCCGAAGGCGATCCCGAGCGCCGACTGCAGCACCATGACCAGCCCGATGGCGACGATCATCCCGGGCAGCGGGCTGCCCTGCGGCACGCGCCGCACGAGGCCGCGCTCCACGGCCGCGTTCACCGCTGCCCCGGTGAGGAGGGCGGCGGCCAGCCCCGCCCAGAAGGACCCCGTCGCGCCGGTGACGGCGAACGCGGCGAAGACGGCGACGGTGGCGACGGCGGCCTGCGCGAAGTTCACGAGGCGGGCGGCGCGCCAGACGATCACGAGGGACAGCGCGAAGAGCGCGACGACGAGCCCCCGGGCGAGCCCGGTGGCGAGGAGGAAGACGAGTCGGTCCATGGGGAGCCTCTCTCGGGGGACGCGGGTCGGGAGCCGGTCGGAAGCCGGTCAGAAGCCCAGGTAGGCGTGGCGGAGGGCGGGATCGTCGGCGAGCTCGGCAGCGGGGGCGTCGACCACCACCGCGCCGAGGCTCAGCACGACGCCCCGGTCCGCGATCGACAGGGCGCTGGTGACGTTCTGCTCCGCGAGCAGCACCGTCAGGCCGGTCTCCCGCGCTGTGGCGCGCAGCACGCCCATGAGCTGCGAGACGACGCGCGGCGCGAGGCCGAGCGACGGTTCGTCGAGGAGCAGCACGCGCGGGCGGGCGAGCAGGGCGCGGCCGAGCGCGAGCATCTGCCGCTCGCCGCCGGAGAGCTGGTGCCCGAGGCTGGAGCGGCGGCGCGCGAGCGGCTCGAACAGGTCGTAGGTGCGGGCGACGGCGACCCGTCGGGCGGCGCGGCCGGGATGGCACCACAGGGCGCCGAGGTGGAGGTTCTCGTCGACGGTCAGCTCGGTCACGACGCTCCGGCCCTCGGGGACCTGGGCCAGCCCTCGCCGGGCGCGGTCCTCGACGCTCAGGTCGGAGAGGTCGGCGCCGTCGAGCAGCACGCGGCCCGCGCGCGGCGCCGTGAGGCCGGAGAGCGCCCGCAGCAGGGTCGTCTTGCCGGCGCCGTTCGCCCCGAGCAGGGCGACCACCTCGCCGGGGGCGACGGCGAGAGCGAGACCGTCGAGCACGGGCGCGCCCGCGTAGCCGACGGTCAGGCCCTCGACGGCCAGGGCGGCGCTCACGCTGCCTCCAGCCCGAGGTAGGCCGCCTCGACGGCGGGGTCGGCGCGGACCTCGTCGGGCGTGCCGCTCGCGACGACGCGCCCGAAGTCGAGCACGACGACCCGGTCGGCCACGGCCATGACGAAGTCGACGTGGTGCTCGACCAGGAGCACCGCGCAGCCGTCCGCCACGACGTCGCGCACGACGTCGGCGAGGGCCTCCACGTCGTCGGCCCCGAGGCCGCCGGCGGGCTCGTCGAGCAGCAGGAGCCGCGGCCGCGCCACGAGCGCGCGGGCGAGCGCCACCCGCTTGCGCACGGGATAGGGCAGGGCGTCGACCGTGGTCCCGGCGTCGACTGTCAGGTCGAGCCGCGCGAGCGCGGCCGCTGCGGCGTCGGAGGCGCCGGCGGTCCCGGCCACCGGCACCAGGACGTTCTCGAGCACCGTGAGCCCGGCGAAGAGGCCGAGCCCCTGGAGCGTGCGCGCGAGCCCGCGCTCGAGCAGCCGGGACGGGGACGCGGGCGCGGGGCGCCCGTCGAGGCGGATCTCCCCCGCGGACGGGCGCACCAGGCCGCACACCGCGTTGAAGACGGTGGTCTTGCCCGCCCCGTTCGGCCCGATCAGGGCGACGGTCTCGGCGCCCTGCCCGGCCCCCTGATCGGCACGGCCGGACGGGTCGCCCACCGTGAGGTCGACGCCGTCGAGGGCGGTGAGGCCGCCGAAGGTCACGGTGAGGCCGGACACCTCCAGGCGCGGGCGGGCGGCGGGGCTGTGCGCGGCCACGGGGGACGCGGGGATACGGCGGGACATCGGCACCTCTTCGTGTCGGGTGGTGCCACGCTAGCCGATAAACCGACTAGCCGGTATGCCCTGACGAGACATTCTTCAGAATGTTGCAGCGCCGTGACGTCCATGCCCGCCCGGATGGACCGGGGACGCTCAGACGCCCGCGGTGAGGCCCCCGTCCACGACGAGCTCCGTGCCCGTGAGGTACGCCGACGCGTCGCTCGCGAGGAACACCACGGCGCCCGCCACGTCGTCCGGCACGGCCGCGCGCCCGATCGGGATCGGCACGGCGTCGGTGTCGATGCGCGTCGTCATCTCCGTCCGCACCAGGCCCGGGTGCACGGAGTTCACCCGGACGCCGTCCCGCCCCAGCTCCACCGCGAGCGACTTGGTCAGCCCCCGCACGCCGAACTTGGACGCCACGTAGCCGTGCAGCCGCTCCCCGCCCCGCAGCCCCTCGACCGACGACACGTTGACGATCGACCCGCCCCCGGCGGCCCTCATCACCGGCACGACCGTGCGGCAGCCCAGGAACGTCCCGGTGAGGTTCACGGCGATCACGGCGTCCCACTTGGCCGTGGAGTAGTGCTCGATGGGGGCGGAGTTGGCGATGCCGGCGTTGTTCACGAGCACGTCCAGGCCCCCGAACGCCTCGACCGTGGCCTCGACCGCCGCCGCCCACCCCGCCTCGTCCGTCACGTCGAGGCGGACGGACCGCGCCCGGTCGCCGAGGTCGGCCGCGAGGGCCGCGCCCTCGTCGTGGAGCACGTCCGCGACGACGACGGCGGCGCCCGCCGCGTGCAGGGCGCGGACGTACGCCGCGCCCAGGCCGCGGGCACCGCCGGTGACGAGCGCGACCCGCCCCTCGAGCGGGCGGTCGGGGACGGTCGGGACGGGACGAGCGGGCATGGTTCCTCCGAGCGCGATCTGGCGTGCCCCTTCGGTCAGGGGTTCGCGTCAGCCGGCAACGTGGACGACGAGGCGGCCGGTCGTGGTGCCGCCGGCGAGTCGTTGCACGGCGGCGGGGGCGTCCTCGAAGGGCACCTCGTCGGCGACGACCGGCCGCGAGGCGCCCTCCGCGACCAGGCGCGTCAGCGCGTCGTGCGCCGCGTCGACCAGGTCGGGACGGCGCTGCTGGTAGAGGGCCCAGTGCAGGCCGAGCACGTCGTAGTTCTTCACGAGGGCGTGGTTCGCGCGCACCGGCGGGACGTCGCCGCTCGCGAAGCCCACCACGACGATCCGCCCCTCGAAGGCGATGCAGCGCGTCGACTGCTCGAACGACGCACCCCCGACCGGGTCGACGACCACGTCGGCGCCTGCGCCTCCGGTGAGCTCCTTGACCCGGGCGGCGAGGTCGTCGTCGCGCACGAGGACGTGGTGCGCACCGGCCGCCGTCGCGACAGCGGCCTTCGCCGGGCTCCCGACGACGCCGATCACCCGGGCCCCCGCCGCGACGCCGAGCTGCACCGCCGCGGTCCCGACGCCGCCGGCCGCGGCGTGCACCAGCAGGTGCTCCCCCGGCCGGATGCGGGCCTTGCGGTGCAGGGCGAACCACGCCGTCTGGTACGCGATCGTCAGCGCGGCCGCCTCGGCGTCGCCCAGGCCCTCGGGCGCCGGCCGCACGGCGGCG
>JADHZE010000009.1 GCA_026934365.1 Isoptericola sp. QY 916 | reverse complement strand
CTGGAGAAGGCGGGCGCCCGCGTCGTGCGCGGCCGCGGCCGCCTGGTGGGTTCGGGCGAGGTCGCCGTGGCGACCGCGGACGGCGAGCGCCGCTTCCGCGCGACGCGCGGCGTCCTGCTCAACCCCGGCACCGAGCCCGCGGTGCCGCCGGTCGACGGCCTGGCCGACACCCCCTACTGGACCAACCGCGACGCCGTGCGCGCCACGGAGGCGCCGGCGTCGCTCACCGTGCTGGGCGGCGGCGCCATCGGCTGCGAGCTGGCGCAGGTCTTCGCCCGGTTCGGCACGGCCGTCGAGGTGGTCGAGGCGGGCCCGCGCCTGCTGGCGCTCGACGAGCCCGAGGCGAGCGCGCTCCTCGCCGGCCGCTTCGCCGCCGAGGGCATCGGCGTGCGTACGGACGCGAAGGTCTCGTCGGTCTCGCACGACGGCGGCGGGTTCACCCTGACCCTCGGCGACGGCACGCAGCTGGTCTCCGAGCGGTTGCTGGTCGCCGCGGGCCGGCGCACCGACCTGAAGGCGCTGGGCGTCGCGACCGTCGGCATCGACGACTCGGGCCGCACGATCCCCGTCGACGACCAGATGCGCGCGGCGGACGGCGTCTGGGTCATCGGGGACGTCACGGGCAAGGGGGCGTTCACGCACGTGTCGATGTACCAGGCGCGCATCGCCGCCGCGGACATCCTCGCGGCCGGGGGCGGCGACGGCGACGGCGCGGAGCGGGCCGACTACCGCGCCGTCCCGCACGTGACGTTCACCGACCCGGAGATCGGCGGCGTCGGGCTCACGGAGGCCGCCGCCCGCGACGCCGGGTTGACGGTGCGCACCGGCCTCACCGACCTCGCGGCGTCGTCGCGAGGGTTCGTGCACGGGCCCGGCAACGAGGGCCTCATCAAGCTGGTCGAGGACGCGCACGCCGGTGTGCTCGTCGGCGCGACGGCCGCCGGACCGGCCGGCGGCGAGATCCTCGCCGTCCTCACGCTCGCCGTGCAGGCGCGGGTGCCGGTCAGCGAGCTGCGGCACCTGATCTACGCGTACCCCACGTTCCACCGCGCGATCGAGAGCGCGCTGGCGGACCTCCAGGAGGCGTGACCGGGCACACTGCAGCACGCGCGGCCACCACTTATCCTGTGATGGCCCATGACTGAAATGACCGAGTTCGCCGCCCCGATGCCCTCCCGCCCAGGCCTCCGCCTCGACGCCCCGCACTCGCCGCGGTGCCCGGCATGACGCCGAAAGACCCGGCCGACGAGCCGGCGGGCGGGCACGTCGTGCTCGGCGGGAAGTACGTGCTGGGGGACATCCTCGGCACGGGTGGCACGTACACCGTGTACGAGGCCTCGCGCCTGCCCGGCGAATCCGACGAGACGGGCGACGCGACGAGCGACGAGACCCCGCTCCTCGTCAAGGTGCTCCACCCGCACCTGGTCGACGACGAGGCGGCGCGCGCCAGCCTCGCCCGCGAGGTGGCGGCGTCTGACCTGATGGACCATCCGGGCGTCTCGAAGGTCCTCGACACCGGGGAGGACGAGGTCGCGGGCGCGAACGTCCCCTGGCTGCTCATGCGACGCCTGCCAGGCACTCCCCTGTCGGAGCTGGCGGCCGGCACCGGCCTGCCCTGGCCCGAGGCGCTCACCGTGGTGGCCGGGCTGCTGGACGGCCTCGCGGCCGTCCACGAGGCCGGGCTGGTGCACCGCGACGTCGGCCCGCGCAACGTGGTGGTCGACCGGCACGACGACGGCAGCATGACCGTCGGTCTGCTGGACCTGGGCCTCACCGCGCCCGGCGGAGGCGACGGCGACGGCGAGCGCGTCGCCGGCTCGGCGTCGTACATGTCCCCCGAGCAGGCGCAGGGTCGGCCGCTCGACGGCCGCAGCGACCTGTACTCGGTCGGGGCGCTCGCCTACTTCGCGCTCACGGGCCATCCCCCGTACGAGCGTGCCCGGCCGGGCGACGTCCTGCTCGCCCACGTCGGGGCGCCCGTGCCCGCGCCGTCGGCCCGCCGCCCCGCCGTGCCGTCCGCCGTGGACCGGTTCGTCGCCCGCGCGATGGCGAAGAGCCCTGCCCGGCGGTTCCCGACCGCGAGCGCGATGGGCCAGACCGTCGCCACGCTGCTCGGCGGAGCGCCGCCGGCGTGGGCCGCGCCCGCCACGGCGGGGCCGGAGACCCCCGACGGCGACCAGACCATGACGATGGGCCAGATCGCCGCCGAGGACCCGCACCGGACCGCGGCGATCGGCGCCGCCGGCCTCGCGGCCGCCGCAGCGGCGGGCGCCGAGGCGGAGCTCCAGCGCACCCGGATGCTCGGTGCCGTCGACGCGACCGAGGCTCTGACACCGGACGACGGTGCGCCGACGGAGCCCCTCGCGACCTCCGGCGACGAGCCGACCGAGGTGCTGGGCGACCCACCGCCCGAGCCGCCCGCGGACACCCCCGTCGGCGGGGTGCCCGCGGCCGAGGAGCCCGAGCCGTCCCGCCGGCGTCGGATCCTCCTGATCGTCCTGGCCGCGATCCTGGTCGCTGCCCTCGGTGCGGGGGCCTTCTGGCTCTTCGGCGACACCGACGGCAGCGGCCCGGTCGCGCCGGTCACCCACAGCCCGTCGCCGTCGTCCACCCCGTCTCCGACGCGCAGCACGACCGCCCCCACGACACAGGCGCCGGCCGAGCCGACGTCGCGCCCCGACCGGACGTCGACGCCCACCCCGACCAGCACGCCCACTCCCAGCGAGACGCCGTCGGAGACTCCGACGCCCACCGAGACGCCCACGTCGACGCCCACGCCGACGGACGAGCCCACCTCGACACCCACGCCGACGGACGAGCCGACGGACGACCCCACGCCCACCGAGGAGCCGACCGAGCCGGAGCCGGACCCCACCGACGAGGAGACCACGCCGCCGGCGGAGCCCGACGCCACCGACGGTCCCGTCGACAACGCCGGCGGGTCGACGTCGAGACCCACGCCCTGACCTGCTGACTCCCTGACTCCCAGGAACCGCATAGGCGCGCGATCGTCGCGTCCCAGGTGCGCTCCCTGGCCTCCGGATCACGCGCCGCCTGCCTGGCGGCACCGATCCAGGGAGTCGAGGGTGTTGCTCCAACGCTCACGGTCGTCCGTGACCTCACCGTCGTCGGGGGATCCCTACGACCCGCCGGCCCGCCGCGGTCGCGCGGCCGGACCCGCCCACAGGCCTCAGTAGCCCCGCAAGCTCCGTCGCAGGGGGCAGTCGAACGGGTCGCGGGCGGCCAGCCCGACGCGGTTGAGATAGCCGACGACGATGGCGTACGACCGCACCAGTCCGGTCTCGGTGTACGGGAGGCCGTTCGCGGCGCAGTGCTCGCGCACCAGGAGACGGGCCCGCGCCAGGTGCGGGCGGGGCATGCTCGGGAACAGGTGGTGCTCGACCTGGTGGTTGAGGCCGCCCATGAGCGCGCTCATCCAGGCGCCGCCGCGGATGTTCCGTGAGGTGAGCACCTGCTTGGACAGGAAGTCGAGGCGGCTTCCCTCGGGGACCATCGGCATGCCCTTGTGGTTGGGCGCGAACGACGCCCCCATGTACACGCCGAACACGGCGAGCTGGACGCCGAGGAAGGCGGACGCCATGCCGAACGGCAGCCACCAGAACACGACCGCCGTGGCGAGGACCAGCCGCAGGCCGATGGTCACGAGCTCGCGCACGCGAGCGCCCCGGTCGGCGTCGGTGCCGTGCAGGAGCGAGCGCACCGACGTCAGGTGCAGGTTGAGGCCCTCGAGCGTGAGGAGGGGGAAGAACAGCCAGCCCTGGTAGCGCGTGACCAGCGCGAGCAGGCCGCGGTGCTCGCGGGCGCCCTCCTCGGTGAACACGATCGTGTCGTTCGCGACGTCCGGGTCCTTGCCCACGTGGTTCGGGTTCGCGTGGTGGCGGGTGTGCTTCGACATCCACCACGAGTAGCTGATGCCCACGACGACGTTCGCCACGACGCGACCGACCCGGTCGTTGACGGGCCCGGTCGCGAAGACCTGCCGGTGCGCGGCCTCGTGCGCGAGGAACGCGAACTGCGTGAGGATCAGCCCGAGCGCGCCGGCGACGAGCAGCTGGAGCCACGAGTCGCCGAGCAGCACGAACCCGCTGGCCGCGGCCCCGAGCGCCAGGACGAGCAGCCCACCCGTCCGCAGGTAGTAGCCGTACGCGCGCCGCAGCAGCCCGGCCTCGCGCACGGTGCGGGACAACGCGCTGTAGGAGCTGGTGTGAGGGGCGCCGGAGAGCCTGGCGGCTGCCGCCGAGCCGTCGACGACGGTGGCTGTGGTCATCTGGTCCTCGCAGAGATCGAGGTCGACTTCCCAGCCGTGGGGTGAGCGGTCACTCGATCGTGCGGATGTCTCGAGCCTACGGGGTCAGCGGCTCAGGACAAGGGGGCTGTCCCCCCCGAGCGCGCTCCCGTCCGGCACGGTCAACGCGCCTCGACGGTCGACGCGCCCGCGCCGACCCGCCGGTTCCAGGCCGTGACCGCGGCGTCGAGCCGCGCCCTCGCCGTCAGGTAGCGCGAGAGGTCGATCGCCAGGCCCCCGTCGACGACGGAGACCACGTCCTCCACGGCCCATTGCGCGGCCGCGAGCTCGCCGAGCAGGTCGTGGCGTCGGCCCGGCCTGGAGGTCAGGGCGTCGTGGGTCACGGTGCGCCTCCCTCCACGGCGCGGCGGGTCATGCGCCGCGGTGCAGGCGACGACGCAGCTGGGTGATGCGGACGGTGCCGATGATCAGGGCGATGATGCCGACGCCGACACCCGCGATGAGGAGGGCGACGGCGAGCGGGACGGTGCCCTGCATGCCCAGGAAGGAGACCAGGACCAGCTGGGTGTTCTGCAGCATGAAGACGATCAGTGCGACCAGCAGCAGGGCCGCGACGCAGATGCCGACCCAGACGGCTCCGGCGCGGCTCCGCGGCGCCCTCCCGGGGAGCTCGCCGCTGCTCGTGCGGGTGACTCGGGGAGCCCGGGTCGTGCCGGTCACCTTCCTGCTGGGGTTGCCGTTGGTCGCGGAGGCGAGCGGCGGGGTGGGGGTCGGGGTGGTGGCCATGACGGCCTCCTCGCTTCTCCGGACCCACGTACCTCAGCTGGGGGACGGTCGTCCCGGATACCTCGACTGTACGCGCCATTCGCCCCGTTCGGGCGAAAGTCCGCTACCGCCCGAGCTGCGCCGCCAGGGGGCACTCGAACGGGTCGCGCGCCCTGTGGTCGACGTCGTTGAGGTAACCGACGACGATCCGGTAGGAGACGAAGAAGCCGACCTCGGTGTACGTGACCCCGAGGGTGGAGCAGTACTCCCGCACGAGCGGCTGCACGCGCCGGAGGTTCGGCCGCGGCATGCCCGGGAACAGGTGGTGCTCGATCTGCCGGTTGAGGCCGCCCATGAAGAAATCGACGACGACGTTCCCCCGGATGTTGCGGGACATCAGCACCTGCCGACGCAGGAAGTCGACCTCCGCGTCCGCCGGGACGATCGGCATCCCCTTGTGGTTGGGCGCGAAGGCCCCGCCCAGGAGGACGCCGAACAGGCCGAGCTGGACGGCGAGGAAGGCGCCCGCCATCGCGGGCGGCAGCAGGAGCGCGAGGACGGCGACGTTCAGGACCAGGCGGGTCAGCAGGACCGGGACCTCGACGCCGCGGTGGACGACCGGACCACGGCCCAGCACCGTGCGCACGCTCGCCACGTGCAGGTTGAGTCCCTCGAGCGCCAGCAGCGGGAAGAAGAACCAGCCCTGCCTGCGGGCGAACCACCGGCGCCACCCGTGCCGGCTCGCGAGGACCGCCGGCGTGAACGCGATGACCCCGGGTGAGATGTCCGGGTCGTGCCCCTCGCGGTTCGGCGCCTCGTGGTGCGCGTTGTGCTTCGCGGTCCACCACACGTGACTCAGCCCCACGAACGCGTTCGCCAGCACGCGGCCGGTCCAGTCGTTCCAGGCCCGCGAGCGGAAGATCTGCCGGTGCGAGCTGTCGTGCCCGAGGAACGCCAGCTGTGCCAGGACGACGGCCAGGGCCGCGGCGAGCACGAGCTGCCACCAGGTGTCGCCCAGCAGCACCACCCCGGCCCACACCAGGGCGAACGCGACGACCGTCACGACCAGCCGCGACCAGTAGTAGGCGTAGCGGCGGCTGTGGAGGCCGGAGTCCCGCACGACCTTGGCCAAGGCGGCGTAGTCCCTCGTGACGCGCCTCGCGGGGCGACGGACGCCGTGGGGTGCAGGGGCCGGCGCGGGGGTCGGAAGGTCACTCGAAACGGACACGGTCTGCCTCAGCCTTCACCCGGGCGGCGCGCACCGCTTCCGCCTCGCTCCACCGCACCCGCTCGTCGTCGCGCCGTTCACGGGCCGTCACGACCTGCTCCTCCACGTCCCGGAGGAGCGCCGCGACCTGGGAGGCGAGACCGCTCGCGAGCGTCGCCAGGTTCGTCCCCGAGATCTCCAGGCGGCGGTCCGCGACCTTGAGCCCCACCCCCGGGTACCCGCGCGCCGCCAGCGTGGACCGGGCGTCCGGCCCCTCGATCAGCGCGCGTTCCTCCGGGGCGACCTGGCGCGAGAAGATCGCGGCGACCGTGTAGCGCTCCGGCTCGGCGTCCGTGCCGAGCTCGTGCGGGAGGGCGGAGTCGAGGATGCCGCGCAGGAAGAGACCGCCCGCGGGCGTGTCGGCCCCGGAAGCTGTGGCTGCGTCGCGGTCGGTGTCGTCGGGCTCGTAGCCGCCGTCGTCGTCCCAGCGCGCCTCGGACGCCATCTCGTCGGTGCCGGAGGACCGAACCTCCGTCGGCGAGCCGTCGTGATCGGCCTCGTGCGGGCCGATCCGTCGATCACCCACCTCTTCACTGTACGCCCCCTCGGAGGCCGCTCCGGCCACCCGTGCCGAGAAGCTCGTCGCCGCGGCTCCGCCGTATGCTGCCCCTGTGACCCTGACCGAGTTCCTGACCGCACGGCTGGACGAGGACGAGGCGAGGGCGACGGCCGCCGCGCTCCGACGGCGCGAAGGTCCCGACGCGACATCGTCGAGCGAGCTCGATCGGGCGTTCACTCCGGCGCGGCTGCAGGCAGAGGTCGAGGCCAAGCGCCAGCTCGTCCATCTTGCCTACGAGGCGACCGGCCTCGACATGGACAAGGACCTCGACCGGGACGTCGACGCACGGGAGGTCAGCGGCATCGAGTTCGTGGGCGAGCGCATGCTCCGGGCCCTCGCGCTCCCCTACGCCGACCACGCCGACTACCGCGAGGCCTGGCGGCTCTAGCGAGCGCCGACGGCGCACGGGACGGGAGCGGGCAGCTCGACGTGCGGCCCGCTCCGGCCCGTCAGGCGGCCAGCCCTCGCCGGTAGCGCAGGCGTCGCACGAGCCTGGGCCCCGAACGGACCGTGTCGTGGACGCCGTCGTGCTCCCACCCCTGCCGCTCGTAGAAGGCGCGCGCACGCGCGTTGTCCTCGAGCACCCACAACGCCGCATGGAGATATCCCCCCGCAGTGGCGGCGTCGACGGCCGCACGCAGGAGCGACGTGCCGGCGCCGCTGCGCCAGCTCGACGGGACCGTGTACAGAGCTCCGATCTCCGCCACCTGCGCCGGGTCGAGATCGAGGTCCTCGCTCGGGTACCACCGGACGTAGCCGAGGATGTCGTTCTTGTCGCCCTCGCCGTCCTCGACCAGGCACAGGGTGTTCGCGCGATCTCCGTCGCGCTCGCCGAGCCGGTCCACCCACCTCTCGCGCAGGGTCTCCAGCCGGAGCCCGGCGAGCTCGGCGGGATCGAGCACGTCCTGGAACGCCGCAGTCCACGACCGGAGCTCCACCATGGCGAGGCTCTCGAGGTCGCTGGTCAGGGCAGCCCGGCAGATGCGGGTGTTCGACGTCACGGTGCGCGAGTCTGCCACGGCGCGTCCCACCGCCCGGAACCGCGGGCTGTCGGGGTCCGGACGTGTCCCGCCCGGGTTCGGTGGCGGCTCTGGTGTGCCCCGGCGTGCCGGAGCCATTCGACCGGGTCGGGCGTTGCGACGCCGCGCGGTCTCCGCGAATGCCTGCGAGGCTTGGCCCGGTTCTGGACCGATGTGTGTCTGTCGAGCAGAGGGAGTCGGGATGCGCGTACGTCCTCGGGCATGGGTGGGTCTGGCCGTGTGGGTCCTGTACGGCGTGGTGGTGGTCGTGCTGCAGAAGTCCAGCGGCGTCCCCTACACCGACTTCGGTGACTCGCCGTCGAACCTGTGGCGCGGTGCCGTCGTGTCGCTGGTCGTCGGGGCCGCGGTCCTTGCCGTGGTCACGACGTGGCTGGGCTGGTGGCGGCCCGCGCTGCACGAGCGCCGCACCACGAAGGCGAAGTGGACGGTCATCGCGCCGGGACTGCTCGCGGTGGCCGTGATCGGCAACCTCGCGGGCACGACGTGGTCGGCGGTGAGCCTGGACTTCGTGCTCGCCGCCCTGGCGCTGGGAGTCTTCGTCGGGTTCACCGAGGAGCTGACCACCCGCGGCGTCCTGCTCGTGGGACTGCGCGGCAGCGTCGCCGAGGTCTGGGCCGTCCTGATCTCGAGCCTGTGCTTCGGCCTGATGCACGGGATCAACATCTTCCTCGGGCAGTCGGTCGCCGCCACCGTGCCGCAGATCGGCCAGGCGTTCCTGCACGGGCTGACGTTCTACATCCTGCGCCGGGTGATCGGTTCCCTGATCGGGGCCATGGTCCTGCACGGCGCGTGGGACTTCTCGGTGTTCAGCCTCGAGCAGGCCGGCGGGTCGAACCCGCTGGCGGTGCTGGCGATCGTGGCCGGCGTGCTGGCACTGATCTTCTTCTGGTTCGCCGCCCGCGACGCTCACGAAGCCGTCGGAGACCGGGCACCCGATCCCGCAGCGGCGAAGGCCTGAACCCGGGAGATGAACAGCATGCCGGTCGATCCTCCGGGCACCACCAGCACACGGGACGAGGCCGAGGACGTGCGCGTCAGGCCCACCGTTCTCGTCGGCCTCGCCGTGGTCGCGACCTACGCCGTCCTCATCACGATCGACGACCTGCTGCCCGGCGGCAGCGACGGCGAGATCACCGATCCCGCTCTCGCGTTCCTGCGCACGCACGTCCTGCCCCTGACGATCATCGCCGTCCTGCTGGTCGTGTTCGTGCGCCGCGCGGGCTGGTGGGCTCCCGTCTGGCACGAGACTCCCCGTCAGCGGGTGCCGCGGTGGTGGTGGGCGTTCCCGGCCGTCTATCTGGTGGTCATCGCCGGGAACCTCAGCCAGGTCGACTGGACCCAGGCCCTCACCTATCTCCTGGTCGTGGCGGCCGGTACGCTCCTGGTCGGGTTCACCGAGGAGCTCGCACTGCGCGGGATCCTGCTCACCGGCGCCCGCGGCTCGTGGTCCGAGCTGCCCGCATTCTTCCTGACGTGCCTGGTGTTCGGAGCACTGCACACCCTGAACCTGCTGCACGGCGCCCCGCTGGTCCCCACCCTCATCCAGGTCGCCGTCACGTCGTTCCTCGGCGCCGTCTACTACGCCATCCGGCGCGCCGCCGGCGGCCTGTGGCTCGCCATCGCGCTCCACTTCCTGGCCGACTTCGCGCTCTACGCAGCCGGCTACTCGGACTCCAGCAATGGCAATCCGCCCTTGTGGGGCGCCATGGCGCTGACGCTCCTCGGGGTGCTGAGCATTCCGCTCATCGTGTCGGTCGCCCGCCAGGCGCGACAGCCACGCTGAACCACGACGGTTCCGCGACGTCACCGAGCCTGCGAATGGCAGCCGACCGACTGCCACCACCTCAGGATCCTCACCGTGCGGGCCAGCTCACGCGAGCGCAGCTTGACCGCTGGCCGCCTGCTTCTCCTCCGCGCTGGGCGCTCACCCGGGAGTGCCCGATGAACGGTTGCGACGGGGGCATGGGCGGCATCGGCGCTGGTGGGTGAGTCGGCGGTCCGGTCACGGCGCGGCGATGTCGAGGGACTTCTCCTTGAACTTGGTGGCGATCGCGGCCCGCATGAGTCGGTTGGCGAGCTTGTTGCTGGTGACCTTGGACATGACGTTGCGGGTGGCGAGGTCACGTCGGGTCTGGGGCACGAACATGGACAGTCCGTCGGTGCGACCGGAGCGCTGCTGGACGTCGACGAAGGGGCGCAGGCGCTGCTCCCACTCGCGCAGGGCGCGGGTGGTGTTGCCGGGGTTGCGGGCGAGCGTGGTGCCGAGCAGGTCGGCGCCGGCCAGGCCCAGGGAGGCGCCCATGCCGGAGTAGAGGGTGAGGCACCAGGCGGAGTCGCCGACGAGGACGACGCGGTCGGTGTGCCAGGTGGGCATGTCGACCTGGTGGACGGAGTCGAAGAGGCTGTCGTCGGCGGCTTCGAACTGCTCGAAGAGGTTCTCGAGGATCGGGCCCGCCGGTTCAGGGCCGTAGGCGGCTCGCAGGGACTCGATGGGAGTCCGGCGGAACTCGGCGTCCTCGTCGTCGGTGCGGTAGGAGAACAGCACGCCGGGTGCGTGGTCGGCGAAGGGGAACACCCAGGCCGAGCGCCCTTCTTCGGCGAGGGTCAGCCCGTCGGTGGGCCGGAATCCGGGCACCTGTTCCTTGAGGAGGGTCGCGCCGATGATGTGGTTGAGCGGGCGCAGCAGCTGGGAGTCGGGCCCGAATGACAGTCGGCGGACGGTCGAGCGCAGGCCGTCGGCGCCGACCACGAGGTCGAACCGTTCGGTGGTCTCGGTCGTGGCCCAGCCGGTGCCGGCGCCGGTGGTGGTGCGCAGCGTGACGTCGACGCCGTCGTCGTGCTCGTCGATCGCGACCGGGGTGGTGCCGTACCGGATCTCTGTGGTGGCGGCGATCTGGGGGAAGAGGGCGGCCTCGATGTCGCCGCGCATGATGAGGCGCGGGTCGCCGGGCAGGTCGCCGTATCCCATGCTCGGCCGACGTCGCTCGCCGGACCGGTCGACGTCGTACGTCTTGCCGTCCGGGTCGGCGCGGTTGCCGATCGCGTCCAGCACGCCCATGCGCTGCGCCGTCGCGCGGCCGGTCTCGAACAGGCCGACGAAGTAGCCGGCCGGGCGGCGTTCGGGCGCGCGCTCCACGAGCAACGGCTCCCAGCCGACCTCTCGCAGCCGCATGGCCGTGGCCAGTCCAGCGATACCCATCCCGACGACCAGTGCTCGCGGTGCGCTCATTTCTCATCCTCCCAATAAGCGGAGACCGACTCTCCGTTTCCGCGACGGAGCGTACCACGAACCGGAGAGCAAGTCTCCGTTTCGTGGCTAGGATGGGATGCATGAGCACGCCATCAGCCCCGGACGCCAGGCCGTTGCGCGCGGACGCCGAGCGCAATCGTCAGCGCCTGATCGCTTCCGCCCGTGACCTGTTCGCGAGCCGCGGGCTCGACGTCACGCTCGACGACGTCGCACGGCACGCGGGCGTGGGCGTGGGCACGGCCTACCGGCGGTTCGCGAACCGCAGCGAGCTCGTCGCGGCCGTCCTGGACACCGCGGTGCAGCGTGTGGTCGAGCGCGCGGAACAGGCCCTCGTGCTCGACGACCCGTGGGAGGCGTTCGAGCAGTTCTTCCTCGCGGCGACCGCCGACTTCGCCGAGAACCGCGGTCTGCGGCAGATCCTCCTCGAGGGCGGCCATGGCACCGGCGTCGCGTTCGACATCGCGAGCGAGCGACTCTCGCCCGCCGTCGAAGGGCTCATCGTTCGCGCCCAGGAAGCCGGGCAGCTGCGCACGGACCTCGAGCCGTCGGACTTTCCGCTGATCCAGCTCATGCTCGGCGCGGTCACCGAGCGCAGCCGCGACGTCGCGCCCGACCTGTGGCGGCGCTACGTCACCCTCTTCCTGGACGGCCTACGAACACGGCGCGAGTTCCCCACCCCGCTCGCCGCACCCGCGCTCACCAACGACGAGTTCGACCGCAGCCTCACCTAGCGGAGGGTCTGCATGGCCCTGTGGAGGTAGGGCGGTCCGCTCAAGTCCACGAGCGGTCGGCGCAACGATGCAGGTCAGGGCTACAAGACAAGGGATGGTGGGCCCGGAGGGACTCGAACCCCCGACATCCACGGTGTAAGCGTGGCGCTCTGACCAGCTGAGCTACAGGCCCTGGGCAGCGCAGCAAAGAATACCCGGCGAGGAGCGCCCCACCGGACACCTGCGCGCCCCTGCTCCGAGTCAGATCTCGGCGAGCGCCTCGCGGTATGCCTCGAGGTCCCGCCGTTGGCCACGCGGGTTGACGACCGACCACCGCACGATCCCGTCGGCGTCGACGAGGAAGGTGCCGCGCAGCGCGTGGCCGCTCGTGGGGTCGAAGACGCCGTAGGCGTCGGCGACGGCGCCGTGGGGCCAGAAGTCGCTGAGCAGGTCGAAGCCGAAGCCCTCCTGCTCGTGCCAGGCCTTGAGCGTGAAGACCGGGTCGGTGGAGACGGCCAGCAGGCGCACCCCGGCCGCCTCGAAATCCTCGATGTTGTCGCGCAGCTCGCACAGCTCACCGGTGCAGATGCCCGAGAACGCGAACGGGAAGAACACGAGCAGCACCGCCTCGCCGCGCAGGTCGGCGAGGTGCACGGGAGTGCCGTGCGTGTCCGGCAGCGTGAAGTCGGGCGCGGGGTCGCCCGCACGCCACCGCACCTCGGGGGCCGTGCTCGTCACCAGGTCAGCGTCCGCGGCCGCGGTTGGCCAGCTTTGTGGCCGACCAGTCGGGCGCGACGGCGAACGTGCTCGTGGCGTGCAGGCCGGCGGTGGTCGCGGCCTCCTGGATCTCGTCGTGGCCGACGTGGCCGTCGCGACCCGGCTTCGGCGTCAGCAGCCAGATGAGGCCGCCGTCGTCGAGCACCGTCAGGACGTCGACGAGCATGTCCGTGAGGTCGCCGTCCTCGTCGCGCCACCACGCGATGACGCCGTCGGTGACGTCGTCGTAGTCCTCGTCGACCAGCTCGCTGCCGACCGCGGCCTCGACCTCGGCCCGCAGCGCGTCGTCGACGTCGTCTCCCCACCCGAACTCCTGCACGACCTGCCCGGGCGTGAACCCGAATCGAGCTGCCGGGGATTCCGCCTGCTTACCCACTTTGGACCTTCGTTCCTCTCCGTCTGACCATCACCGACGCGTACGGACGCGCGCGGGGCGCACGTCTGTGTGTGCGCCAACGTAGTCCACCGGAAGGACGTCCGCCCGGCAACCCCCGCCCGCCCGTGGTTTGCTCGGAGCGGGGCTGCACAGTGACCTCGGCAACATCGGCGACCCGCGGCATGACGTAGATCACGGATCCTTGACCGCCCGATGGTGTTCCCCCGGCCCGTCTGGGGACACAATGAGTGATGACCACCCGTTCGGGGGCCGCACCGCCGCGACCACGCGACGCGGTGCCTTCACGACGGGATGCCTGACACGGACCGGGGCGGCGACCATGTGCCGCACGCCGTCCGAAGATGAGAGAGGTTGCTGGTGGCTTCGTACGACGAGACCGGACCGTTGATCAACGGCCTGCTCAGCGCCGTCCCGGACATCGACCCCGCCGAGACCGGCGAGTGGGTCGAGTCGTTCGACGGTCTGATCGACGACAAGGGCGGCCCGCGGGCGCGCTACGTCATGCTCAACCTGCTGCGTCGCGCGCGGGAGCGCAACGTGCACATCCCCGCGACCGTGGCGACGCCGTACGTCAACACGATCGCCGTGCACGACGAGCCGTACTTCCCGGGCGACGAGGCGATGGAGCGCCGCTACCGCTCCTGGATCCGCTGGAACGCGGCCGTCATGGTGACGCGCGCCCAGCGCCCCGAGATCTCCGTGGGCGGCCACATCTCCTCCTACGCGTCGGTCGCGACGCTGTACGAGGTGGGCCTGAACCACTTCTTCCGCGGCAAGGACCACCCGGGCGGCGGCGACCAGGTGTACTTCCAGGGGCACTCCTCCCCCGGCCAGTACGCCCGCAGCTTCCTCGAGGGCCGCATGTCGGCCGAGACGCTCGACGGGTTCCGCCAGGAGAAGTCGCACGCCGGAGGCGGCCTCCCCTCGTACCCGCACCCGCGCATGCTGCCGGACTTCTGGGAGTTCCCGACCGTCTCGATGGGCCTCGGCCCGGCCTCGGCGATCTACCAGGCCTGGACCAACAAGTACCTGCACAACCGCGGCATCAAGGACACGAGCCAGCAGGACGTCTGGGCGTTCCTGGGCGACGGCGAGATGGACGAGCCCGAGTCGCGCGGCATGCTGCAGCAGGCGGCGCACCAGCAGCTCGACAACCTGACGTTCGTCGTGAACTGCAACCTGCAGCGCCTCGACGGTCCGGTCCGCGGAAACGGCAAGATCATGCAGGAGCTGGAGGCCCAGTTCAAGGGCGCCGGCTGGAACGTCATCAAGGTCGTCTGGGGCCGTGAGTGGGACGCCCTGCTCAACGCGGACAAGGACCGCGCCCTGGTCAACCTCATGAACGCCACGCCCGACGGCGACTACCAGACGTACCGCGCGGAGTCCGGCGCGTTCATCCGTGAGCACTTCTTCGGCCGCGACCCGCGGACCAAGGCGCTCGTCGAGAACATGACCGACGACGACATCTGGAACATGAAGCGCGGCGGTCACGACTACCGCAAGATCTACGCGGCGTACTCCGCGGCCCGCGCCCACACCGGCCAGCCGACGGTCATCCTCGCGCAGACGGTCAAGGGCTACGCCCTCGGCTCCAGCTTCGCCGGCCGCAACGCCACGCACCAGATGAAGAAGGTCAAGAACTCCGACCTCAAGGCGCTGCGCGACAACCTGCACATCCCGCTGACGGACGAGCAGATCGACGCCGACCCGTACCTGCCCCCGTACTACCACCCGGGCATGGACGACGAGGCGATCCAGTACATGCTGGAGCGCCGTCGCCACCTGGGCGGCTTCGTGCCCGAGCGCCGCTCGACGCCGAAGCCGCTGACGCTGCCGGAGCCGAAGGCCTACGAGATCCTCAAGAAGGGCTCGGGCACGCAGCACGTCGCCAGCACGATGGCCTTCGTGCGCCTGCTCAAGGACCTCATCAAGGACAAGGAGTTCGGCAAGCGCGTCGTGCCGATCATCCCCGACGAGGCCCGCACGTTCGGTCTGGACGCGATCTTCCCCAGCGCCAAGATCTTCAACACGCAGGGGCAGAACTACCTCGCCGTGGACCGTGAGCTCATGCTGAGCTACAAGGAGTCCGAGTCGGGGCAGATCATGCACACGGGCATCAACGAGGCCGGCTCCGCCGCGGCCTTCCAGTCCGTCGGCACGTCGTACGCGACGCACGGCGAGGCCATGGTGCCGGTCTACATCTTCTACTCGATGTTCGGCTTCCAGCGGACCGGCGACCAGTTCTGGGCGGCCGGCGACCAGCTCGCCCGCGGCTTCATCATCGGCGCCACCGCCGGTCGCACCACCCTGACCGGTGAGGGTCTGCAGCACGCCGACGGCCACTCGCCGCTCATCGCCGGCACCAACACGGCGATGGTGCAGTACGACCCGGCGTACGGCTACGAGATCCGCCACATCATGCGCGACGGCATCGAGCGCATGTACGGCGACGGGTCCGACGGCCGCGACCAGAACGTCATGTACTACCTCACGGTGTACAACGAGCCGATGATCCAGCCGGCGGAGCCGGAGGAGGTGGACGTCGACGGCATCCTCCGCGGCATCCACCGGATCGCGACGTCCGACGTCGAGGGCCCCAAGGCGCAGCTCCTCGCCTCCGGCGTGGGCGTGCCGTGGGCGCTCGAGGCGCAGCAGCTCCTCGCGGAGGACTGGGGCGTGTCGGCCGACGTGTGGTCGGTGACCAGCTGGAACGAGCTGCGTCGTGACGCGCTCGCCGCGGAGAAGGACGCGCTGGTCGACCCGACGGCCGAGCCGCGCGTCCCGTACTTGACGCAGAAGCTGTCGGGCGCCCAGGGACCGTTCGTCGCGACCAGCGACTACGACCACCTGGTGCCGGACCAGATCCGCGCCTGGGTCCCGGGCGACTACGCGGTGCTCGGTGCGGACGGCTTCGGCTTCTCCGACACCCGCGCGGCCGCGCGGCGCTTCTTCCTCATCGACGGCCCGTCGATGGTCGTGAAGACGCTGCAGCAGCTCGCCCGCCGCGGCGAGGTCCCGGCCGACGTCGTTGCCAAGGCGGTGGAGAAGTACCGCCTGCTCGACGTCAACGCCGGCACGTCCGGCGTCGCGGGCGGCGACAGCTGACGTCACGCCGCACAGCACGAAGGCCCCGAGCCGCACGGCTCGGGGCCTTCGTGCTGTCCCCGGCGGAATCGTCGGGGCGACGTCGGCGAGGTGCTACGTCGGCGAGGTCTGCTCGCGGGCCGCGACGACGCGGTCCAGCTCCGCCCGCAGCTCGGCCGTGCCGGGGTGCTGCGCGAGCGACTCCAGGTGCTGGCGCGCCTCCGTGACGCGCCCCGCCTCGAGCGCGGCGAGGACGAGCTGGCGCCCCACCTCGGGGGTGTGCTCGCGGGCGCGCCAGTGCCCGATGCCGAGACCGAGCGCCTCGGTCGCCATGCCGGCCTCGCGCAGGATCGCCAGGCCCTCGGCCAGGGCCTCGCCGCCAGGGTCTCGTTCGGCGGCGGTGGCGAGCCGGCGGGCCGCGCCCTCCGGGTCGTCGGCCACGGACAGGCGTCCGAGCTCGAGCAACGGGCGCCAGCCGCGCGGATGTCCGGCGAGCTCCTCCGCGAGCGACCACACGGCGAGGTCGGCGGCCCGCTGCAGCGCGGCCTCGTCGGAGGGTGCCGTGAGCGGGTCCTCGGCGTTGGGCGACTCGGCCGCCCGTCGGCGCACGATCTCCGCGAGCGCGCGGAAGGCCGGCGCGTCGTTCGGGTCGTCGGTGAGGATCGCCCGCAGGGCGTCCTCGGACTGCCTGTCCCCGCGCTCCCGCGACGACGACGGGCGGCGCGCCGCGACCGTGGAGGCGGAGAACGGCCGGCGCAGCAGCTGCCGGAGCCGGGGCATGAGGGCCATGGACCGACACTATCCAATGACCCTCGCCGCGGCCGGGGCCCCGCTCCGCCCGTCCGGACGTTTGTGCACTCCCCACAACCACGCCCGTATCCTCGACCCATGACGAGCAGCGGCACGCCGACCTCCACGACCGACGGGACCGCCGTCCCGGAGGGCGGCACGGACGGCGCACCCGTCTCCCGGGGCGAGAACGTGCAGCGCGTGCGCGAGGGCATGGGGCTGCTCACCTCGACCGCGATGCGCCGCCTCGAGGAGGAGGTGCACTGGTACCGGCACCTCCCGGCGGAGGACCGGTCGTACGTGGCCCTGGTCGCGCAGTCCGGCATCAACGCCTTCGTGAGCTGGTTCGCCGAGCCCACGCCCACCCCGCACGGCGTGGGCGAGATGTTCGCCGCCGCGCCGCCCGAGCTCACGCGCTCCATCTCCCTGCAGCACACGCTGCAGCTCGTGCGCCTCATGGTCGACGTCGTGGAGCAGCACTCGGACGAGATCGCGGCCCCCGGGTACGAGCGGGAGCTACGGGAGGCGGTCCTGCGCTACTCCCGCGAGATCGCCTTCTCGGCCGCCGAGGTGTACGCCCGCGCCGCCGAGGTGCGCGGCGCGTGGGACGCCCGTCTCGAGGCCCTGGTCGTGGACGCGCTGGTGCGTGGCGACGGCGACGACTCGCTCCGCTCGCGGGTGTCGGCGCTCGGGTGGAGCGGCCGTGGCCAGGCGCTCGTGATGGTGGGCGAGGCGACGACGCGGCTCGACGACGTCCGCACGGCCGAGCTCCGGCGGCTCGCCCGCCGCGCGGCCGGCGACGCCCTGGTCGGCATCCACGGCGACCGGCTGGTGCTCGTGCTGGGCGGCGAGGGCGACCTGGTCGCCGCCGCCACGTCCCTCCTGGACCGCTTCGGTCCCGGGCCCGTGGTGATCGGCGGCGTCGTGCCCGACGTCTCCGACGCGGCGGCGTCCGCGGCCGCCGCCCTCGCCGGTCTGGCCGCGGCACCCGCGTGGCCGCAGGCGCCGCGCCCCGTCCTCGCCGACGAGATCCTGCCGGAACGCGTGCTGACCGGCGACGTCACCGCACGCCGCACCCTCGTGGCCCAGGCCTACCGTCCCCTGCAGGAGGCGTCGGGCTCGGTGCTCGAGACCCTGTCCGCGTACCTGGGCACGGGCCGGTCGCTCGAGGCCGCCGCACGCCGCCTGTACGTGCACCCGAACACGGTCCGCTACCGGCTGCGCAAGGTCTCCGAGATCACCGGCTGGGACCCGCTCGACGCCCGCGAGTCGTTCGTCCTCCAGATCGCCCTGGCCCTCGGGCAGCTCGAGGGGGACCCGGGCGTCGTCTGAGTACCCGCCCTCTTGGAGGATTCCCACAATCGCTTTCGACGAGGTTCGTGCGCGTCGCGACGACGCACCCCCCGCGCGAGGTGACACCGTGGGCACGTGCTCGCCGTCGTCTGCCCTGGACAGGGCTCTCAGACCCCCGGGATGCTCAGCCCCTGGCTGGAGCTGCCCGGCACCGCCGACCTGCTCGACTCCTTCTCGGCCGCGGCCGGGACCGACCTCGCCCAGCACGGGACGACGTCGGACGCGGACACGATCCGCGACACGGCCGTGGCCCAGCCGCTGATCGTCTCGTCGTCGCTCCTCGCCCTGCGCGCCATCCTCGACGGCCGTCCCACGACCGAGGTCGTGGACGTCACCGCGGGCCACTCGGTCGGCGAGCTCAGCGCCGCAGCCGTCGCGGGCGCGCTCGACGACGCCGGCGCCGTCGGACTGGTCTCGCACCGCGCCCGCGCGATGGCGGAGGCCGCCGCGGCCGCGCCGTCCGGCATGAGCGCCGTCGTCGGCGGCGACCCGGACGAGGTCCTGGCCGCGATCGAGGCGGCCGGCCTGTTCCCCGCGAACGTCAACGGGGGCGGCCAGGTCGTGGCCGCCGGCGACCCGGAGCGCCTCACCGCACTGGCCGCCGACCCGCCGACCCGCGCACGCGTCATCCCGCTGCAGGTCGCGGGCGCGTTCCACACCCCGTTCATGGAGTCGGCCCGCGTCGCCTTCGAGCAGGTCGCGACCGGCTGGCTCGCCACCGACCCGCGCCTCCCGCTGCTCTCGGACGCCGACGGCGCCACCTACGACACGCTCGCGGCCGGCTCCCACGGGCACGGCACCGCCACGGACGTCCTCGCGCGCCTCGCCGCGCAGGTCACCGCCCCGGTGCGCTGGGACCTGTGCCAGGCGACGCTCGCGGAGCGCGGCGTCACCGCCATCCTCGAGCTCGCCCCGGGCGGCGTCCTCACGGGCCTGGCCAAGCGCGCGCTCAAGGGCGTCGAGTCCGTCGCCGTGAAGTCCCCCGACGACGTCGAGGCGGCGCGCGACCTCATCGCGCGCCACTCGGTCGTGGGCGGCGCGGGGGCGTCCGCGTGACCGACGGGTCCAGCGGCGCGCGCCGCGCGCTCCGCCAGGCCGAGCCGGTCCGCTTCTCGCGGATCCTGGCGGTCGCCGGCGAGCGGGGCGAGCGCGTCGTGACGAACGACGACGTCGCCGGCCCGATCGACTCCTCCGACGAGTGGATCCGCCAGCGCACCGGCATCGTCACCCGGCGGTACGCCGCCGCGGACGTCGACGTGCTAGACCTGGCCGAGGCGGCCGCCCGCAAGGCGCTCGACGCCGCCGGGATCACGGGCGCCGACGTGGACGTGGTGATCCTGTCGACGGTGACGTACTTCCACCAGACCCCGGCGGGTGCCGCCGTCCTGGCGGAGCGCCTCGGCGCCACCCCTGCCGCCGCCTACGACGTCTCGGCCGCCTGCGCCGGCTACGCGTACGGGATCGGCCAGGCGGACGCTCTCGTGCGGTCGGGCGCCGCCCGGCACGTGCTGGTGATCGGCGCCGAGAAGATGTCCGACTTCGTCGACCCGACCGACCGCTCCATCTCGTTCCTGCTGGGCGACGGCGCGGGCGCGGCCGTCGTCGGGCCGTCGGACACCCCCGGCATCGGTCCGACGGTGTGGGGCTCGGACGGCGCGAAGTCGCAGGCCATCTCGCAGACGCGCGGCTGGGCGGACCTGCGGGCGGAGCCGACGGCCGGCTGGCCGACGCTGCGCCAGGACGGCCCGACCGTCTTCAAGTGGGCCAGCTTCCAGATGGCCCCGATCGCGGCGAAGGCGATGGCGGAGGCGGGCGTCGAGCCCGAGGACGTCCAGGTCTTCGTGCCGCACCAGGCGAACATGCGCATCATCGACCAGCTCGTCAAGCAGCTCCGGCTGCCGGACAGCGTCGTCGTCGCGCGTGACATCGCCGACACCGGCAACACGTCCGCCGCGTCGATCCCGCTCGCCACGGAGCGGCTGCTCGCCGAGGGGCAGGCCCGCTCGGGCGACCTGGCCCTGCAGATCGGCTTCGGCGCAGGCCTCGTCTACGCGGCCCAGGTCGTGGTGCTGCCCTAGCCTCTGGTGCGACCCTGGCACTCGGTCGCGCGACAGGTCGCGCGACCGGCCGCCCGGGGTCGTGACCGACCCCCGTGGTGCGGGACAATCGCACCGCAACACCCCACGGTGCCGGACGGCCGGTACCCCGTTTCAAGGAGAGACGCACCCCATGGCTTACACCTCCCAGGAGATCCTCGAGGGCCTCGCCGAGATCGTCGCCGAGGAGACCGGTCTGCCCACGGACGCGGTCGTGTCGGAGAAGTCGTTCACGGACGACCTCGACATCGACTCGCTGTCGATGATGACGATCGTGACCCACGCCGAGGACAAGTTCGGCGTCCGCATCCCCGACGACGAGGTCAAGAACCTCACCACGGTCGGCGACGCCGTCTCGTACATCGAGGGTGCGCAGGCCGCGTGACGCCGCGGGGCGCTCGCCCCGCCGCGCGGGCGGGCCGGTGAACCCCGGCCCGCCCGGCAACCTGAACCAGCCGTTCCCGCTCTCACCTCAGGAGTGACCCACCCATGACTGCCGCACCCGCCTCGCGCGACGTCGTCGTCACCGGCCTCGGCGCCACCACCCCGCTCGGTGGCGACGCCCCCAGCACCTGGGCTGCCGCCCTCGCGGGAGAGTCGGGCGCGCGCACCCTCGACAACGACTGGGCGGAGAAGTACGGGATCCCCGTCACCTTCGCCGCCACCATCAAGGTCACCCCCGACCAGGTGCTGTCCCGGCCCGAGACCAAGCGCATGGACCCGTCCACGCAGTACGCGATGGTCGCCGCGCGCGAGGCCTGGCAGGACGCCGGCGCCCCCGAGGTCGACGGCGAGCGGCTGGGCGCCGTGGTCTCCTCCGGCATCGGCGGCATCTGGACCACGCTGGACGGCTGGGACACGCTCCAGGAGCGCGGTGCCCGCCGCATGCTCCCGATGACCGTCCCGATGCTCATGCCGAACTCTCCCGCGGCCTACGTGTCGCTCGAGTTCGGCGCGAAGGCCGGGGCCCACGCCCTCGTGTCCGCCTGCGCGTCGGGCGCCGAGGCGATCGGCTACGGCGTCGACATGATCCGCGCCGGCCGCGCCGACGTCGTCGTGTGCGGCGGCACCGAGGCGACGATCCACCCGATGCCCATCGCGGCCTTCGCGGCGTCCCGCACGCTGTCGCTGCGCAACGACGACCCGCAGGGCGCCTCCCGCCCGTACGACGTCGACCGCGACGGCTTCGTCATCGGCGAGGGCGCCGCGATCGTGGTGCTGGAGAGCGCCGAGCACGCGGCCGCCCGCGGGGCCCGCGTCTACGCGAAGATCGCCGGCGTCGGGCTCTCCGCCGACGCCTTCCACATCACCTCCCCGGACCCCGAGGGCACCGGGCAGGTCTCCGCGATGCGCCGTTCGCTCGAGGACGCGGGCGTCACCGCCCGCGACGTCGTGCACGTCAACGCGCACGCCACGTCCACCAAGGTCGGCGACCTCACGGAGACCGCGTCGATCCGTACCCTCATGGGAGGCGAGGCCGACCACGTGCGGCTCTCGGCCACCAAGTCCATGACGGGCCACCTGCTGGGCGGCGCCGGCGCGCTCGAGACGCTCTTCACCGTCATGGCGGTGCACGAGCGGCTCGCCCCGCCCACGATCAACGTGGCCAACCCGGACCCCGAGCTCCAGGTGCCGCTGGTGCGGGCCACCCCGGAGAAGTTGCCCGACGGCGACATCGTCGCGCTCAACAACTCGTTCGGCTTCGGCGGCCACAACGTCGCCCTCACGGTGACGAGCGCCTGAGAGGTCCGCTCCGCCCGCGTCGCACCGTCCGCAACACCTGTCCCTGATGCCCGGAGTCGTCGTCCGGGTCGGTTTGTCCCTCGTGATGCCTGCGTGATCCGGGCAACCTATGTTGGCGCCCGAGGCCACCAACGTCGGTGAGCCGCAGTGAAGGTCCGAGGGGGAGACCAGTGGCACGTGCGCGCCGTCATGCGAAGCAGGGTCGATCGACAGCTCACGGGAACGGGGCGGCTCCCCCGCCACGATCCCGACGGCGCGGCGACGCTCTGCGAAACCTCACCGCCGGTGTGACCTCAGCAGCCGTGCTCGGGGCGCTCGCCTTCGCGGGCGCTCCGAGCGCGGCCGCCGTGCCTACCGACGCGTCGGAGTCCCTGGGCAAGTTCCTCGGCGGTGACGTGGTCCTCGGGAACGTGGACCTCGACTCGATCGCCGAGGTGGAGGGGGCCGACGCCGCGTACCCGTCGGGCACCTCTCCGGACACCAACCCGCTCGCAGCCGACGTGCTCAACACGCTCGACGTCGACCTCACCGACACGCTCCAGCTCTTCGGCCCGGGCGGCATCGTGGAGCTCGGTGCGGTGAACCAGTACGCCGGCGCCGACGAGGACGGCTCCACCTCCGCCTCGGGCGCCGTGACCGACCAGGGCGCCATCTCGTTGGGCGGCTCGGAGCAGTTCCCGGCCGACGCCACCGTGTCGTTGACCCCGCTGGTGCCCGAGGCCCTGCGCGACTCCACCGTCTCGCAGCTCGACCTGTCCCTCGGCGCGCTCTCCGCGACGGCCCAGGCCGAGCCCGGCTCCGACCCGACCGGCGACTACCAGATCGCGGGCGCGACCCTTGACCTCACCAGCCCCCTCGTCGGCAACGTCTACACCCAGCTTCAGAACGCCATCACCCCGGTGCAGTCGTCGCTCGACGGTCTTGAGGGCACGCTCACCACGGCGCTCGACGGCCTGATCAACGTCAATCTGGCCGTCGCGCGCTCGACCGGTGCCGTGGACGTCGCGGTCCCGGACCTCACGCAGGCGCTGCCCACCGGTTTCGTGGGCGACGGCGCCGTCCAGGTCAACCTCGAGACCGGCGAGGTCAGGGTCGACCTCGAGCAGCTGCTCGCGGACGACCCGGACCTGCCCGACCTCGACGAGCTGCCGGCGAACTACGAGATCCTCAACGGCGACGTGGTCGCTGCGATCTCCGACGCCGTCACCAGCACGATCACGTCGGTCGTGCAGGACGTCGCCGACGGCGTGCACGCCGCCGTCGAGGCCACCGCCGTCAGCGTGGACATCGACTTCCAGGTGTTCTCCGTGCTCACGTGGACGGACGTCCTGAGCCTCGACCTCGACGCCAGCCTCGCGGAGATCGACGCCGGCACCGCCACCGCGGACATCGACGTCCTCGGCAGCACCGCGCTCGTCAACACCCTGCTCGGCGCTCTAGGGCTCGGCTCCACGCAGGCGCTCGCGTCTGCGGTCGTCAACGCCCTCCTCGCGCCGGTCGGTGCGGTGTTCACCCTCCTCGACACGATGGAGAGCACGCTCGGCGGCATCACGGGGCCCCTAGCGACGGAGGTCGTCGGCCCGGTCCTCGACGTCCTCACCGGCGTCGTGTCGCTCACGGGCAACGTGCAGGAGCAGCCGGGAGACCTCCCCGACCACGACCCGTCGGGGGCAACCTCGTTCACGGAGCGCGCGCTGTCGGTGCGCCTGCTCTCGCTCGGCACCGGCGACGACCTGGCCACCGTCAACCTCGCGTCGGCGACCGTCCGCGCCGTGGCGGCACCGACGATCGCCGCCGACCCGGCGACGGTCCAGGCCGATGCCCGGACGACGATCACCGGCGCCGGCTTCGCGCCCGAGACGCCGCTGACCGTCCAGCTCACCGACGCAACCACGGGCGACCCCGTCGGCGACCCGGTCTCCGTCACGTCGGACGGCGACGGAGCGTTCAGCGTTCCGCTGCCGGTCGGTGCGGACACCGCGCCGGCCGACTACACAGTCACGGCGACCGGCGACCCGTCCGGCGTCGTCCCGTCCGCCCCGCTCACGGTCACCGCCGCGCCGAGCATCGCCGCCGACCCCGGCACCGTCCCGGCCGGCGGCAGCACCACCATCACCGGCGAGAGCTTCACGCCCGCGGGCGACGTCACCGTCCAGCTCGTCGACGAGAACGGTGACGCCGTGGGAGACCCGGTCGCCACGACCGCCGACGACGCGGGCGCCGTCGAGGTCGCCCTGCCCACCGGTGCGGGCACCGCCCCGGGCGCGTACACCGTCGTCGCCACGGACGCGGGGACCGGTGCGACCGCGGAGGCGGACCTCGCCGTGACCGCGGCCCCCGCGATCACGCTCGACCCGACGACCGTGACGCCGGGCGGGACCACGACGGTGACCGGGACCGGGTTCACCCCCGGGTCCGAGGTCTCCGTCCAGCTCACGGACGAGAGCGGCGAGCCCGTCGGCGACCCGATCACCACCACGGCCACCGACGCGGGCGCCATCGGGGTCCCGTTCGTCGTCCCCGCCGATGCCGCGACGGGCGACTACTCCGTGGCCGCCGCGGACGTCACGGGTGCCACCGCCACGGCGGACCTCACGGTCATCGACCCCGCCGTCACCACCGACCCGGGCACCGTCCCGGCCGGCGGCACCACCACCGTCACCGGCAGCGGCTTCACGCCCGGCGGGGAGGTCACCGTCCAGCTCACGGGCCCCGGTGGCACCCCGGTCGGCGAGCCGGTCACGACGACGGCCACGGAGGCGGGAGCCATCGAGGTCGCCCTTCCGACGGCTCCGGGCACGGCCCCGGGGACGTACGCGGTGGTCGCGACCGATGTCTCCGGCCTCACCGCCGAGGTCCCGCTCGAGGTCACCGAGACGCCGACCATCGTCGTCGACCCCGGCACGGTCCCGGCGGGCGGCACCACCACGGTCACCGGCGACGGGTTCACGCCCGGAGGCGAGGTGACCCTGCAGCTCACCGACGCCGACGGCGACCCGGTCGGCGACCCCGTCACCACGGCCGCCGGGGACGACGGCGCCATCGAGGTCGACGTCCCCGTACCGGCCGACACCACGCCGGGCGACCTCGCCGTCGTCGCCACAGACCCCTCGGGCGCCACGGCCGAGGCCCCGCTCGAGGTCACCGAGGCGCCGACCATCGTCGCCGACCCGGGCACCGTCCCGGCAGGCGGCACCACCACCGTCACCGGCGACGGGTTCACGCCCGGAGGCGAGGTGACCCTGCAGCTCACCGACGCCGCGGGCGACCCGGTGGGTTCCCCGGTGACCGTGGCGGCCGGGCCGGGCGGCGAGGTCAGCACTCCCCTGACGGTGCCGTCGGGCACGCCGAGCGGCCCCACCACCGTCGTCGCCACCGACGCCACGGGCGCCACGGCCGACGCCCCGCTCGCCGTCACCGGGCCGCCCTCGGTCGCCGTCGACCCCGGCACCGTCCCGGCCGGCGGTACCACGACCGTCACCGGCGGGGGCTTCACGCCGGGCGAGGACGTGACCGTGCAGCTCACGGACGAGGACGGCGAACCGGTCGGCGACGCGGTCACCACGACCGCCACCGACGCGGGCACGATCGAGGTGGAGCTCACCGTTCCGGCCGACGCCGCGCCGGGCGATCACACGGTCGTGGCCACCGACTCCTCCGGCGCCACGGCCGACGCCCCGCTCATGGTCACCGCGGCACCGACCGTCGCCGTCGACCCGGGCACCGTGCCGGCCGGCGGCACCACCACCGTCACCGGCGCCGGCTTCACGCCCGGCGAGGACGTCACCGTCCAGCTCACCGACGACGCCGGGAACCCGGTCGGCGACCCCGTCACCACCACCGCCGACGACAGCGGCGCCGTCGAGGTCGACCTCCCGGTTCCCGCGGGCACCACCCCGGGTGGCTACACGGTCGTCGCCTCCGACGTCACGGGCGCCACCGCCGAGGCTCCGCTGGCCGTCACCGCCGCCCCGACGATCGCGGCCGACCCCGGCACCGTCCCGGCCGGCGGCACCACCACCGTCACCGGCACCGGCTTCACCCCCGGCGAGGACGTCACCGTCCAGCTCACCGATGCCGACGGCGAGCCCGTCGGTGACCCGGTCACCACGACCGCCACCGACGCGGGCGCGATCGAGGCTGTCGTGCCGACGACGGCCGGCACGCCTCCCGGTGACCACACCGTCGTCGCCACCGACGTCACCGGGGCCACGGCCCAGGCACCGCTCGAGATCACCACAGCCCCGACCATCACCGTCGAGCCCGGCACCGTGCCCGCCGGCGGCACCACCACCGTCACCGGCGACGGCTTCACCCCCGGCGCCGACGTGGTTGTCCAGCTCACCGACGACGCCGGAGACCCGGTCGGCGACCCGGTCTCGGCGACCGCCGGGGACGACGGCACGATCGAGGTCGACCTCCCGGTCCCGGCCGACACCGCCCCGGGCGACCTCACCGTCGTCGCGACGGACTCCTCCGGCGCCGCCGCCGAGGCCCCGCTCGAGGTCACCGAGGCGCCGACCATCGTCGTCGACCCGGGCACGGTCCCGGCGGGCGGCACCACCACCGTCACCGGGGAGGGCTTCACCCCCGGCGAGGACGTCACCGTGCAGCTCATGGACGCCGACGGCGACCAGGTCGGCAGCCCTGTCACCACCACCGCCGGGGACGACGGCACCATCAGCATCGGCCTCCCGGTCCCGGCCGACACCACACCCGGTGACTTCACGGTCGCCGCCTCCGACGTCACGGGGGCCGCCGCAGAGGCGCCACTGACGGTCACCGCCGCCCCCGCCCTCGTGGCCGATCCCGGCACCGTGCCCGCCGGCGGCGCCACCACGGTGACGGGCACCGGCTTCACGCCGGGGTCGGACGTCGCCGTGCAGCTCACCGACCCTGACGGGGAGCCGCTCAGTAGCCCGACCACGGTGACGGCGGGCGACGACGGCGGCTTCGAGGTCGACGTCCCCGTCCCGGCCGACGCCGAGCCCGGTGACCACTCCGTGGTGGCGCAGGACGTCAGCGGAGCGACGGCCGAGGCCCCGCTCGTGGTCACGTCCGCCCCGACGATCGCCGTCGACCCGGGCACCGTGCCCGCCGGCGGCTCCACCACGGTCACCGGCGACGGGTTCACCCCCGGCGAGGACATCACCGTGCAGCTCACGGACGCCGACGGCGACCCGGTCGGCAGCCCCGTCACCACCACCGCCGACGACGACGGCACCATCAGCGTCGACCTCCCGGTCCCGGCCGACACCACCCCCGGTGACCTCACCGTCGTCGCCACAGACCCCTCCGGCGCCACGGCCGAGGCCCCGCTCGAGGTCACCGCGGCCCCGACGATCGCCGTCGCCCCCGGCACCGTCCCGGCAGGCGGCACCACCACCGTCACCGGGGAGGGCTTCACCCCCGGCGAGGACGTCACCGTCCAGCTCACCGACGCCGACGGCGACGCGGTCGGCGAGCCCGTCACCACCACCGCCGGGGACGACGGCACCATCAGCGTCGACCTCCCGG
The DNA here is from genome assembly GCA_026934365.1 of Isoptericola sp. QY 916. Classification (GTDB taxonomy): domain Bacteria; phylum Actinomycetota; class Actinomycetes; order Actinomycetales; family Cellulomonadaceae; genus Isoptericola; species Isoptericola nanjingensis. The sequence continues at coordinate 13,673 of JADHZE010000009.1, read as the reverse complement.
TCCCGGCCGACACCACCCCCGGCGACCTCACCGTCGTCGCCACCGACTCCTCCGGCGCCACGGCCGAGGCCCCGCTCGAGGTCACCGCCGCCCCGACGATCGCCGCCGACCCCGGCACGATCACGGCGGGCGACGCCACCACCGTGTCCGGCGACGGGTTCACGCCCGGAGGCGAGGTGAGCGTCCAGCTCACCGACGCGGACGGCGACCCGGTCGGCAGCCCCGTCACCACCACCGCCGACGACGACGGCGCCATCAGCGTCGACCTCCCGGTCCCGGCCGACACCGCCCCAGGTGACCTCACCGTCGTCGCGACCGACTCCTCCGGGGCGGCGGCGGAGGCCCCGCTCGTCGTGCACGCTCCCGAGCGGCCGACGCTCACCGCCGACCCCGGCAGCGTCCCGGCCGGCGGCACGACGACCGTGTCCGGCGGCGGTTTCGTCCCGGGCGACGCGGTCACGGTGCAGCTCGAGGACGCCGCGGGCGCGCCGGTGGGCGACGCGATCGACGTCGTCGTCGGTCCGGACGGCACCTTCACGGTCGTCCTCCCCGTGCCGGACGACGCCACCCCCGGCAACCACACGGTCGTCGCGACCACCTCCGACGGCGGCACGGTGGAGGCGGACCTGATCGTCACCGTGGGCGCGCCGCAGGAGCCGATCATCGACGTCGACCCGGGCTCCGCCGCCCCCGGCGACACCGTGACGGTCACCTGCGACGGGTTCGGCGGCGGCACCGTGAGCGTCCAGCTCGTGGGGCCGGACGGGGAGCCGGTCGGCGACCCTGTCGAGTGCGTGCCCGGTGACGACGGGAGCGGCACGGTCGAGCTGCCGGTGCCGGACGACGCCGAGCCCGGCGACCACACCGTGGTCGGCACGGGCCCCGACGGCACGACCGCCGAGGCGCCGCTGACCGTCACGGATCCCGGGACCGCACCCGGCGAGCGCGAGCTGCGCGCCTGGTTCTCCGAGGACGTGGTCGGCCGTGGCGACGTCCAGACGTTCCAGGCCTCCGGGTTCGACCCGGGCGAGCAGGTACGGGCCGTCGTCGCGTCCGAGCCGGTGAACCTGCCGGTCACGGTGGCGGACGCCGACGGGGTCGCGACCTGGACGTTCGACGTCCCGGCGGACTTCGAGCTCGGCATCCACACCGGCACCGCCACGAGCGTCGAGGCGGGCGACTCCGCCGCGGCGACGTTCCGCGTGGTCCTCACGGACGCCGGGCTCGACCCCGAGTCCGGCGGCGCCCCCGGCGGGCCGGACGCCGGACCCACCACGCCAGGTGCCGGCACCCTGCCCCGCACGGGCCCAGGGGACCTGCTCGCGCTGAGCATGCTCGCGCTGCTGCTCCTCACTGCGGGTGCGGCGACCGTGGCGACGACGCGGCGACGGGCGACGCCGAAGGGCTGACCGCCCGCGGGCACGACGACGCCCCGTCACCTCCCAGGAGGTGGCGGGGCGTCGTCGTGCGTGTCGTGGGTCCGCTCAGCCCACGCGGTGCAGCCAGCGCACGGGAGCGCCGGCGCCGGCGTAGCGGAAGGGCTCGAGCTCGTCGTCCCAGGCGGTGCCCAGGGCGAGGTCGAGCGCCTCGCGCACGCCGCGGCCGTCGTGCGCGGACTCCATCGCGGCCCGGACACGATCCTCCGGGACGACGACGTTGCCGTGCACGTCGGTCATGGCGTGGAAGATGCCGAGGTCGGGCGTGTGCGACCACCGTGCGCCGTCGGCGCCGTGGCTCGCCTCCTCCGTCACCTCGTAGCGCAGGTGGTCCCAGCCCCGCAGGGCAGAGGCCAGCCGGGCACCCGTTCCCTGGGCGCCCTGCCACGAGTACTCGGCACGGTAAAGTCCGCGCCCCGCCGGCTGGGCAGTCCAGTCCAGCGACACGCGTCCCCCGAGCACGTTGCCCGCCGCCCACTCGAGGTGAGGGCAGAGCGCACGGGGTGCCGAGTGCACGAACAGCACACCGCGAGTGATCGCACCAGCCATGTTGTCCTCCCTGGTTCCGAGGTCCGTCTTCCCCTACGTCCTCGAACCGGTGGGCCTGCTGGTCGGCGAGCTCTGACGGTGTGTCGTCTTGACACATCCTGCCCGATGGCGGGCGAGGGTGCGAGAGGAAACGCAGACTTCATGCTTCCTCTTGAGCACCCCTTGAGGAACTCAGAGGCGCTCGCGCAGCTCCCGCATGGCCTTCTTGCGTGCCGTGCGCTCGAGGCGGTCCAGGTAGAGCTTGCCGTCCAGGTGGTCGCACTCGTGCTGGAGGCATCGCGCCATGAGGCCGGTGCCCTCGACCACGAGCTCGTTGCCGTCGACGTCCATGCCGACGACGCGGGCGTACCACGCACGGGTGGTGGGGTACCAGAGCCCCGGCACCGACAGGCAGCCCTCGTCGCCGTCCTGGGTCTCCTCCGAGAGGTCCACGATGCGCGGGTTGAGCACGTAGCCGATCTCGTCGTCGACGTTCCAGGAGAACGCCCGCAGGCTCACGCCGATCTGGTTGGCCGCGAGGCCCGCCCGGCCGTCGGCGTCGACGGTCTCGACGAGGTCCTCCACGAGGGAGCGGACTCGATCGTCCACGGTGGTGATCTCGTCGCAGGGTGTGCGCAGCACGGGGTCGGGCAGCACCCGGATCTCTCGCATCGCCATGGCCCGCATTCTCCCACGTCGTGAGCCGGTGGAGGCGCCGAATATCACGGTTTGATAACGTGCCGAGCGATGCTACGACCGATGACCGAGTCAACCACGCCCCCCGCCCCCGCACCGGGGCGGGCAGCCGCCCCCGCTGCGGGACGCCCGCGCCTCGCCGCCCTCGACGGGATGCGGTTCGTCGCGGCCATGGCCGTGCTCGCCTACCACTATCTCGCCGTCAACCACTCGGCCTGGGGCCCGCGCACCGACGAGGCGTTCCCGAACCTCCAGCCCGTCGCCGTCTTCGGGTCTTTCGGGGTCCAGCTCTTCTTCGTGGTCAGCGGGTTCGTCATCCTCATGTCCGCCTGGGGCCGCGACGTCCGGTCCTTCACCGCCTCGCGCGTGGGCCGCCTCTTCCCGGCGTACTGGCTGTCCGTGGCCGCCGTCGTGCTGCTGCTCGTGGTCGTCGCACCCGGCCACAAGGAGGTCGGCATCCCCGAGACGGCGGCGAACCTCACGATGGTCCAGCGCGCGTTCGGGGTGCAGGACATCGAGACCGTCTACTGGACCCTGTGGGCCGAGCTGCGCTTCTACGTCCTCGTCGGCGTGCTGCTCGCCTTCGGGATGACCCGCAACCGGCTCGTGGCCTTCGCCGCCGTGTGGCCCGTGCTCGCGGCCGTGGCGGTCCAGTCGGGCAGCACGCTCTGGATCACCGTGCTGGTGGGCACCGACGCCCCGCTGTTCGCCGGGGGCATGATGCTCTACCTGCTGACCAAGGAGCGCCGCTCGCTGGTGCTGTGGCTCGTGCTCGCGCTCAACATCGCCCTGGCCGGCGTGATCTCCGGCCACAGCCAGGCGTTGCGGATCGCCCACAGCACCGACGTCACCATCAGCCCCCAGACCTCCTGGGTCGCCATCCTGGTCTGCTTCGCCCTGGTCGCGCTGGTGTCGCTCACCCGCCTCAACCGGCTGTCGTGGAAGTGGCTCACCCTCGTCGGCGCCCTGACGTACCCGCTGTACCTGCTGCACTCCTCGTGGGGCCAGTGGCTCATCGGCAAGGCGAGCCCGCACGCGCCGGCGGCCGTGACGTTCGCCGTCGTCACCGTCGTCATGCTCGCCGCCGCCTACCTCGTGCACCGGTTCGTGGAGCGGCCGTTCGGCCCGCGCCTGAAGCGTGCCGTCGCGCGCGACCTCGAGCGCGCCGGACGCGCCCTCGGCCACGCGCCGGCCAGGACGACCCGCGCTCAGGCCCCCGAGGCGGAACCGGTCTCGTCCAGGTAGGCCTCCAGCACGTCGCGCAGCACCAGCGCCTGGTTGTGCTCCGTGTCGCGCGCCGAGAACACCAGCGTCAGGCGCCGGTCCCCCGCGCCCAGCCCCGCCAGCTCCGGAACCTCCGGGTTGTCCACGAGCTCGGCGCGGTAGCGGCGTTCGAACTCCTCGAACCGGTCCGGGTCGTGGTGGAACCAGGTGCGCAGGTCCGTCGACGGCGCGACCTCCTTGCACCAGCGGTCGAGGTGGGCGTGCTCCTGGGAGATCCCGCGCGGCCAGAGCCGGTCCACGAGCACCCGCGCGCCGTCGTCCGGGGCCGGCTCCTCGTACACGCGCTTGACGGTGATGGTCACTCACCCATGACACCGCGGCACGGGGGCCACCGCACGCCCCGGCCACCGCGCCGGTATGCTCGCCGCGCGCCCCGTTAGCTCAGCTGGTCAGAGCAGTCGACTCATAATCGATCGGTCGCCGGTTCAAGCCCGGCACGGGGCACTCCGAGACGGCGACGCCGGCGACAGAGCGACGAAGGTGGATGTGTGAGTATCAGCTCGGGTGGGGCCACCCTCGAGGACGGTGGCAGCACGTGGATCGTCTGGGGTGAGGTCGACGTCGCCGTCGCCCAGGACGTCGGCGACACGCTCAAGGCGTCCCTGGACGGACGACCCAAGACGATCGACCTCCGCCGGGTCACCTTCCTCGACTCGTCCGGCCTGCGGCTCCTCCTGCTCGGAGGGACCGCCGAGGAGGGGCCGCTGCTCGTCGGCGCCCCGGCCGCCGTCCGCGACGTCATCACCCTCACCGGTCTCGAGCACACGGTCCGGTTCGCCGAGCCCGACAGCACGCCGACCTCCGGCGACGACGACTCCTGACCCATCCCGCCGCCCTCACCCCGGCGGCCGCCTGACCTCGCGCTGACCTCTGGAGGAGAACCCTTGGACGACACCGTCATCCCGTCCGTCGTGTCCGGCGTGCCGATGGCACCGCCGCCACCGGGGTACGCCCCGGTCGCGGAATGGGTCCTCGCCGACTCCGAGGAGCTCAGCCGGCTGCGGTCCGCCCTCGCCCGCATCGTCGGCCCCTCGGGCGACGGTGCCACCGCGATGCACGACACCGCGGAGAAGATCGTCCTGATCGCCTCCGAGCTGGCGACGAACGCCCTCCTGCACGGTCTTCCGCCGACCGTCGTCCGCCTGCTGCGTGACGAGCGCACCTGGCTCCTCGACGTCGTCGACCACGACGTCGCCGGGGTGCCGGCCGTCGACGGCGAGCGCCCCCCGGGCCACGGCGGGCTCGGCCTCCTCATCGCCGAGCGCCTGTCGGCGCGCGTGGGGTGGTACACCTCCGGCCCGGCAAAGCACGTGTGGGCGTCCTTCCCGTTGAACCACCCCGGCTGACCTGCGAAGAGGCGGTGACGAGACGCACTCGAGCCGCTATCCTCCAGGGCCATGCTCCGCGTGCTGCCGATGCTGGCCTACCTCGCGCTCGTCGTCTACGCCCTCGTCGACGTCGTCCAGTCCGACGAGGAGGACGGCGGCGGCATCCAGAAGGGCTTCTGGATCCTCATCATCCTGCTGCTCCCGTTCGCCGGGTCGATCGCGTGGCTCGTCGTGAGCCGCAGGGTCCGCGCGAACCGCGGGCCCGCGCCGCGGACCGGGTACCCCGCCGGGCCCGTGCCGCCGGCGCAGTACCCGGGGCGTCGGCGCACCTGGGAGACGGACGAGACCGCCGCCGCCGAGCCCGACGACGACCCGGAGATGCGCTGGCTGCTGGAGCAGGCGCGGCTCAAGCACGAGCGCGAGCAGGCCGCGCGGGACGCACCCCGTCCGGTCGACGACGAAGGACGCACCGCCGCGGGCTGATCACACCGGGAGCGGGACGCCCCCCTCGCTCAGCCCGCCCAGCGCTGGAAGGCGTCGTCGGGCATCGGCACGGCCGTCGCCGCCAGGGCCGCCACGTCCGCCTCGGGCGCCGGCCGCGACTCGACGACCACCAGCCACCCCTCGGGGACACCAGGGACCGCGCACCGCACATCCACACCGGGCACCTCCGGCGCGGTCGAGTGGACATCGCACGGCGACACCTCCGGAGGGAGCGTGATCGACCCGGGCGGGTAGGTGAGCACGGTGACGGAGATCCCGGGCGCCGAGTAGGCCGCCGACGAGTTCTCCTCCCCGACGACGACGTCGTACGGCTCGAGGTCCGGGACGTCGAGCACGTACGGACGGGTCAGCGCAGCCTGCGCCTCCTGCCACGACGCCTGCTCGGCCGCGCGGTGCGAGAGCCACCCGGCGACACCGAGCACGACGAGGACGAGCACGCCCGCGAGCCTCCAGGCCCGTGGCAGCGCCAGTGCGGCCACCGCGCCGGCGAGCAGGGCGGCCACCGCGCCCACGAGGACGGGCGGCGCCGGAGCGAACAGCGACGGAGCGAGCGAGTGCACGGCCCACGCCACGGTCGCGACGACCGGCGCGAGTCCGCCCACTCCCCCGGCGCTCGGGCTCGCCGACCGCATCACGGCCCGGCAGACCCAGGAGGCCAGGCCGACCGGCACCGCCAGCAGCAGGAGGCCCGCTCCCCCGACGCCGGTGCTCAGCGCCGCCACCACGAAGACGTAGTACACGAACGGGAGCGACAGGGCGGTCGTCGCCACGACGACCAGCAGGCGTGTCGCCGGCGCCGGGGGCGACGGGGTCGCCACCGTGCTCCCTGTCCCTGTCTGCGGCCGCGTCGGCGTCATGCGCACATCCTGCCGGGCTGCCGCCACCGCGACCAACGGTTCGGCCGTCGTGGGTCGCCGACGACCCGCGGACGGCGGCCGGATCGATACGGTGGCGCCATGTGGTTCCGCCGCTCCCCTCTGCCCGACGACGTCCGTCGCACGCTCCCTCTGGCCCGGGGGGAGCGCGTCCTCGCGTCCGCGCAGCTCCCCGACGACCGGTGGGCCGTGGCGACGACGGCGGACCTCGTCGTCGTCGGACCGGGCGTCGGCGAGGTCGTGACGCGGCGCCCGTGGTGCGACGTCGACCGCGGCGTGTTCGACCCCGAGCGGTCCGAGCTGGCGATCGAGTGGGTGGACGCCGCCCCGGACACCGTGCTGCGGCTCGTGGACGCGGAGCGCACGTCGTTCCCCCAGGCCCTGCGGGAGCGCGTCCAGTGGTCGGTCGTGCTGGCCGAGACGGTGGCGGTGCCCGGCGGCGACGTGAAGGTCGCCGTCCGGCGGACGGCGCACGGCGAGCTCTTCTCGCAGGCGATCGCCGGGCAGGGCGTCGATCTCGACGACCCGCGGGTCGCCCGAGTGGTGGACGCCACGGAGTCCAGGGTCCGGGGAGCGTCCGGACTACCCGTGTGAGCCTGGTAGTGTTCTTCCCGGTTCGAAGGCCACCGGCCGGACGACCACGCGATCCCGCGTAGCTCAGCTGGCAGAGCATCCGACTGTTAATCGGACGGTCGTTGGTTCAAGTCCAACCGCGGGAGCATCGAGAAAGGCCCCTGACCTGCAGTGCAGGACAGGGGCCTTCGTCGTGCCCGGTCAGAGGGTCAGCAGGCGCTCCATCAGGTGCGGGGTGAGCGGCGCGTCGGTGGCGAGGACCACGCGGGTGCGCGCTCCGGGCACGTCGGGGTATCCGGCGTACCGGCCGCGCAGGTCGCACACCGTCTGGCCGCGGCCGGGGCCGGCGGTGGCGTCGACGACGACCGGGACGCGCGGCGCGAGCGTCGGCGTCACGCCGCCGGTCGCGATCGCGGCGGCCAGCGGGTCGTGCAGGGCCGAGCAGCGGCGGCCGAACGTGTCCACGTGGAACCCGAAGTACAGGTCGAGCACCTCCCCCAGCCACGGGGCCAGCGCCGTGCCCGCCTCGAGCAGCGCCTTGCGGTCGGACTCCTCGAGCACGTCGGCCATCGTGACGTCGAGCGGCACGAGGGTGACGTCCCAGTCGGCCGCGAGCACCTCGGCGGCCGCCTCCGGGTCCTTCGCGATGTTCGCCTCGGCGACCGGCGTCACGTTCCCCGGGTGCAGGGCCGCCCCGCCCATGATCGTCAGGTCCCGGACACGCGCCGGGAGCGTCGGGTCGGCGCGGAGCGCGAGGGCGAGGTTGGTGAGCGGACCGACGGCGACGACGCGCAGGGCGCCGGCGTGCTCGTGCGACAGGCGGAGCAGCAGCTCGACGGCCGACTCCGCCGCGACCTCCCGCCCGGACGGCGGCAGCGCGACGTCACCCACGCCGTTGCGGCCGTGCACCGACGGCGCGCCGCCGTCGTAGCTGCCCGCCAGCGGGTCATGGGCCCCCACGGCGACAGGGACGTCGGGCCGGCCCGCGAGCGCCAGCAGGTCGAGCGTGTTGACGGCGCCCTGCCGGGCGTCGATGTTGCCGCTGACGCTCCCGACACCGACCAGGTCGGCCTCGGGCGAGGCGAGCAGGTAGGCGAGCGCGAGCGAGTCGTCGACACCGGTGTCGCAGTCGAGGTACAGCGGGGTGGCGGAGAGGCCGGGCAGGGTCACGGGGCGTCCTTCGAGATCGTGGGGATACGCCCCCAGTCTCTCGCAGTCGACCGGCGGGCACCGGGAATATCCGCCACGGCCTGCGGGCTTGTGCCTCACGTGCCCACGACCGGTCATGTCTCTGTCGGCCTGCGCTCCGAGCGCGGCCCCATCCTGCTGTCCCTGATGCTCTCGACGGCGCTCGTCGCGCTCGACGCCACGATCATCGCCACGGCGTCGGCGACCATCGCGCGAGAGCTGGGCGGGTTCGACCAGCTGCCCTGGCTGTTCTCCACGTACCTCCTCGCGCAGGCCGTGAGCACCCCGGTGTTCGGGCGGCTGGCCGACGTGCTCGGCCGCAAGCGGCTGATGCTCGTCGGTGTCGCGCTGTTCTTCGCGGGGTCGGTGCTCGCCGGCGCGGCCCCGACGATGGGCGTGCTGATCGCCGGGCGTGTGGTGCAGGGGCTCGGCGCGGGGGCCGTCATGCCGGTGTCGATGACGATCGCCGCGGACATCTACACGCTGGAGGAGCGGGCGAAGACCCAGGGCTACCTCGCGTCCGTGTGGGCGATCTCCGCCGTCGTCGGGCCCACGCTCGGCGGCGTGTTCTCCCAGTTCACGAGCTGGCGCTGGATCTTCTGGGTGAACATCCCGCTGTGCGCCCTCGCCGCCTGGATGCTGGCCCGCCGGTACCACGAGGCCCCGCGCACCGGCGAGCGCGAGCCGATCGACTACCTCGGCGCCGCGCTCCTCGCGGGCGGCAGCACGATGCTGCTGCTCGGCCTCCTCGAGGGCGGCACGCGGTGGGGCTGGGGCTCGCTGCCGTCGGTCGTGGTCTTCTCCGTCGCGGTGCTGCTGCTCGCCGCGTTCGGCGTGCAGGCGCGCCGCACGAGGCACCCGATCGTGGACCTCGCCATCCTGCGCCGCCGGGTGGTGGGTGTGTCGACCGCGGTCTCGCTGCTCGTGGGCGTCGTCGTGCTCGGCCTGTCGACGTACGTGCCGATCTACGCCCAGGGCGTGCTGGGCACCGGACCGCTCGTCGCGGGCTTCGCGCTCGCCGCGATGACCGTGGGCTGGCCGCTCTCCGCGTCCAACGCGGGCCGCCTCTACCTGCGCATCGGCTTCCGGTACACGGCGATGATCGGTACGTCGCTCGTCGTGGTGGGCACGGCGCTCACGCTGCTGCTCGCGTCCGGCTCGTCGGTGGTCGCCGTCGCGGGCGCGTGCTTCGTCATCGGCGCGGGCATGGGCCTGACCGCCGTACCCACGCTCATCGCCGCGCAGTCGCAGGCGTCGTTCACCGAGCGCGGCGCGGTGACGGGCACCAACATGTTCGCGCGCTCCCTCGGCTCCGCCGTGGGCGTCGCCGTCTGCGGCGCGATCGTCAACGCGCGCACGACCCTCGGCCCGGACGGCACGCCGGTGGGCCCGGGCCTGATGTCCGCGATCCACCTCGTCTTCGTGCTCCTGGTGGCCGTGGCCGTGGTGCTGGTGGTGCTCGCCGCGCTCATGCCCGCCGACCTGCAGTCGGCCCGCGAGCGCCGCGCCCGCGCCGAGGCCGCCGCCTGACCCCTCGCGGCAGGGCGGGAGGAGTCCAGCCCCGTGCCGCGGACGCCGCGGCCGGAACGGCACCGAAAACGCCTGGAGGGGACGCGGCGGGCGCTGCTAGCCTGCCGGAGGCCGTGCGAGTCGGAGCAAGGAGGTGGTACCGGTGAACGTATCGACACAGGTGCTCCTCCGCGGAGTCATGGTCGGGCGATAGGTCGTCCGGGAGCGCCGTTCGCTCAGCACTCCCGAGAGGCACGACCATGAACGTCACACCCAGCTCGACACCGGGCTCGACACCGGGCGCCGCCCTGGCCTTCACCGCCGAGCAGCAGCTCGACGACGGCGTCCTCGAGCGCCGCTTCACCCTCGACGGCATCCCCGGCATCCTCTGGACGCCGCCGTCCGCCACGTCGTCGGACCCCGCTCCCCTGATCCTGCTCGGCCAGCCCGGCGGACTCGGCACGGACCGGATGTACCCCCGGCTGGTGGGTCGCGCCCGGCACGCCGCGTCCGACGGCATCGCGACGGTCGCCCTGGAGGGACCCGGCAGCGGCGGCCGGCCGCCGCTCCCCGGCGCCGACCAGGCGCGCGCGCACCTGCGGACGGCCCTCACCGCCGGCGAGCCGGTCTCCGACGACGTCGTCGACCGGCTCGTCCTCCCGCTGGTCGACCAGGCGGTCCCGGAATGGCGGCGCGCTCTCGACGCGCTCCTCGCCCTGCCCGAGCTCGGCGGGCCCGTCGGGTACTCGGGCGGCGTGATCGCCGTCGGCGTCCGGCTGGCGGTGGTCGAGCCCCGCGTCGTCGCGGCCGGGCTCTTCGCCGGGAGCTACGTGCCCCGGGCCACGTTCGAGGAGGCGCGACGCGTCACGATCCCCGTGCACGTGCTGCTGCAGTGGGACGACGAGGGCAACGACCGCCAGGCGGCCCTGGACCTGTTCGACGCCTTCGGCTCGACGGAGAAGACGCTGCAGGCCAACCTGGGCGGCCACACCGGCGTCCCGGCGTACGCCGGCGAGGACGCGGGGCGGTTCTTCGCGCGGCACCTGAGGTGACGTCCGGGCTCCCGTCCGCCGCCGCTACGGTCGGCGGACGGGAGTCCTGTCGGCGCGGAGGCCGGAGACCGTGCTCGAGACCGACCGGCTGCTCCTTCGCCCGTGGCGCGTCGAGGAGGCGATCGTCCAGCGCCAGCTGTGGGAAGAGCGCGTCCCGCCGCACCGACGCCTCGACGAGGCGGGCCGGCCCACGCTCGACCAGATGACGGCGTCGCGACGGAGGCCGCGGGTGCTGGCCGAGGTGGGCTTCGTGGCGTCCGGCCGCGTGGAGCCGGACGCCGTCCACGGCGACTCGCTGTTCCTGACGAGGAGCCTGTGACCGTCCAGGGAGGACGTCAGGACTCGCTGCGCTCCCGCAGCGTGCGTCGCTGCTGCTCGATGGCGAGCAGGTCGGTGAACGCCTGCTGGTAGGCCGCCGGGTCCTTCTCCTGGTCGAGCCGCTGCAGGCGGCTCTTCGCGTCCGCGATCCGGCGCGTGAGGCCGAGGTCCACGAGGGCGCGCACGACGTCGGCCACGTACGCCCCGATGACCGCCTCGCGGTCCTCGGGCACGGGCGCGACCGCGAGCTCCGTGACCAGCGGCACGACCGTCTCGGGCGCCTGCTCGGTCACGGTCTCCACCCACCGGCCACCGCCCACCTCACGGCCGGCCGCGACTCCGCCCGCGGCGCGCACGGCGTCGTGCACCGCGCGCCAGGCGGGGACGCCGAACGCGTCCTCACCGAGCTCGTCGAACGACGCCGGCACGTGCTGCGGGTACTGCAGGACGACGATCAGCGCCTGTCGCTCCAGCCTGGCCACCGGGTCGCGCGGGTCGGGCGCGGCGAGGACGGGCGTCGCTGGGACCGCCTCGGGCTCGGGGCGCGCGTCCCGGCGCTGGTCCTGGCGCTGGTCCTGGCGCGAGCCGCGCGACGGCGCGGTGGCGGCCCGGGCGACCTCCCGGCGGACGTCCTCCGTGTCGATGCCGATCCAGCGCGCGAGGGAGCGTGAGTACCCGAGCTGCATCGACCGGTCGCGGATCCCGGCGACCAGCGGCGCGGCCGCGCGCAGCGCCCCCACGCGCCCCTCGACCGTGTCGAGGTCGAACGTGTCGAGCGTGGTGCGGATGACGAACTCGAAGAGCGGCTGGCGCCCGTCGACCAGCGCCCGCACGGCCTCGGGGCCGCGGGCCATGCGCAGCTCGCACGGGTCCATGCCGCCGGGCTCGACGGCGACGAAGGTCTGGGCGTGGAACCGCTGGTCCTCGCCGAACGCGCGCACGGCGGCCTTCTGCCCGGCGGCGTCGCCGTCGAACGTGAAGATCACCTCGCCGCCCAGCGAGGCCCCCGACGCGAGCTGCAGGCCGCCGCCGGCCGTGGTGTCACCGAGCAGCCGGCGCACCACCTTGGCGTGGTCGCCGCCGAACGCGGTGCCGCAGGTCGCCACCGCCGAGTCCACCCCGGACAGGTGGGCGGCCATGACGTCCGTGTAGCCCTCGACGATCACGACGCGCTTGCCCTGCGCGATCGACTTCTTGGCCAGGTCGATCCCGTACAGGACCTGGGACTTCTTGTAGAGCGACGTCTCGGGGGTGTTGAGGTACTTCGGCCCCTGGTCGTCGTCGTACAGGCGGCGCGCGCCGAAGCCGATCACCGCTCCCGTGACGTCGCGGATGGGCCACACGAGGCGGCCGCGGAACCGGTCGTAGATGCCGCGCTGGCCCTGGCTGACCAGCCCGGACGCGACGAGCTCCGCCTGCGTGAAGCCCCGCCCCTGCAGGTGGCGCAGCAGCGCGTCCCAGCCGGTCGGGGCGTAGCCCACGCCGAAGTGCTCGGCGTCGGCGCGGTCGAAGCTGCGCTCGGCGAGGAACGCCCGCCCGGCCTGCGCCCCCGGGCCGAAGAGCTGCTCGGAGTAGAACTCTGCGGCCACCTTGTGCGCCTCGATCAGGCGCTGCCGCCTGCCCGGCTCCTCGCGCGGGCCGCGGTCGGCGGCGGCGCCGGTGCGGGAGTCCTCGTAGCGCAGCTGCACGCCCGCGCGGTCGGCGAGGAACTCGACGGCGTCGGTGAACCCCATCCCGTCGATCTTCTGGACGAACGAGATGACGTCGCCGCCCTCGCCGCAGCCGAAGCAGTGCCAGCGCCCGACGCCCGGCCGGACGTGGAACGACGGCGTGCGCTCGTCGTGGAAGGGGCACAGACCCTTGAGGGAGCCGACGCCGGCGGGCTTGAGGGTGACGTGGGCGGAGACGATCTCCTCGATCCGTGCGCGTTCGCGTACAGCCTCCACGTCCTCGCGCTTGATCAGTCCCGCCACGGCCCCGAGTCTATGCGCGCCCGGCGGCGACCAGGTCGGAGATCCCCGGGGCCGGGCGGGCGGCGGGACCGAGGGCCGCCGCGAGCGCTGCGCGGGAGGCGGCGCACCGGCGGGCGTAGGCGGCCGGCGGCGTCCCGAGGGCGCGCGCGAAGTCGGCGCTCAGGTGCGCCTGGTCGTAGTAGCCGACGGCGGCGGCGACCTCGGCGAGAGGGCGGCCGGGGTCGGCGGCGACCAGGTCCGCGGCGAGGTGGACCCGGTGGCGCTGCAGCACCCACTTGGGGCTGACGCCGACCCAGTCGGCGAAGAGCCGCTGCAGCGAGCGGGGCGTGGTGCCCACCAGGTCCGCGAGGTCCGCGACCCCGGCGTCCGGACCCAGCTCCCCCGCGACCACCGCGCCGAGCACGCGGGC
>JADHZE010000089.1 GCA_026934365.1 Isoptericola sp. QY 916 | reverse complement strand
ATCGTGCGGTCACCGGACGGGCGAGACCGTACTGTGTACGACCACGAACCATCCTGCGATATTCCCGCTTCCCGTGATCCACGACCTGCTCATCACCCACGCCACGATCGTCAACGCGGGCGGCACGACCCACGGGCACGTCGGCGTCACCGGCGGCACCGTCGCCGCGGTCTACGCCCCCGACCTCGAGGACCTGCCGCCCGCGGTCCGCACCGTCGACGCCACGGGCCTGCTCGTGCTCCCCGGCGGGGTGGACGCGCACTGCCACGTCGCGCAGGTGACGGGCGCCTACACGTCGCTCGACACGTACGAGCGGGCCACGACCGCCGCCCTCCACGGCGGCACCACGACGATCGTCGACTTCGGCATCCCCGCCGACCCGGCCGAGCGCCCGATCGACGCCCTGCGCCACAAGCTGGGGCTCCTCGACGACGCCCGGTGCGACGTCGGCCTGCACGGCGCCGTCGTCGCGTGGGACGACGACGTGCCCGCCCAGCTGCAGGAGATGGCCGACCTCGGCGTGCCGTCCGTGAAGGTGTACACCACCAACCGGGGCACGACGATGGCCGACGAGGACACGATCCTGCGGGTCATGAAGGAGACGGCCCGTCGGGGCGGCCTCGTGTACGTCCACTCCGAGCACGACGCGATCGTCGTGGACCGCACCGCCGCCTGCGCCGCGGACGGCCGCATCGGCATCGAGGACCTGCCGCGCTCGCGGCCGGAGATCTCGGAGGACGCGTCGGTGCGCGAGATGCTGGCCGTGGCCGCCTACACGGGCGCCGCCGTCTACTTCGTGCACCAGACCACGCCCGCCGCCGTCGAGGCCGTCCGGGAGGCCCGCGCCCGCGGGCAGGAGGTGTACTCCGAGACGTGCCCGCACTACCTCCTGCTCGACGAGTCCGTGTACGCCTCGGCGACGCCGGAGAAGTTCGCCTGCTGCCCGCCGATCCGCCCGGCGTCCGCCGCGGCCGGCCTGCGGGACCGGCTCGCGCTCGGCCAGGTGGACACCGTGTCGTCCGACCACTCCTGCTACGACCTCGCCCAGAAGCAGCGGTGCCGCCACGACGTGCGCCGCATGCCGCACGGCCTGCCCGGCGTGGAGACCCGCCTGCCCGCCGCGTTCACCGCGCTCGTCGCCCGCGGGGGGCTGCCCGTCGAGCGGTTCGTCGACGTGTTCGCCGCGGCCCCCGCGCGGATCAACGGCCTCGCGACCAAGGGCGCCGTCGCCGTCGGGTACGACGCGGACCTCGTGCTGCTCGACCCGTCGGAGTCCCGCACGGTCGACCCGGCCGCGCTGCACCAGGGCACCGACTTCTCCCCCTTCGACGGGATGGAGCTGTCCGGGTGGCCGCGGGTCGTCGTCGCGGGCGGCCGCGTCGTGCTCGACGAGGACGGCTTCCACGACCCCGGACCGGTGGGCCGCTTCCTCCCGCGGACGGGGCCGGGTCAGGGTTCCTCAGGGTCGAACGGGGGGACCACCCGATACCGAGCGCGACGCGCCGCTCGTACCGTCGAAGCATGACCACACCGACCTCGACCCCGTACGTCCAGCCCTCCCCCGCGCCGAAGCGCAAGCTGTTCCGCCCGAAGCACGGCCGCGTGCTCGGCGGCGTCTGCGCCGGCCTCGCCGACTACCTCGGCTGGAGCCGCGGCCTCGTCCGCGTGCTCTCCGTCGCGTCGATCCTCATCCCCGGCCCGCAGGTGCTCGCCTACATCGTGCTGTGGATCCTCATGCCCGACGAGGACAAGGCCCTGCGGACGGCCTGACGTCCAAGCGCCCCTGCCCTCGACCCGCTCGCGACCCCCAGGAGGGACCGTGGAGCTCGTCCTCGAACGCGGCGACCTCACGACCGTCGCCTCGGACGCCATCGTCAACGCCGCGAACTCGTCGCTGCTGGGCGGCGGCGGGGTCGACGGCGCCATCCACGCCGCCGCGGGCCCGCGCCTGCTGGAGGCGTGCCGCGAGCTGCGCAAAAGCACCCTGCCCGACGGCCTGCCGGTGGGCGACGCCGTCGCGACGCCCGGCTTCGACCTGCCCGCCGCGTGGGTGATCCACACGGTGGGGCCGAACCGGCACGCCGGGCAGACGGACCCCGCACTGCTCGCCTCGTGCTTCTCCCGGTCGCTGGACGTCGCGGCCGACCTCCGCGCCCGGACCGTCGCGTTCCCCGCCGTCGGTGCCGGCGTGTACGGCTGGTCGCCGGACGACGTCGCGCGCGAAGCCCTGGAGGCCGTGCGGTCGTGGGACGACGCCAACCCGGCGGCCATCGACGAGGTCCGCTTCGTGCTCTTCAACGAGCCCGTGCTGTCCGCCTTCGAGCGGGCGTCGGCGGACGCGCGAGCGTCCCTGTCGGTCAGGAATTCGTGACGGATTCCTGACCGACAGAGACGCTCGACAGCCTGGCGCCGCCGTCAGCGCTTGGGGTAGCCCGCCTGCGGCTTGTCGGCGTCGAGGTCTTCGACGTCCTCGAAGTGGATCTGCTGGTGCTTCACCGTGCGGTTGTACAGCCAGGTGATGAACGACAGCACCAGCCCGACGGCGAGCAGGCCGCCGGCGATGACGTACTGCTCCTGCTGCTCCTCGCTGCGCGCCCACGGACCCGCGAGGAAGGCGCAGGTCACGGCGCCGAGCACCGCGATCCACGTCTTGGTGCGGAAGTGCTCGTGCTGCACGGGCTTGCGTCGCAGCACGAGCAGCGCCACGTTCACCACCGCGAACACGGTGAGCAGCAGCAGCGACGTCGTCCCGCCCAGCAGGCTGATCGCGTCCGAGCCGGCCTCGGTGGCGCTGGCCCGGACCACGTAGATGATGAGCCCGAACGAGATGAGCGTGGTGACGATGATCGACACCCACGGCGTCTTGCGGGTGCGGTGCACCTTGCCGAAGCTGCGCGGCAGCACGCCCTGGTGGGCCAGGCCGTACAGCAGCCGCGACGCCATGAGCATGTTGATGAGCGCGGAGTTCGCGACGGCGAACATGCCGATGAACGGGAAGATCGTGTCGAACGGCAGGCCTGGCGCCCCGGCCGCGACCACCTGGGTGAGGGCGGACCCCTTCGAGTCGTCGGCCAGGTCGCCCACCGGGACCAGCGCGACGGCCGTGATCGCGACCAGCACGTAGATGAGCCCCGTGATCGACAGGCCCGTGAGCATGGTGCGCGGGAAGTCCTTCACGGGGTCGCGGCACTCCTCGGCCATGTTCACGGAGTCCTCGAAGCCCACCATCGCGAAGAAGGCGAGCGTCGTCGCCGCCGTCACGGCCAGGAAGACGCTCTTGTCGTCGGCGCTCTCGAAGACCACCACGCGGGAGAAGTCCGCCCGGCCCTGGGTCATGCCCCACATGCCGACGAAGATCACCATGAGCAGGCCGGACAGCTCGACGATCGTGAGCACGACGTTCGCCTTGACGCTCTCGCCGACGCCGCGGAAGTTCACCAGCGCCACCAGGGTCATGAACCCCAGCGCGATCAGCAGCAGCCCCGCCCCACCCGGCTCGAGGCCCAGGCCGAAGCCGTCGTTGAGGAAGCCCGCGAACGCGTTCGAGGCCGTCGACGCCGACGTGATGCCGGAGCACATCACCATGAACGCGATGATGAACGTGACGAAGTGGATGCCGAACGCCTTGTGCGTGTACAGCGCGGCGCCCGCGGCCTGCGGATACTTGGTGACCAGCTCCAGGTAGGAGAACGCGGTCAGCGTCGCCACCACGAACGCGATGAGGAACGGCGCCCAGGCGGCGCCGCCGACCTCGCCGGCGACCTGCCCGGTGAGGGCGTAGACGCCGGTGCCGAGGATGTCCCCGACGATGAAGAGCAGCAGGAGCTTGCGCCCCATCACCCGCTTGAGGCCCGGTTCGGGGGCGGTGCCGCCCGCCCCGCTGCCGGTCTCGTCGATCGTCTGGCTCATCGCGACCTCCTGGATCCTGGGTGGACCGTCGTTGGCACCACCTCATGGAACCGCGCCGAGGCCTGACCTGCATGGGCGACGCGCGGGAGGGCAGGGCAGAGTGGCCCGCAACAAGGTCTCGCACGGTGCGGGTGCAGGGGGCAACCGGACTGACGAGGAGCACGCGGGTGCGACGAGCGGTGGTCACGGGTGCGGGGGCGGTCACGCCCGTCGGCGGCACGGTCAGGGAGACGTGGGCGGCCCTCCGGGCCGGCGCGAACGGGGCCGGCGCGATCACGGACGACTGGGCCGGCACCCTGCCGGTGCGCATCGCCGCGCGGGCGGACGACGCCTTCGCCGACGGCCTGAGCGTGCCCGAGCGCCGCGCGCGCGACCGGGTCGAGCAGCTGACCCTCGTCGCGGGCCGGGAGGCCTGGTCGTCGGCGGGGTCGCCGGACGTGGACCCCACCCGGCTCGGCGTGGCCGTCGGCACGGCGCACGGCGGCATCGCGACGACCGTCGCCATGCAGGACACCCTCGGCTCGGCCGGGTACCGCAGCGTGTCCCCGCACACCATCACGATGGCGATGGCGAACGGTCCGGCGGCGTACCTGTCCCTCGAGCTGGGAGCCAAGGCCGGCGCCCGCGCGCCCGTGAGCGCGTGCGCCGCGGGGGTGGAGGCGATCGTCCAGGGCCGCGACCTGATCCGCTCGGGGGCCGCGGACGTCGTGGTGTGCGGCGGGGCGGAGGCCAGCATCGTGCCGCTGTCGCTCACCGGGTTCGGCCGGGTCCGCGCGCTGTCGACCCGCAACGACGAGCCGCTGCGCGCCTCGCGCCCGTTCGACGTCCACCGCGACGGCTTCGTCATGGGCGAGGGCGCCGTGCTCGTGGTGCTCGAGGACGAGGAGCACGCCCGCGCCCGCGGCGCGACGGTCCTGGGCGCCGTCGACGGGACGTCCCTCACCTCCGACGCGTTCGACATCGTCGGCGGCGACCCGGCCAACCAGGCCCGCACCATCACGCTCGCGCTGCACGACGCCGGCCTGGCACCGGGCGACGTCGGGCTGGTGCACGCGCACGCGACGTCCACGCCGATGGGCGACGTCAACGAGGCCGCGGCCCTGCGCGCCGCGCTCGGCAGCCCGCCCGCCGTGACCGCCACGAAAGCGTCCACGGGACACCTGCTCGGCGCGTCCGGCGCCCTGGGCGCGCTGGTCGGGCTGCTGGCCCTGCGCGACGGCGTCGTGCCCCCGACCATCAACCTCGACGACCCGGACCCGGAGGTCGACCTCGACGTCGTCACCGCCCCCCGGACGACGACGGCGCGCCACGCCCTCGTCGACGCTTTCGGCTTCGGCGGGCACAGCGCCGCCCTGGTGCTCTCACGGGGATGAGCGCCGGAGCCCGCGGGGTGTCAGACGAGCACGGAGGCCAGGAAGCCCTCGACCGCCTCGAAGTAGGCCTCGGGCTGGTCGCGACGCACGCAGTGGCCGGCGTCGGCGACGACGACGGTCCTCAGCAGGGGGTTCTCCGGTCCGGGCTCGGCGGGGGACGGGCCGACACTGTCCCGGTCGGGCAGGACCAGCAGGGTCGGCACCGTCAACCGGGGCACGAGGTCGGCCCAGCTCTCGCGGCCGAGGTGCAACCCTGCACGCAGGTAGTCCCGCTGCACCTGTGGCTTGGACAGCGCCCACGCCTCGACCTCTGGCCGGTTCCACCCGCTCTCGGTGACGAGCGCCTCGAGCTCGCCGCGTGCGACGCGCGCGCTCATGTCCTCGACGAACGCGAGGAACCCGGCAGCGTGCTCGGCCGGGCTGGGGCCGCCGTCGGCGCGCGGTGGGTCCTCGAGCACCAGGGCTCGAACCGCCGTGGGGCGGGCGACCGCCGCGCGCAGCGCGAGCGCCCCGCCCATCGAGTGGCCGAGGAGCACCACCGGCTCCGGCTGATCGTCGAGGACGGCGAGCACGTCGGCGAGCATCAGGTCGGCCGTGCGGCCCATCTCGTCGTCGCGAAACCGCGGCGAGGTGCCGTGGCCGCGCATGCTCGGTGCGACGATGCGCCACTCCGACCGCCAGCGGTCCACCAGGTCGGGGAAGTTGTCGCCCGCGTCGGACAGGCCGTGGAGCACCACGGCCGTGCGAGACGTCGAATCGCCCGCGGTGTGGATCGTCAGCGCTGAGGTCACGGACCGGGAGCCTAGCGTCACCCCGCTGGGTGACGGGGAGTGCGACGGAGGGAGCCGATCGCGACGCCGAGCCCGTCGACGACCGGCGCGGACCGAACCCTGGGTGACATCCGGTCACGATTCGGGCGAAGGTTCCCCTGGCGCCTTGACACCGTGACCGCGCCGGTCGTGCGATGAGAGCGAGACCGGGGCGCAAGGATGCGCCAGGCCGGTGACGCGCGCTGCGCGCACACCGACCCCCACCGGCCCGAGGGCGTAGGGGTGAGGCAGATGCGAGGAGCTCCCAGGACGTCGGCTGTCGCCGCGGTCGCGGCCGTGGCGGCGTTGGCGCTGGCCGCGTGCGGCGGCAACGGCGGTGAACCGGAGAGCAGCGGCAGCGGCGGCGCGGACGAGGTGGAGGTCTTCACCTGGTGGGCGGCCGGGTCGGAGAAGGCCGGTCTGGACGCGCTGGTCAAGGTGTTCGACGAGCAGCACCCGGACGTGACGTTCGTCAACGGGGCCGTGGCCGGCGGCGCAGGGTCGCAGGCGAAGGACCTGCTGCAGACCCGCCTGCAGGCGCAGGACCCGCCGGACACGTTCCAGGCCCACGCGGGCGCGGAGCTGCAGGACTACATCGACGCCGCGCAGATCGAGCCCGTCTCCGACCTCTACGACGAGTTCGGGCTCACCGACGTCTTCCCGCCCGACCTCATGGACCGGCTCACGGCGGACGACGGCCAGATCTACTCGATCCCGTCGAACATCCACCGCGCCAACGTGGTGTGGTCCAACCGGCAGGTGCTCACCGACGCCGGTCTCGACCCGGACGCCACGTACCCCGACCTCTCGGCGTGGATGGACGACCTCGCGACGCTCAAGAAGGCGGGCGTCACGCCCCTCGCCGTCGCTCAGGCGTGGACGCAGGTGCAGCTGCTCGAGACGGTGCTGCTGGCGGACCTGGGTGCGGAGGGCTACTCCGGGCTGTGGGACGGGTCGACCGACTGGAAGGGTCCGGAGGTCACGGCGGCCCTGGAGGACTTCGAGACCCTCATGGGCTACACGAACACCGACCGCGACGGCCTGGACTGGCCGGAGTCGCAGCAGCTCGTCATCGACGGCAAGGCCGCGTTCACCGTCATGGGCGACTGGGCGGAGGCGTCGTACGAGGAGCAGGAGCAGGAGCTCGGCACCGACTACTCGGCCTTCGCCGTCCCGGGCACGGACGGCGTCTTCGACTTCCTCGCCGACTCGTTCACGCTGCCCGTGGGCGCCCCGCACCCCGACGGGGCCAAGGCGTGGCTCGAGACGGTCGGGTCGGCCGAGGGCCAGGAGGCGTTCAACAAGGCCAAGGGCTCCATCCCGGCCCGCACGGACGTCGACATGTCGACCTTCGGCGAGTACCAGCAGTCCGCGGCCGAGGCGTTCAAGAGCGACACGATCGTGTCCTCGCTGGCGCACGGGGCGGCGGTCCCGGTGGCGACGCTCACGGCCATCACGGACGCCACGAGCAAGTTCACCTCGGGGGCGTCCGACCTGGCGGCGTTCCAGTCGGAGCTGGCCGCCGCGAACGCCGGCTGAGGCGCCGATGGCCACCGCCACGCGCAGGCGGGCGGGGGTGCGCCGGGCGGTCCGCCGCGCCGGCGCTCCCCTGCTCCTGCTCCTGCCCTCGCTGATCCTGGTCGGGGTGTTCGTCTACGGCCTCATCGTGGCGAACGCCCGGCAGTCGGCCACCGACAACCACACGGCCGCGCAGGCGACGGGCCAGGCGCCGACGACGGGCGTCGGGCTGCGCAACTACCTCGACCTGCTGGGCAGCGAGGAGTTCCAGCACTCGCTGACCAACCTCGTGCTGTACACCGTGGTGTTCCTCGTGGGCACGATGGTCATCGGCTTCCTGTGGGCCTGGCTGCTCGACAAGCCGCTGCGGGGCGAGGGGTTCTTCCGGTCGATCTACCTGTTCCCGATGGCGGTCTCGTTCATCGCCTCCGGGGTGGTGTGGCGGTGGCTGCTCAACTCCAACCAGGACGAGCAGGCGTCCGGCCTCAACCGGCTGTTCCAGATGATCGGCCTGGACGCGCTGCAGAACAACTGGTGGAACAACGTGTCCGTGGGCATCGTCGCCATCGCGATCCCCGCGATCTGGCAGCTCTCCGGCTACGTGATGGCGCTGTTCCTCGCCGGCTTCCGCGGCATCCCCGTGGAGCTGCGCGAGGCCGCCCGGGTGGACGGCGCGAGCGAGTGGAAGCTCTACCGGCACGTGCTGTTCCCGCAGCTGTCGCCGATCGCGCTGTCCGCGCTCATCATCATCGGCCACATGTCGCTCAAGGCGTTCGACCTCATCATGTCGATCTCCAAGCCGGCGAACTACCAGACCAAGGTGCCCGCCGTGGACATGTACGTGTTCAAGTCGGCCTTCGACTACGCGAACGCGGCCGCCGTCGGCACGATCCTGCTGGTCATCGTGGCGATCGTCATCGTGCCGTACCTGGTCCACACGCATCGGCAGGACAAGCGATGACCGCCGTCGTCGAGGAGGCCGGGCGCCCCATCGACCTCGGCCGCCGCGCCGCGCCCCGCGGCCGGTTCACCGTGGGCCGCACGCTGCGCTACCTGGTGCTGCTCCTCTTCGTGCTCGTGGTGCTGGTGCCGGTGTACGTGCTGCTCGTGACCAGCTTCAAGGGCCCCGGCGACGCCGCCCCCACCCGCGCGTGGAACCTGCCGCGGGTGTGGACCACCGCCAACTGGGAGACGGCGTGGTCCACCCTCTCGCCCGCCATCGCGCGCACCGTGCAGATGGTGGTGCCGGCCGCGCTGATCTCGGCGTTCCTCGGGTCGCTCAACGGGTTCGTGCTGTCGCGGTGGCGCTTCCCCGGGGCGGACCTCGTGTTCACGCTGATCCTGTTCGGCATGTTCATCCCGTACCAGGCGGTGATGATCCCGCTGAACCAGCTCGTGCTCGGGCTGGGCGTGCCGAGCGGCGTCCCCTCGCTGATCCTGCTGCACGTCGTCTACGGCATCCCCATCACGACGCTGATCTTCCGCAACTACTACATGACGGTGCCGCAGGAGCTCATCGAGGCGGCGCGCGTCGACGGCGCGGGGATGCTGCGCACGTACGCCTGGATCGTGCTGCCGATCTCCGTGCCGAGCTTCGTCGTCGTGCTCATCTGGCAGTTCACCTCGGCGTGGAACGACTTCCTGTTCGCCGTGTTCTTCTCCTCCAGCCAGAACGGGCCGGTCACCCTCGCGCTGAACAACCTGGCGAACGGCGCACTGCTGCAGGACTACGGCGTCTCCATGGCGGGCGCGCTGTTCGCGTCGCTGCCCACGCTGCTCGTGTACGTGCTGCTGGGCCGGTACTTCATGGGCGGGCTGATGTCGGGGTCGGTCAAGGGCTGAGCCTGGGACGCCCACAGGCCTGTGGACGACCGTCGTCGCGTGTCGGCAGGACCGGGCAGGCTGGGGGCATGACGACGACCACCGGCCAGGAGCCCGACGCCCCGCCCGTCGCCGCCCGCTGCTTCGGCGACGGCGACCCCCTGTACGAGGCCTACCACGACACGGAGTGGGCGGTGCCCGTGCACGGCGAGGCCGCGCTGCTGGAGCGCATCGCGCTGGAGGGCTTCCAGTCCGGCCTGTCCTGGATCACCGTGCTGCGCAAGCGCCCCGCGTTCCGGGAGGTGTTCCTCGACTTCGAGCCCGAGCGCGTCGCCGCCCTCGGCGAGGACGACGTCGAGCGGCTCCTCGGCGACGCCCGGATCATCCGCAACCGGCAGAAGATCGAGGCCACGATCGGCAACGCGCGCGCCGTGCTCGCCCTGCACGACGCCGGCCGCACGCTCGACGAGCTGTTCTGGTCGTTCGCTCCCTCGCCCCGCGAGCGGCGGTGGGGCGCCTGGGACACCGTGCCGGCCAGCACCCCCGAGTCGGTGGCCCTCGCCAAGGCGCTGAAGAAGGAGGGCTTCCGCTTCTTCGGCCCGACGACGGCGTACGCGGCCATGCAGGCCTGCGGGCTGGTGGACGACCACCTCGCCACGTGCCCGGTGGTCACGGACCGCCGGTCAGCGGCGGGCGGCGCGGCGTAGGGCGCGGAACGCCCCCGTCGACCAGAGCGCGAGCGCGACGAGAGCCGGCTGGAAGAACAGCCGGACGAACCGCTTGGCGTCGGTGTCGAGGCCGAACCCGTCCTTGCGCTCGAGCCACTGGCCGACGTTCCCGGGGAAGATCACGACGAAGAACGCCGCGACGACCAGCCCGACCGCGACCTTCCACCGGGAGAGCGCGACGAGCGACCCGCCCAGCACGATCTCCACGACGCCGGACGCGAGGACGGTGACGTCCTCGTCGACCGGGAACCAGGCGGGGACCTGGGCACGGAACTCCTCGCGGGCGACCGTGAGGTGGGTGATCCCGGCCCCGGCGAGGGCCACGCCGAGCGTGACCCTCCCGATCCGGCGAGGCATCGACGTGGGCTCCGGTCGCACGAGCTCCTGCAGGTCCATGCGGCGATGCTCGCAGCACCGCAGGAACGACGCACCCGCGAGCCCGGCCGGGCGGCCGTCGACGGGCGGCCGGCCGCGCCACCTGGTCCACTGGCCGCATGACCGGGTTCTGGTGGGGCCTGCTGGGCAGCTCGTCGCTGCTGATCGGCGCGGCCCTCGTCCTGTGGCGGACGCCGAGCCGGCGGCTCACGGGCCTCGTCATGGCGTTCGGCGCGGGGGTGCTCATCAGCGCGGTCGCGTACGACCTGGTCGAGGACGCCTCGCGCGCGGCGAGCGGCTGGGTGCTGCTCGCGGGGCTGGCCGCCGGGGCGCTGACGTTCTTCGTCGGCGACCTGCTCATCGACCGGCGCGGCGGCCGGGACCGCAAGCGGTCCACGGGCGTGCAGTCTGAGGGGTCGGGCGGCGCGATCGCGCTGGGCACGGTGCTCGACGGCATCCCCGAGTCGGTGGTGCTTGGCTCGACCCTGGTCGGGGGCGGCGGGGTGAGCGTCGCGGTGCTCGCCGCCGTGTTCATCTCCAACCTCCCCGAGGCGATGTCCGCGACCGTGGGGCTGCGGCAGGCGGGCACCTCCATCGCGCGGCTGGCGCTGCTGTGGGGCGGCACCACCCTCGTGTCCGCCCTCGCGGCCGGGGTGGGGTACGCCGTGCTGGGCACCGCGGACCCGGTGACCATCGCCGTCGTGCAGGCCTTCGCCGCCGGCGCCCTGCTGACCATGCTGGTCGACACGATGATCCCCGAGGCCACCGAGTTCGGCGGCCCCGTCACCGGGCTCGTCACCGTGCTCGGCTTCGCGACCGCCTTCGGGCTGTCTGCCCTGGGCTAGACGACGTCCACCGGCGCCGAGAAGATCAGACGTACCTCCGTGTTGCGGTAGCCGCCGCGCGCGAACGCCGCCGCCATCGGGCGGTTCCCGAGGTCGGTCGTGGCGGTCACGCGCTCGGCGCCATCCGCGGCGTGGAAGCGGGTGACGTCGGCGAGGATCTCCGACACGTGGCCGCGGCCGCGCGCCTCCGGGACCACACCGAGATAGCCGACGTTGCGCGCGTAGGGCGTGGCCGACGGGATCGCAAGGCCGACGAGGGCACCTTCCGGGGTGCGCGCGAGCCGCCACCACTCGCGCTTGCCGGGCCGGTCGAGGTAGAACTGCAGACTCTCGCGGGCGGTGGCCTCGGCCCCGTGGGCCGCCTCGCTCTCGATCGTGTGCGCGTCGAGGGACCCCTCGGCCACCCGCAGCATCGCGTCGAGGAAGACCTCGTCGTCGGGCTCGGGCGAGAACACCAGCCGCTCGGGGGCCGCGGGCAGCGGCGCCTCGGGCGTCCACTCGAACTGCAGACGCTCGACCTCGACGGTCAGTCCCGCGCGGCGCGCGGCGTCCTGGCGCCAGGCGACGGCGGCGACGTGCGCCGGGTCGTCACGCCACGTGCCGGGCAGCTTCATGAGGTTGTACAAGGGCGGTGCCTCCGCGCCGGAGTCCTGGAAAGCCCGGTGCCCGGCCTCGAGGAGCGCGCCGGCCAGCGCTGCACGGTCGGCGGCCGGGACCTCGTCGGCGACGGCGAGGCAGTCGAGCGCGAGCGGGTGCGCGCTGTCGCCCTGCCCCCACCAGAGGGCGCGGGCCAGGACCTGACCGTCGGGGCCCCAGGCGGCCCACGTCCACTCCGGTCGGTACTGCCGCTGGGCGGCCTCCGCGCGGTATGCGTCGGCGGACAGCCGCCACACCGGCTCGGAGGAGGTCAGCGCGAGGACCTGGTCGAGCCCGCCCCCCGGACCCGGGACGGCGGACAGGCGAGGGGCAGCACTGCTCGGGATCATCGAGATACCTTTCAGGCATGGGGCCCTGGTCGCCAGCATCCTGGCGGCACGACCGGAGATCAAGGCGGCGTACGGCACGAGGCGCCGGTCGCTCACCCAGGACGGACACGATCGCGCCGGCCAGCCGTGATCCTGCCAGGCCTGGGCCGCGGGCGATGACGGGTCTCGACCGAGACTCTGTACAGGTGGGCTCCAGGGTCGGCATCGTGATCACGCTGACCGCGCACCGCCCGGAGTTCGCCGACGAGTTCCGCGCCGAGGCCGCGCGGCTCCGGGCCGTCATGGGCGACAGGGTGACGGCGGTCGAGCACCCGTTCGGGCTGGGCGACGACGTCGCACCCCTCGCCTACCGGCGGACCGTGCACGGCCCGAGGAACCACGGCGTCTCCGTGCGGGAGCGCGACGGCGCGCGCACCCACATCCTGCACGTCTTCGCCGACGACCTCTGGGAGACGTGCCCGCAGCGGCTGTTCCGCGACAGGCTGCTCCACGACGCGACGGCGCGGCGCCGGTACGGCGAGCTCAAGACCCGCCTCGCGGCCGAGCTCACCGACGGCCGGGAGTACACCGCCGGCAAGAGCGCGCTCGTCGAGGAGCTGCTCAACGCCGAGCGCGCGGACCGCGGGCTGCGGCCGACGGCGGCCTGGGACACGGAGGCCCGGCCGCCGCCGGAGGTCCGCCCGTGCGTCAGACCGCGGCGCGGTCCGCCTCCTCGACGGCGGCGACCTGCTGCTGCACCTCGCGGACGCGGGCGACGTCGAGCTTCTCGGAGCGGTCGAAGCGGTACACGCCGTTCTGCTCCTGGAACACGTCGGTGAGCTGGGTGTAGCAGTAGCCGAACATCAGCGGGTCGCCGAGCAGCACCTCGGTCAGGCCGCGGAACCGGGCGTGGAAATCCTCCTCGTCCGCGACGCGCTGGCCGTAGCCCCACGACTCGGCGGCGTCGTTCCCCGCCGCGGCGGCCGCCGCCTCCGGGTTCCACCAGATGCCGCCGTACTCGGACACGAAGTACGGCTGGCCGCGGTACGGCAGCGACATGACGGCGTTGTCGTCGCGCCGGTTCTCGTACGGGGCTCCGTCGGCGAGCCCCGCCATCTGGACGGCGAACGCCGCCGGGTCCTGCTCGTAGCTGTGCGAGTCCCACACGTCGGTCTCGAGCACGCGGTGCGCGTAGCCGCTGGCGTCGATCACCGGGCGCGACGGGTCGGCGAGCTTGGTCGCGAGGAACATGCCGCGGGTGACGTCGTCGAGCACGGTCATCCGGTCGTGCAGGTCCTGGTGCGTCTCGTTGAGCGGGCACCAGCCGATGATCGACGGGTGCGAGTGGTCCCGCTCCAGCACCTCGAGCCACTGGGTGGTGAACGACGCGGTGGGCTGCTGGTTGTGGCCGACGGTGCCCTGCCCGCTCACGCCCCAGTCGCCGAACTCGCCCCACACGAGGTAGCCGAGGCGGTCCGCGTGGAACAGGAACCGCTCCTCGAAGACCTTCTGGTGCAGCCGCGCGCCGTTGAAGCCGGCCTGCAGACCGAGCTCGATGTCGCGCACGAGCGCGGCGTCCGACGGCGCCGTCATCAGCGACTCGGGCCAGTAGCCCTGGTCGAGCACCAGCCGCTGGAAGACGGCGCGGCCGTTGATCCGCACCGCCTGGCCGTCGATCGCGACGGACCGCAGGCCCGCGTAGGAGTCCACGGCGTCGACGAGCGCGCCGTCGCCGTCGCGCAGCTCCACGCGCAGGCCGTACAGGTGCGGGTCCCCCGGGCCCCACAGTCGCACGCGACCCTCGGGGACGACGACGCGCAGCGCGGGCGCGAGGTCGACGTCGGCGCGCGCGGTCTCGGACGCCACGACGCCGTCGGCGTCGGTGAGCGTCGCGGTGACGGTGTGGCCGGGGCGGTTCGCGGTGAGCGGCAGCACGACGTCGAACGCGCTGCTCGCCACGTGCGGCGTGACGCGCGGGCGGCGCAGGTGGGCGCCGGGCACGGGCTCCAGCCACACCGTCTGCCAGATGCCGGTGGTGCGCGTGTACTGGCAGTGCGTGTTCGCGTACCAGGTGGCCTGCTTGCCGCGGGCCTGCCGGGCCTCGCGCGGGTCGCGGGCCCGCACGACGACCGTCACGGTGTCGCCGGGCGCCGCCACGCCGTGCAGGTCGGCCGTGAAGGGCGAGAACCCGCCGCGGTGACGCACCACCTCGGTGCCGTCCACCCACACGGTGGTGTCGTGGTCGACGGCGCCGAAGTGCAGCAGCACGTGCGTGTCGTCGCCGGCGACGGCGGCCCACTCGGCCGGGACGGTCACCTCGCGGCGGTACCAGACCGCCTCGAGGAAGTCGCTGTCCCCGATCCCGGACAGCTCCGACTCGGGCGCGAACGGCACGGTGATGGTGCCGGCGAGCTCGCGGTCGCGCAGACCGCGTTCCAGTCCCGAGTCGCCGCGGTCCAGCTCGAACTGCCACGTGCCGTTGAGGTTCAGCCAGCGCTCGCGCACCACCTGCGGGCGCGGGTACTCCGGGCGAGGGACGTCGGCGCCGACCTGGGCGGAGGGCGGGTCGAGGTGAGTGAGGTGGTCTGCCATGGCGGCTGCTCCGTCGCGGTCGGCGTGGTCGATGGTCCGGGCTGATTCAACCTCCGTGATCCGAGAAACGCAACGTTGTACCACCAGGACTCGTCGACGTGGCGCCGTCAGCCCTGTCGACGGGAGCTCTCGCGGACGAGCAACCGATGGGGCACGACGACGTCCTCGGGCGCTCCTCCGGTACGCTCCACCTGCGCCACCAGGCGGCCGACGGCGGCCTCAGCGACCCCTCGCACGTCCGGCGCGATCGTCGTGAGGCCCGGGTTCGCGTAGCGGCCGTCCTCGGTGTTGTCCCAGCCCACCACGCCGACGTCCTCCGGCACCCGGACGCCGTTCGTGCGAAGCGCGTGCATCGCCCCGAGCGCGAGCAGGTCGTTGCCGCACACGAGGCCGTCGATCTCGCCCGCACGGGGCAGCACCTCCTCGACGGCGCGGGCTCCGGACCGCCGGCTGTAGTCCGCCACCGGGAGCAGCCAGGGAGGCCGCACCTCGAGCCCGGCCGCGCGCAGCTCCTCGACGAACCCGCGCTGGCGGGGGGCTCCGGACCGCTCCGGCACCTCGGGTTCCGCGCCCAGGAAGGCGAGCCGACGACGCCCGGTACCGAGCAGGTGGCGCGTGGCCTCCCGCGCGGCGGCGACGTTGTCGATGCTCACATGGTCCGTGGTCAGCGCCCCGCCGGGGTGCCAGGGCCGCTCGCCGAGCAGCACCATCGGTGTGCTGCCGCGCAGCTCGTCGACGTCGTCGAGGCTGAGGTCGAGCGGGCTGAACACGATGCCGTCGATGAGACGCACGTCGAAGCCGCGCGCCACGAGGCGCTCCGCCTCCGCGACCCCGCGCGTCTCGTCGATCAGCACCCGGTAGCCCCGCGCCGCCGCCACCTCGATCGTCTCGTGAGCGAGGGTCGAGAAGTAGGGCGAGTCGATCTGCGGCACCGCCAGCGCGAGGATCCCGGTGCGTCCCTGGCGCAGCTGACGGCCGGCGAGGTTGGGCCTGTAGCCGAGGTCGGCGATGACCCGTTCGACCCGTCCGCGGGTCGCCGCGCCGACCCGGCCCGTGCCGTTCACGACGTTCGAGACCGTCTTCCACGACACCCCGGCGGCCGCCGCGACGTCCTTGACCCCCGGCGGCTTCGTCGTGGCGGCCGGGCTCCCCGTGCTCGTCGTGCCGTCGTCGCCCACTCGTCCTCCTCGCCGTCGGTCCCGGACCGGGTCCGACGAAAACGGCGCGCCACCCCTTGACGGGAGGTGCCGCGGTAGTTCATCGTGATCCAACGTTAGATCGCAACGTTGCACCATGCTCGACCATGACGTGTCAGCAGACGCTGTGTCGACGACGACCCAGAAAGACGGACCACGTGACAGTGACCGGTGAGACGGCTCCGGCGGCCCCCTCCGCCGCACCCACCCGTGCCAGCAACCCGCGAAGCGCCCGATCCCGCCGCCGTGAGGCGGGTGCGGGGTTCGCGTTCTTGTCGCCGTGGTTGGTGGGTTTCGTGGTGTTGACGGCGTTCCC
>JADHZE010000088.1 GCA_026934365.1 Isoptericola sp. QY 916 | reverse complement strand
CGCCGTCCTGGTAGCGCGCCGCGACATGGGAGCCCCACAGCCCGCTCGGCGGCACGTGCACGAGGCCGCCGCCCGCGCTCGCGAGCCGCCACCACGCGCGGCTCACGCCGCCCGGGATCGCCGCGACGGCGTCGACCCCGGGGTACTGGTCGGCGGCGAACGCCTCCACCTCGTCCAGCGTGCGGGGCTCGGCGCAGTACGCGCGCACGGCGGCGTTGAGGCCCACGAGGTCGACGCCCGCCCGCCGGGCGCTCGCACGCCACGCCGCCAGCCGCTGCTCCGCGGAGACGGCGTCGAGCAGCGGCCAGCCCGCGCTGGGCACCACGTGCAGCGTGGACCGCATGACGGTCGCCTTCACGACCTCGCCGTCGGTCAGGGCCTCCTCGAGCACCCCGATCGTCTGCCCGGAGCGTCGCGCCCACAGGGCGATGTACGGCATGTCGGCGTGCTGCGCCTGCAGGCCGCCCACCCGCCCGACGACGGCGGGGACGTCGTCGTCGGAGCGGGTGAGCAGCTGCTGGCGCGCGAGCGTGGTCCGGTTGAGCGCGTCCGCCGTGATCGGGGTGGTGGGCATCGCGCGGGGGACCTCCCTGTCTGATCAGGCGAGCCGGCGCATCCAGCCGTGCCGGTCCGCGACCCGACCGTACTGGATGTCGGTGAGCTCCTCGCGGATCGCCATGGTGAGCTCGCCGGGCTCGCCGCCCGAGACCTGCAGGTCGAACTCGTCGCCCGCGAGGCGGCCGACGGGGGTGATGACCGCCGCCGTGCCGCAGGCGAAGATCTCCCGCACGGTGCCGTCCCGGAGGCCGGTGACGACCTCGGCGAGCGGGATGCGCCGCTCCACGGCCTGGTGCCCGCGGTCGGCGGCGAGCTGCAGGATGGACGAGCGCGTGACGCCCTCGAGGAAGGTGCCGGTGAGCTCCGGCGTGTGCACCGAGCCGTCGGCCATGACGACGAAGACGTTCATGCCGCCCAGCTCCTCGAGCGACGTGTTCGTCACGGCGTCGAGGTAGCAGACCTGGTCGAAGCCCTTCTCCCCGGCGAGCCGCTGCGGCAGGAGGCTCGCCGCGTAGTTGCCGCCGTACTTCGCGTCGCCCGTCCCGCCGGGGCCGGAGCGGTGGTAGTGCTCGTCGATCCAGATCGACACCGGCTTCACGCCGCCCGCGAAGTACGGGCCGACGGGCGAGGCGATGACCAGGTACTCGGCCTCGTTCGTGGGACGCACCCCGAGGAACGCCTCCGACGCGAACGTGAAGGGCCGCAGGTAGAGGCTGAAGTCCTCACCGGACGGCACCCAGTCGATGTCGGTGCGCACCAGCGCCGCGATCGAGCCGATGAAGTCGTCCACCGACAACGCGGGCAGCGCCATGCGGTGCGCCGAGCGCGCGAACCGGGCCGCGTTGGCGTCGGGACGGAACGTCCAGACGGAGCCGTCCGCGTGCCGGTACGCCTTCATCCCCTCGAAGATCTCCTGCGCGTAGTGCAGGACGGCGGTCGCGGGGTCGATCTGCAGCGGCCCGTACTTCTCGACGCGACGGTCGAGCCACCCGTCGCCCTGGCGCCAGCTGACGCGCGCCATGTGGTCCGTGAACACGGTGCCGAACTTCGGGGACCGCAGCGCGGCCTCGCGCTCGGCGTCCGGGGTGGGTGAGTCCGTGGCGCGCACGTCGAACAGGGCGACGAGGTCCTCGAGCTCGGCCGGGAGGATGCCCGACCCGCCGGTGCTCGGCGTAGCGCTCGCGGCGGACGGAGAGGTGCTGGAAGTGGTCATGATCGGGGGCCTTTCACCGGGTGACCCCTGTAGTTTTCCACGACCGTGCACCTCGTGGGCACCGGCGTCGCTCCGACCACAGCGGCCACCCGGACAGAAGTGGATGTCGGGTGGTCGACAGGGGATGACGGCCGGGGCGGGCGGTGGCTCGGACGACACGTCCGACGGCGCGGCGCGGGTGGCGCCGCGCCGTCCGGATGACGACGGTGGGGCTGTCGTCAGCCGTTGACGCGTGCGGCGAGGTCGCGCCCGACCTCGGCCGTCGTGCGTACTCGGTCGCCGCGCTCGACGAGGTCGGCCGCGACGGCCGCCTCCACGCGCTTGCTCTCCTCGGCGAGGCCGAGGTGGTCGAGCAGCAGCGAGACCGACAGGACCGTGGCGGTCGGGTCGGCCTTGCCCTGGCCCGCGATGTCCGGGGCCGAGCCGTGCACCGGCTCGAACATGGACGGCGCGGTGCGGTCGGGGTTGATGTTCGCCGACGCGGCGAGGCCGATACCGCCGGTGATGGCGGCGGCCTGGTCCGTGAGGATGTCGCCGAACAGGTTGTCGGTGACGATCACGTCGAACCGCGACGGGTTCGTCGTGAGGAAGATCGTGGCGGCGTCCACGTGCAGGTAGTCCGTGGTGACGTCGGGGAAGTCGGCATTGACGGCCTCGACGGTACGGCGCCACAGGTGGCCGGCGTGCACCAGCACGTTGTGCTTGTGCACCAGCGTGAGGTGCTTGCGCGGGCGTGCCTGAGCACGGGCGAAGGCGTCGCGCACGACGCGCTCCACGCCGAACGCGGTGTTGACCGACACCTCGGTCGCGATCTCGTGGGGGGTGCCGACGCGCAGCGCTCCGCCGTTGCCCACGTACGGACCCTCGGTGCCCTCGCGCACGACGACGAAGTCGACGTCGCCGGGGCTGGCCAGCGGGCTGGTGACCCCGGGGTACAGCTTGCCGGGGCGCAGGTTCACGTAGTGGTCCAGCGAGAAGCGGAGCTTGAGCAGCAGGCCGCGCTCGAGCACGCCCGACGGCACGCTCGGGTCGCCGATGGCGCCCAGCAGGATCGCGTCGTGCTGCTTGATGGCTTCGAGGTCGGCGTCCGTGAGCGTCTCGCCGGTCGCGTGCCAGCGGCGCGCGCCCAGGTCGAACTCGGTGGTGGAGATCTTCACGTCCGAGCCGGCCACGGCCGCCTCGAGGACCGCCAGGCCCTGCTCCACGACTTCCGTGCCGATGCCGTCGCCGGCCACCACTGCCAGGTCGATGCTCCGCGTCATGGGCCGAGCCTATGCCCCTCGGGTCATGATGCGGACACAGATCTCATTCCTCGGACGTGCCGGCCGATGGTCTCGGGGGCAGAGCACGGCCGCGCGCGCACTGGGCGACCGGGCGACCTCCCACAAGGCCGACGCCACGTCACGGGAGGGCACGGCGGACGCGTGGCCGAACGTGGGCGCGGGGTGCGTCGGCCCGTCAGCGCACGCAGCGGACGTCCGCGAGCCCCGACCACGCGTCGACGTCGCGCGCGCCGTCAGGACGGAACCCGTTGCGACCGTAGAAGCGCCGCGCCCGCGGATTGTCCTCGACGACCCAGAGCTGCGCGGGCGTCCCGGGCGGCAGCACGGCGTCGAGCAGCGCCTGGCCGACGCCGGTCCCGTGGTGCGCGGCCAGCACGTAGAGCAGCCAGAGCTCCCGGTCCCGGACCGGCGGATGATCTCCGATCCGCCGCCCGGCGCTCGCGAACGCGACCCCGACGACCCGGCCGCACTCCTCCGCCACGGTGACGGTCAGCTCGCCGGCGAGCCAAAGCCGCCAGGTGGCCGCGCGCCGCTCGAGGGTGTCGGACTCCCAGTGCGCCGCCGGGAGCAGCGCGGAGTACGTCTCCACCCATGAGGTGTGGTGCACGAACGCGCACCCGGGCGCGTCGTCGGCGACGGCAGGTCGGATGGCGAACGACGTCGGCGGCACGGCGGGCATCGCCCCATCCTGCCGTTCCGGCCGGCACGATCGCGCCGACATGGCGACACCTCCTCGCCGCTCTCGTGTCGGCGACGCTGATCGTCCACAGGTGCGGGCGAGGCATAGAACAGGCGTTCGAAGGTCGGTAGGGTCGGGGCATGACGACGACGCTCCCCGCCCCCGCGACCAGCACCCTTTCCGGCGTGCGCGTCGGTGCGAGCGCTGGCCTGCGCGCGGCGGCGGACCGGCTCGCCGCGATGCCACGGTCGTGGACCCCGTCGATCGGCGAGCTGCTCGAGGAGGAGTCACGACGGCACGACACCGACCGGCACGAGACCGAGCCCCCGCAGTCGTCGACTGACCGCCCGCCGCTGACAGGGCGACCGACGCTGGCACACCTCGACCGCGTGCTGGACGCGCTCGCCGCCAACGACACCCAGGTCGCAGCGCTGCACGCCGAGCGTGCCGTCCTGCTCGCACGGGCCGCCGGCCTGGCCGAGGCGCTGGAGACCGACCTGCTTGACCACGACGACCCCACCGCCAGGCGCGCCCCCTCGGCCCGCCGGCTCGAGCTCGCCCACCGCGCCCTGACCGCCGAGATCGCCACCGCACTCCGGATCGGGGAGCACACCGCGGGCACCCTCACCGACCACGCCGTCACCCTGAGCAGCAAGGCTCCCGCGACCCTGGCCGCCCTGCACGAGGGCCGGCTGCCGTGGGGGCACGCCACCGCCATCACCACGCACCTCACCGACCTGAGCCCCGAGGAATCCGCAGCCGTGGAACGGTCCGTCCTGGCCACGATCCTCGACCGCGACACCGGCCTTGTCACGTGCACACCCACGCAGACCGGACGCCGCGCACGCCGAGCCCGCGAGACGGCCCACCCCACTCCCGCCGATGTCCGCCACGCCGAAGCCACCCAGCACCGCGCCGTCTGGCTCGACGACGGCCACGACGGCATGGCCTGGCTCACCGCCCACCTGCCCGCACCCTTGGCCCACGCCGCCTACGACCGCCTCACTCGCACCGCCGGGCACCTCGCCACCAGCAGCGGGAGCAACGGCAGCCGCAGCGGCAGCGTCGTGAGCAGCGGCGAACGACGCACCCTCGCCCAGGCCCGCGCCGACGCCCTCGCCGCCCTCCTTCTGGACGACGGCACCCTCGATCACAGCGTGCCCACGAGCACGGATCCTGGCGACGAGAGGGACGAGACGCACGACCCGGACGAGGCACTCGGCGTCGAGCCCGTCACCGCGCTGCTGCACACGCGGTCCACACTGGCGACCCTGGCCCGCTCGATCCGCCCCCAGCTCACCGTCACCGTCCCGGTCCTGACCCTGCTCGGCCTCACCGACGCCCCCGCCACCATGAACGGTCACGTCCCTATCGACCCGGACACGGCCCGTCGGCTCACCGCCCTGGCGCCCTCGCTCCGACGCGTCCTCACCGACCCAGAGACCGGCACCGTCCTGTCCGTCGGGCGCACCGCCTACGCCGTCCCCGCCGACCTCAAGGCCCTGGTCCGCGCACGCGACACCACCTGCCGGTTCCCCGGCTGCACCCACCCCGCGACCCAGTCCGACCTCGACCACACCCAGGCATGGGCCGGCGGCGGCGCCACCACCGCCACCAACCTGGCCGCGCTGTGCCGTCGACACCACACGATGAAGCACCAGACCGCGTGGCAGGTCACGCAGCGACAGACCACCGGCTGGGGCGGGACTCTCGAATGGACTTCCCCCACCGGGCGGCGATACGAGACCCGAGCCGAACTCGTCGAGACCACCAGGCACCGGCACCCGCCGCGCGGGCATGAACCACTCGGTCAGGGCCTCGATGACCCGGTCGACATGGCGCGCGACCTGCCGCACGACCACCAACACGACCGTCCGGACCACTGGCGCGCCGGCGACCCGCCGTTCTGACCGCGAGGTTCTGACCGGGAAGGTTTCCGCGGCGTCAGGCGCGGTAGAGCACCTTGAACCGCTCGCAGACCACGGGCATGGTCGGCTCGAACTCCCGACCGATCTGCGGGAGCGTGCGGCGCCAGTAGCGCTCGTGCCCGTCGCGCCAGTCCGCCAGGGTGCGATCGCCCTCGCCCTCGGCGGCGGCGTGCTCGGCGGTCACCTCGTCGAACGGGACCGTCTCGACCTCTGTCGTCCTGATGAGGAGGCGGGGCGCACCGGCGCCGTCGAGCACGATCGACAGGTCGCCCTTGCGCGGCAGCGGCTCGTCGGCGGCCTCGTACTCCCAGACCGCGGCGGCGGTGCCTGTCTTCACGCCGTCGAGCACCATTCCGAGCAGCTCGTCGGCCAGCTCCGCCGAGTCGCCGAACGACCACGCGGGCGGCGGCACCACGTTCTCGGAGCGCTCCCCCACGGCTCCCCCGTGGCTCGTGCGGCCGGCGCTCGGGCGCGCGACGTCCCAGAACTGCGTGATGCTGTCGGCCTGCTCGGGATCCAGCCCAGGGTTCGCGTCGTCGCTCATGGGGTCCATCCTGCCAGGATGGCCAGCATGGACACCCG
Organism: Isoptericola sp. QY 916; assembly: GCA_026934365.1. GTDB lineage: Bacteria > Actinomycetota > Actinomycetes > Actinomycetales > Cellulomonadaceae > Isoptericola > Isoptericola nanjingensis. The sequence goes on along the minus strand of JADHZE010000088.1, from coordinate 10,230 downwards.
CGTCGCCGCCTACGCCCTGGTCGTCGAGGGCGACCGCATCCTCCTCCCCCACTGGTCCAGCGACGTCGGAGCGGGCTGGACCATGCCCGGGGGCGGCATCGACCCCGGCGAGCACCCGGAGGATGCAGCCGTCCGCGAGCTGCGAGAGGAGACCGGGTACGACGTCGCACTCGACGGCCTGCTCGGCGTCGACAGCATCGTGATCCCGCCCGAGGACCGCGTCGTCGTGGACGGCACCGACCACACGGTGGCGCTACAAGGCATCCGCATCGTCTATCGCGCGCACGTCGTCGGCGGCGAGCTCACCAGGGAGTCCGACGGCACCACCGACGCCGTCGCGTGGCACCGGTTGTCCGACGTGGACGCGCTCGACCGCGTGGGGCTCGTCGACGTCGTCCGGGGGTGGGCGGGGCTGCTCGACTGACCGGTACTACCTCGCCGTTCCTCGTACTACCTCGGCGCGGTTCGTACTACCTCGGCACGCCCCGGACTACCTCGCCTGGGCCCGGACGCACGTGCGGCCGCCGCCCCCGGGTGGGGGACGACGGCCGCGCGCGTCGCTGCTGACGGTGTGGGTCAGCGAGCGGCGCTGCCCTCCGTGTAGTCGGAGTCAGCGGGCTTGATCCACGAGAACATCTTCCGGAGCTCACGCCCGGTGGTCTCGATCGGGTGCGCCTCGCCCTTCTCGCGCAGCGCGGTGAACTCGGGCGCGCCCGCGTCCTGGTCCGCGATGAAGCGCTCGGCGAAGGCGCCGTTCTGGATGTCCGCGAGGACGGCCTTCATGTTCTCCTTGACGCGCGGGTCGATGACGCGCGGGCCGGAGACGTAGTCGCCGTACTCGGCCGTGTCGGAGACCGACCAGCGCTGCTTGGCGATGCCACCCTCGACCATGAGGTCGACGATCAGCTTCAGCTCGTGCAGCACCTCGAAGTACGCGACCTCGGGCTGGTAGCCCGCCTCGGTCAGCGTCTCGAAGCCGTACTGGACCAGCTGCGAGGCACCGCCGCACAGCACGGCCTGCTCGCCGAACAGGTCGGTCTCGGTCTCCTCGGTGAAGGTGGTCTTGATGCCGCCGGCGCGCAGGCCGCCGATGCCCTTCGCGTAGGACAGGGCCAGCTCCCAGGCGGAGCCCGACGCGTCCTGCTCGACGGCGACGATCACCGGCACGCCGCGGCCGTCGACGTACTCGCGGCGCACGAGGTGACCCGGGCCCTTGGGGGCGACCATGAGCACGTCGTGGCCGGCCTCGGGCTTGATGTAGCCGAAGCGGATGTTGAAGCCGTGCCCGAAGACGAGCGCCGCGCCCTCGTTGAGGTTCGGGGCGATCTCGTCGCGGTACACGTGCCGCTGCACCTGGTCCGGCGCGAGGATGACGACGACGTCCGCCTCCTTGACGGCGTCGGCGACGGTGAGCACGCGCAGGCCCTCGTCCTCGGCCTTCTTCGCGGAGCCGGAGCCCTCGCGCAGGCCGACGCGGACGTCGACGCCCGAGTCGCGCAGGTTCAGCGCGTGCGCGTGGCCCTGGCTCCCGTAGCCGATGACCGCGACCTTGCGCTGCTGGATGATGGACAGGTCGGCGTCGTCGTCGTAGAACAGCTCAGCCACGGTGATGCTCCTCGGTTCTCGGTACTGCGTTCGTCACTACAGGTCGGTATGTGGTCACCCGCGGGGATGACGGTACGCGAACGGCGTCAGGCCGTGCGCACGCGCTCCAGCGCTCGGTCGGTGATGGACCGCGAGCCGCGGCCCACGGCGAGCGTGCCGGACTTCACGATCTCGCGGACGCCGTACGGCTCGAGCGCGCCGAGCAGCGCGGACAGCTTGGCGGCGGTGCCGGTCGCCTCGATGACGACCGTGTCGGGGACGACGTCCACGACGTGGGCGCGGAAGAGGTCGACGACCTCGAGCACCCCCGCGCGGGTGGCCTGGTCGGCCCGCACCTTGACGAGCAGGAGCTCGCGCTGCACGGACGACTCGGGGTCGAGCTCGACGATCTTGATGACGTTGATCAGCTTGTTGAGCTGCTTCGTCACGTGCTCGAGCGGGTGCTCCTCGACGTCGACCACCACGGTGATGCGCGAGATCTCCTCGTGCTCCGTGGGCCCGACGGCCAGGGAGTGGATGTTGAACGCGCGGCGCGCGAACAGCGCGGTGACGCGGGTGAGGACGCCGGGCTTGTTCTCGACCAGCACGGACAGGGTGTGACGCGACATGGGTCTCAGTCCTCTCGGTCCCACGCCGGCGAGATGCCGCGCGCGTACTGGATGTCGTCGTTCGGCACGCCGGCGGCGACCATCGGCCACACCATGGCGTCGCGCGAGACCTGGAAGTCGATGACCACGGGGCGGTCGTCGATCTCCTGCGCCCGCTTGATCGCGGCGTCGACCTCGTCCTCACGCTCGACGCGGATGCCCTCGCACCCGTACGCGTCCGCGAGCTTCACGAAGTCCGGGATGCGGCGGGTGCCGTGGCCGGTGTGCAGGTCGGTGTTGGAGTAGCGCTCGTCGTAGAAGAGCGTCTGCCACTGCCGCACCATGCCGAGCGAGCTGTTGTTGATCAGCGCCACCTTGATGGGGATGTCGTTGATCGCGCAGGTCGCGAGCTCCTGGTTGGTCATCTGGAAGCAGCCGTCGCCGTCGATGGCCCACACCTCGCGGTCGGGCTCGCCGACCTTGGCGCCCATCGCGGCGGGGACCGCGAAGCCCATGGTGCCGAGGCCCGCGGAGTTCAGCCAGGTGCGGGGGCGCTCGTAGCGGATGAACTGCGCCGCCCACATCTGGTGCTGCCCCACGCCCGCGGCGTAGATCGCGTCCGGGCCGGCCAGCTCGCCCAGGCGGGAGATCACGTGCTGCGGGGACAGGTGGCCGTCGTCCGTGGGCGAGTAGCCCAGCGGGTACGTCTCGCGCCAGGTGTCGAGCTGGTGCCACCAGGCCGCCAGGTCGGGCTTGCCCCCCTTGGCGTGCTCGGCCTCGAGGGCCGGCACCAGGTCGGCGATGACCTCGCGCAGGTCGCCGACGATCGGCACGTCCACGGGGCGGTTCTTGCCGATCTCCGCGGGGTCGATGTCGGCGTGCACGACGGCGGCGCCCGGGGCGAAGCTCGACAGCCGGCCGGTGACGCGGTCGTCGAATCGGGCGCCGAGGGCCACCACGAGGTCCGCCTTCTGCAGCGCGGCCACGGCCGGGACGGTGCCGTGCATGCCGGGCATGCCCAGGTGCTGCGGGTGGCTGTCCGGGACGGCGCCGCGGGCGGTGAGCGTCGTGACGACGGCCGCGCCCGAGGTGTCGACCAGCCGGCGCAGCGCCTCCGACGCGCCGGAACGGATGACACCGCCGCCCACGTACAGCACCGGGCGGCGGGCGGTGGCCAGCAGCTTCGCTGCCTCGCGGATCTGCTTGGCGTGCGGCTTGGTCACCGGGTGGTACCCGGGCAGCGCGAGGTCCTGCGGCCAGGAGAACTCGGTGGTGGCCTGCATCGCGGACTTCGCGATGTCGACCAGCACCGGGCCGGGCCGGCCCGTCGACGCGATGTGGAACGCCTCGGCGATGGTGCGCGGGATCTCCGCCGGGTCCGTGACCAGGTAGGAGTGCTTGGTGATCGGCATCGTGATGCCGACGATGTCCGCCTCCTGGAACCCGTCGGTGCCGATGAGCGACTGCGCCACCTGGCCGGTGATCGCGACCAGCGGGACGGAGTCCATGTGCGCGTCGGCCAACGGCGTCACGAGGTTGGTGGCACCGGGCCCCGACGTCGCCATCGTCACGCCGACCTTGCCGGTGGCGTGGGCGTAGCCCTGGGCCGCGTGCCCGCCGCCCTGCTCGTGCCGCACCAGGACGTGGCGGATCTGCTTCGAGTCCATGAGCGGGTCGTAGAGCGGAAGGATCGCTCCGCCCGGGATGCCGAAGACGTTCTCGACGCCGACCGACTCGAGCGAGCGGACGATCGACTCGGCGCCGGTGACCTCCTCACCGGACACGGTTCGGCCGGTGGCACCGTCGGCACTGCGGGACGCGGTGCGGGCGGCCACCTGGGCGGGGGTCGGGTTCGGCTGGACCATCGGTCTCTCCTGCCGGTCGGTCTTGCGGGCGAAGGGTCTGGCGAGGGGTGTCGCTGCAATGAAAAACCCCCCGGTCCCGGGATGACGGGACTGACGAGGGGTGAGCGCGCTGACGAAAGCCTGGTGCGTGGGCCTAGTCGGCGCGCCCTGGAAGAAGTACTACGAGGATCGTCTGCACGGATCGAACGTTACGCCCGCGTCTCCTCGATGTCACGTCGTGAGCCCGGTGTCCCATCATGCGGACAGCATGGGGGTCACCGGGCTCACGACCTGCGCCGCGACGGCGTCGGTCAGCTCACGTCGCGTCGCCGGAACACGAGCACCGCGAGCAGAGTGACGACGACGGCGAGCGCCGCCACGGTCAGCCCGCCCTGCGCGGTGGTCACGACGTGGTCCACCGGGACGCACTCGAACACGCCGTCGGCGCTCGGCGTGCACCGCTCCGTCTGGAACACGACCCCGCCCTGCAGCCAGGCCGAGAGCGCCGTCGTCGGTAGCCAGCGCTGCACGTCGCCGAACGAGTAGGCGAAGGCCACGCAGACCCAGGCGACCACGCCGACCAGGCCGACGGCGGCGGCCGCGTGCTTGAACAGCGTGCCCAGCGCCACGCCGAGCGCGGCGAGCACCGCCCCGGCCGCGACGAGGCGCCCGGTGAACGCGGCGACCTCGAGCCAGACGGCGCCGGTGACCTCCCCGAGCGTGCCGTACGAGGCGTACACGGCGTACGAGGCACCGACCAGGAGCGCGAATCCGACCAGCACCAGCGGGACGGTGCCGACCGCGGCGGCCACCGCCTTCGACCAGTACACCCGCTGCCGGCGCGGCTCGAACGTGAGCCACATCCCCAGCGACCCGCTGTTCATCTCGGCGGTCACGAAGCTCACCCCGACCACCAGCGCGACGAGGAGCAGAAGGACCGCGAGGTCGTCGAGCGACGCCAGGCCCGACCACCCGCTCCACACCGAGGCCTGGATGTCCGCCACGGCGGCCCGGGTCGCGTCGTCCTGCGCGTTGACCTCCGGCTCCCCGTAGAGTATCTCGTTCTGAGCCGGGTCGGGGACGAACGTCTGCGTCGGCGGCAGGTACCAGTCCAGGCGGGGGGCCATCTGGTCGCAACCCCATTCCTCCGGGGTGGCGCCCTCGTCCTCGGCCCCGGCCTCGCAGTCGGCGACCTGTTGCTCCCCGTCCTTCTCCCACTGCTCCTGGTCGGCGGCGAACATCTCCTGCGCGTCCGCGACCTCCCGGTCGCTCGGCGGCGGCGCCGACAGATACGTCGCCGCACCGCTCAGGGCGACCAGCACGAGAACTCCGACGCACGCCCAGCGCGTCACCTGACGCGCCCACAGCCGGCGCAGCTCGACCCGCAGGAGGCGGCTCATGCGTCCACTCCGTCGTCCCGGTGCCGGCCCCGGTGCTCGCCGCCGCCGGCACCGGACCGCGTCCGCCACCACCGGGGACCTCCCCCGCGGTGAGGCCGAGGAACACCGACTCGAGGTCGGCCTGGAGCGGCGTGAGCTCGCGCACCCACACGCCACGCTCGCCGAGGGCGCGGTTCACCGCGGCGGGGTCGGCGGCGCCGTCGACGAGGAGCGCGTCGTGCTCGCGCCGCACGAGCAGCCCGCCGGTCTCGAGCACGCTGGTCGCGATGGTCAGGTCGGTCGGCGCGACGCGCAGCCGGACCGACCCGGTCGCGGAGCCGGCACCGATGAGGTCGGCCACCCGCCCCGCGGCGACGAGGCGGCCGCGGGCCACGATCGAGACCGTGTCGGCGATCTGCTCGACCTCGGCCAGGATGTGGCTGGACACCAGCACCGTCTTGCCCTGGTCGGCGAGGCCGCGCATGGTCTGCCGGATCTCGCGGATGCCCGCGGGGTCGAGGCCGTTCGTCGGCTCGTCGAAGATGAGCAGGTCGGGGTCCTTGAGCAGGGTCGCCGCGATGGCGAGCCGCTGCTTCATGCCGAGCGAGTAGCCCTTGTACCTGTCCTTGGCCCGCCCGGTGAGCCCGACCTCGTCGATGACGGCGTCCACCCGGCCCGCGGGCGCGCCGATCGCGTCCGCGAGCAGGCGCAGGTTGCGGCGCGCGCTGAACGCGGGGAAGAACTTGGGGCTCTCGACGATGGCGCCGACCCGGCCCACCACCTCGGGCAGCCGCTTCGGCACCTCGTGCCCGAAGATCGTCGCGGTCCCGCGGTCGGGCCGGACCAGGCCCAGGAGCATGCGGATCGTCGTCGTCTTCCCCGACCCGTTGGGCCCCAGGAAGCCGTGCACCCCGCCCACGGGCACCTGCAGGTCGAGACCTTCGACCCCGACCGATCTCCCTCGCGCGCTCCGGTACGTCTTGCGGAGCCCTCGCGTCTCGATCGCGAGCTCGCCACCACCTCGGGAACCGTCCAGCACGGCCACCGCCACCTCCTCGTGGCCGCGGCGCGGCCCGTCGGTCGCGCCCGTCGGACGACGGCGCTGCCAGGGAGGATAGAGCAGCCTTGACGTGGGTGAAAGGTCCCCGCTACCCGAGTTTGACCCGGCCGCGACGGCTCACGCGTCCGGCTCGCCCGCCCAGCGTTCCGCACGCCCCGGGATCACGGCGATGTCCACCTCGTTGCCCTCGGGATCGGCGACCGTCCGCCAGAACGGCGCCTCCGCGTCGCGCACGACCGTGCCGCCGGCGGCGACCGCCGCCGCGACCCGGGCGTCGGCGACGTCGGCAGGGACGAACACGTCCACGTGGATGCGGTTGCGCTGCACGCGCGGTTCGGCCATCTGCTGCAGGAACACCGAAGGGCCGCGCAGCAGCGGGTCGTACAGGTCCGTCGCCCCGCGCTCGAGGTACCCGAGCGCCGCGGCCCAGAACCGGCGCACCGCGTCGACGTCGAGCGCGTCGAACGTGAGCTGGACGTCGCGCAGGACGGCGGGCTCGGCGCGCAGCCCGAGGTCGCGCGCGGCGGCCTGCGCCCGCTGCGCCACCCCGAGCCGGGCGGGGCCGATCCAGCCGTCCTCGGGCGGCCCGACCCGCAAGGTGATGCCGGAGTACCGCAGGTCGGCGAACAGCGGCACGCCGGCCTCGTCCGCCGCGCGGGCCGCCCGGGCGACCAGCTCGACGCCCGCGTCGAAGCCGCCCGTCGCGTAGTACGCGCTGGCACCCTGGAGCACCCGCCAGTCCTCCACGCCGCCCGCCGCCCGGAACTCCTCGGGCGTGAGCAGGCCGTCGGCCAGGTCATCCTCGAACCCCTCCCAGGCGATGACGTCCGCCTCGTTCCCCTCGGCGTCCGCGAGCGTCCACCACTGCGGCACGAACTCCTCGGTCGTGACGCGCCCGCCGGCCGCGAGCGCCGCGTCGACGCGTGCCTGCCGCACGTCGTCGGGCACGAAGACGTCGAGGTGCAGGCGGCCCCGCAGGGGGCGTGGCTCGTCCATCGCCTGGAACCAGACGCCCGGCCACCGCCGGTGGGGGTCCAGCAGATCCCCGCCCGAGCGGGAGTGCCCGAGGACGACGCCCCAGAAGGGCATGATCTGCTCGCGATCGGCGGCGTCGACGGTCAGCTCCACGTCCTGCAGGGCCGCGGGGTCGGCGTCGAGCCCGAGGTCCGCCGCCGCGGCGGAGACCTCCCGTGCCAGGGCGACGTCGCGCTCGCTCAGGCCGTCGACGTCGTGCGACTGCACGCGCACGACGACGCCGCCGGGCCGGAGGTCGACGTCCGGGTGGTGGTTCGCCGCGTCCGCGAGCACGCGGACACGCTCGAGGAGGACGGCGCCCTCGCCGGCGGCGCGCGTGCGGAAGAGGGCGCTCGCGCCCCGGGCGAGGGTGCGCCAGTCACCGGTGCCCGACGCGGCCTCGAACCCGGCCGCGCTGATCTCGTCGGCCATGGCCTCCCCCGTCCGTCGGTGTCCCGCCGCCTGCCCGGTCCACCCTGCCCCGCCGCCGCGCGTCTCGCGCGGTGGCGGGGCGAGGCCGGAGGGGTCGTCGTCGGGAGGCTGCGGTGACGGCTGCGGTGACCGAGGGCGTCAGCTCCGCGACGTCTCGACCGGCAGCTCCAGCTCGGCGGCGGCGTCGCTGATCCGCCGGGCCAGGTCCACGTCGCGCGTCGTCAGGCCGCCGGCGTCGTGGGACGAGGTGCGGACCAGGACGGTGCCGTACCGCAGGTCCACGTCGGGGTGGTGGTTCACCGCGTCCGCGATCTCGGCGATCGCGTCCACGAACCGCGCCCCGGCCGCGAAGGACCCGGTGCGGAACACGGCCCAGGCGGAGCCCTCGTCCGCGTGCCAGTCGCCGACGCCGTCGGAGTGGGCGAACTGTCGCGGGGTGATCGAGTCGGTCATGCGCCCAGCATGGCCCGACCGGGCACCGTTCGCGCGGTGTCAGCGGGCGGGCAGGGGCGCTCAGCCCAGCACGGCGCCCTTGGACGCGGACTGCACCAGCTTCGTGTACTTGGCGAGCACGCCGCGGGTGTAGCCGTGCGGCACGGGGGTCCAGTCCGCCGTCCGGCGGGCGGCGAGCTCTGCGTCGTCGACCAGCAGGTCGAGCGTCTTGCTCGCGACGTCGAGGCGGATGCGGTCGCCGTCGCGCACGAACGCGATGGGCCCGGCGTCGACGGCCTCGGGCGCGATGTGCCCGACGCACAGCCCGGTCGTCCCGCCGGAGAACCGCCCGTCGGTGATGAGCAGGACGTCCTTGCCCAGGCCGGCACCCTTGATCGCGCCGGTGATGGCGAGCATCTCGCGCATCCCCGGCCCGCCCTTGGGGCCCTCGTAGCGGATGACGACGACGTCCCCCGCGGTGATCGTGCCGTCCTCCAGCGCGTCCAGGGCGCCGCGCTCGCGCTCGAAGACGCGGGCGGTGCCCTCGAAGACGTCGGAGTCGAAGCCCGCCGACTTCACCACCGCGCCCTCGGGGGCCAGCGAGCCGTGCAGGATCGTGATGCCGCCCGTGGGGTGGATGGGCCGGTCGAGGGCCCGCAGGATCTTGCCGTCCGGGTCGGGCGGGGCGATGTCCGCGAGGTTCTCGGCGACCGTCCGCCCGGTGACGGTGAGCTGGTCTCCGTGCAGCAGCCCGGCGTCGAGCAGCGCCTTCATCACCACGGGGACGCCGCCGATGCGGTCGACGTCGTTCATCACGTACCGGCCGAACGGCTTGAGGTCGCCGAGGTGCGGCACGCGGTCGGCGACACGGGAGAAGTCGTCGAGGGTGAGCTCCACCTCGGCCTCGTGCGCGATGGCGAGCAGGTGCAGCACCGCGTTGGTGGAGCCGCCGAACGCCATCACCACGGAGATCGCGTTCTCGAAGGCCTCCTTGGTGAGGATCTGGCGTGCGGTGATCCCGCGCCGCAGCAGCTCGACGACGGCCTCGCCCGACGCCTGCGCGAAGGCGTCGCGCCGGCGGTCGGCGGACGGCGGCGCGGCCGACCCGGGCAGCGACATGCCCAGCGCCTCGGCCGCCGACGCCATCGTGTTCGCGGTGTACATGCCGCCGCACGCGCCCTCGCCCGGGCAGATCGCGCGCTCGATGCGGCCGACGTCCTCCTCGCTCATCAGCCCCCGCGCGCAGGCCCCGACGGCCTCGAACGCGTCGATGATCGTGACGTCCTTCTCGGTGCCGTCGGACAGCTTCACCCAGCCGGGCATGATCGACCCGGCGTAGAGGAACACGCTCGCGAGGTCGAGGCGCGCGGCGGCCATGAGCATCCCGGGGAGCGACTTGTCGCACCCGGCGAGCAGCACGGAGCCGTCGAGCCGCTCCGCCTGCATGACCGTCTCCACGGAGTCGGCGATGACGTCGCGGGAGACGAGCGAGAAGTGCATCCCCTCGTGCCCCATGGAGATGCCGTCGGAGACGGAGATGGTGCCGAACTCGAGCGGGTAGCCGCCGCCCGCGTGCACGCCGTGCTTCACCGCCTGCGACAGCCGGTCGAGCGACAGGTTGCACGGCGTGATCTCGTTCCACGAGCTCGCGACGCCGATCTGCGGCTTGGCGAAGTCGTCGTCGCCCAGGCCGACGGCGCGCAGCATGCCGCGTGCGGCCGTGGCCTCCAGGCCGTCGGTGACCTGGCGGGAGCGGGGCTTGAGGTCCGGGGTGGCTGGGGCGTCGGCGCTCATGCCCCGAGCGTAGGGACGACGGCGCGCACGTGCGCGGCGGCCGCGCCGGCGAACGCGGCGCGCAGGGCGGCGAACCGCGCGAC
>JADHZE010000087.1 GCA_026934365.1 Isoptericola sp. QY 916 | reverse complement strand
GGTGACCGCCCTCGCCCTGGTCGTGCTGCGCTGGAACCGGCGCGGGCCGGTCGCGTCCCAGATGGCCGTCGTCTGGCCGAGGCGGCGCGGCTCGTCGCCGAGGCCCAGGCGCTCCAGTCACAGGACCCGACGGCGGCCCTCGAGCGCGCCCAGCGGGCCGATCGGTACGTGCAGCAGGCGACGCAGCTCGCGGAGCAGGACACCTCGTCGTGGGGCGCGAACCAGGGCGGGCAGGGCGGGCCGAACGTCGGCGGCATGGTGCTGGGCGGGATCCTGCTCGACTCCGTGCTGCGCGGGTCCGGCGGCGGCATCAGCGGCGGGTTCGGCGGAGGGTACGGCGGCGGCCGGCGCCGGGGCGGCGACGGCGGAGGGTTCGGCGGCGGCCGGGGCGGCGGCGGCTTCGGCGGCGGCCGGCGCAGCAGTGCCGGCGGGCGCGGCGGGAGGTCGCGCGGCGGCCGCTTCTGACCCCCGTGGCCCGGGCCGGAACCGGTCCGGCACGGCGCACGTTCTGGCAGGCACACGACGACGGCACACCATCTCAGCAGGGCGACGGAAGGAAGCACGACCATGACGCAGAAGCAGAGCATCCTCGGGCGCATCAGCCAGCTCGCGAAGGCGAACATCAACGCGCTGCTCGACCGCGCCGAGGACCCGCAGAAGATGCTGGACCAGCTCGTCCGCGACTACACGAACAACATCGCCGAGGCCGAGCAGGCCATCGCCCAGACCATCGGCAACCTGCGTCTCGCCGAGCAGGACTACAACGAGGACGTCCAGGCCGCCAGCGAGTGGGGCACCAAGGCGCTCGCCGCGTCGCGCAAGGCCGACGAGTACCGGACCGCCGGCAACACCGCCGACGCCGACAAGTTCGACAGCCTGGCCAAGGTGGCGCTGCGCAAGCAGCTCGACGCCGAGTCCGAGGTCAAGACGGCGCAGCCGATGATCGAGCAGCAGCGCGTCACGGTCGAGAAGCTCAAGACGGGCCTCGCCGCGATGAAGGACAAGCTGGGCGAGCTGAAGTCCAAGCGCGACCAGCTCGTCGCCCGTCAGAAGGCCGCCCAGGCGCAGCAGACCGTGCAGGGCGCGATCAGCTCCATCAACGTGCTCGACCCGACCAGCGAGCTGGCCCGCTACGAGGAGACCGTGCGCCGCGAGGAGGCCATGGCGATGGGCCAGGCGGAGGTCGCCGCGGCGTCCCTCGACTCCCAGTTCGCGGAGCTGGAGGCCTCCGACGCGGACATCGAGCTCGAGGCCCGGCTCGCGGCCCTCAAGGCCGGCAACGCGCCGGCGCCGCAGATCTCCCCGTCCGACCCGGCCTGACCCGCGAGGGAGGACGAGTCCGGCCAGGTGGTACGAGTCCCGGCGAGGTAGTTCCCAGGCTGCCTCGCCGGGCCGCGCACCGCCCCGGCGGCCGACACGGATACTCTGAGAGGCATGTCTCCCGCCTTCTCCGCGCCGGCCCCTGCGAGCGCGTCCACCCCCGCCGAGCCCGCGGGCCGCCGCACCTATCTCCTGGTGGACGGCGAGAACATCGACGCCACGCTGGGCATGAACGTGCTGAACCGGAGGCCGAACCCCGAGGAGCGTCCCCGCTGGGACCGCATCTCGACGTTCGCGCAGAAGCTGTGGGACCAGGACGTCGTCCCGCTGTTCTTCCTCAACGCCAGCAGCGGGCAGATGCCGATGGCGTTCGTGCAGGCGCTGCTCGCGATGGGCTACAAGCCGATCCCGCTGGCCTCGTCCGGCACGGAGAAGGTCGTCGACGTCGGTATCCAGCGCACGCTGGAGGCGCTGGCGGACCGGGACGGCGACGTCCTGCTCGCGAGCCACGACGGCGACTTCCTGCCGCAGATCGAGGCGCTGCTCGACGACGACCGTCGCGTGGGGCTGCTGGCGTTCCGCGAGTTCGTCAACGGGCAGTTCGCGCAGCTCTCCGAGCGCGGGCTGCAGATGTTCGACCTCGAGGGCGACGCCGACGCGTTCACCGCCCCGCTGCCGCGCGTGCGGATCATCCCGCTCGACGAGTTCGACCCGCTGCGCTACCTCTGACGCGTCGTGGGCCGGCTCAGTCGGCGGCGAGCAGCTCCCGGTACAGCGGGGTCGTGTAGCCGGGGGTGAACGTGCTCCCGCCCAGGACGGCGCGCAGCCGCTCCGCCTCGGCGGCGACGGCGGCCTCGCCGTCCGCCCCGACGTCCTCGAGCAGGCGCCAGGCGACGTCGCCGCCCGGTCGCACGATCCACAGCCCGACGATCCGCCCCTGCCACCACACCGTCGCGCCCGCGTTGCCGGCGCTGTCGAAGATCCGCTCGCGGTGCGGGCCCAGGTACCAGTCGCGGGCGGTCCAGCCCATGGTGGTGGGGTCGAGGGTGGGCAGCAGCGCGGCGTGACCGTCCACGACGTCGTCCAGCGCGGGGTCGAGGTCGGCGTCCAGGTCGGTGTCGCGCAGCATGACGCCGTCGGCGACGACGGCGTCCTCTCCCGGCGGGCCGACCTCCACCTCGACCTCGCGCACGTCGAGGGTGGCGACGGCGCGGCGCGCCTGCCCGAGGTTCCAGCCGGTCCACCACTTGAGGTCCGCCACGGTGGCGGGCCCGAACACCTCGAGCCACGCCCGGGCGAGCTCCACCCGGGCCGCCTCCTCGTCCATCGCGGGGATCCCGTCGGGGAACCAGTCGGTCATCGGCGACCACACGTGCCGCGGCGACGACCACGCCCCGCGCGGCTCGCCGCGCACCACGGAGCCCTCGGCCGACAGCAGGGACAGCAGCGGCGACGTCATGGTGCGGCGCACGTCCCACGCCTTGTCCGTGGTGGGCAGGAAGGCGGTGCGCAGGAGCGGCGCCGCCCTCGAGAGCTCGGCGCCGTCGAGCGGGCCGGCGGCGAGGGCGGCGTGCACCTGCGCCTCGGCGGCCGCGACCAGCGCCTCGGGGTCGTCGACGGCCGGGTCCGTGGGCAGCGTCGCGAGCTCCTTGAGCAGCCGCGCCCGCAGCCGCGACGCGACCGGGGCCGATGCCGCCGCGTGCACCACCGGCACCAGGTCGCGCGGCACGACGAACATCGTGCGCCGCATGCCCAGCACCTTGACGAGGCTGCGCCGCTCGAAGAGAGCGTCGCGTACGTCGTCGAGTCCGAGCCCGGGCACCCGCGCGAGGACCGCGAGGTGCACGCTCGGCGCGTCCGTCGCGTGCAGCGCGACCAACCTCCGCGTGACGTCCTCCGGCGTCGTCACCGCCGGTGACCCGGGCCGGCCCACGCCCAGCGCCAGCTGTCGTCCGACCAGGCGCCGCCGGCGCTGCTCCCCCGTGATCCGCACCCGCTCATCATGGGCCCCACCGCCGACACCGCGACGCGGAGAACGGCGCCACCCCTTGCAGCGAGTCTTATTACTCGTCTAGAGTAAAAATATGGACGCAGGAACCCCGGCCCAGGCCGTCGCCGACATCACCGCCGCGCGGACGGCGGCGGACCTGTTCGCCGGCGCACCGGCGGAGGCCACCGCCGCGCGCCGGGCCCGCCGGACCTACCGCCGCCTCGTCGCCCTCGTCCACCCCGACGTGGCGGTCGGCCACGGCGTCGCCCCCGACGTCGCGCAGCGGGCGACGGCGCGGCTCAACGACCTGTACGAGCAGTGGCGGCTCGGCGCCCCGGCGCGCACGGCCGGCCCGGCGGCACCGCACGTCGTCGGCCGGCACGACACCTACCGGCTGCGCGACCGCCTCCACCGCGCCGACCTGATCAGCACGTACGCGACCGACGACCCGCTGGTCCGCGTCATGCTCAGCCGCACCGAGGACCGGGGCACCGACCGGCTCCGGGCGGCGGCCCGGGCGCTCGCCACGGCGGGCGCCGCCGCGTTCGCCCCCACCCCGGTCGACGGCGGCACCACGGCCGACCGGGCCTGGGTCGCGGCCCGGCTGCCCGACGGGCTGCACACCCTGCGCGAGGTCCGCACGGCCTTCCCGGGCGGCCTCGACGGCCGCGACTGGGCGTGGATGGCCCGCCGCGTCCTCCTGGCCCTCGACCTCGCGGGAGAGCCGGCGGCCCTGGACGTCGACACCGTCCTCGTGCACCCGGCCCGGCACGGCGTCGTCCTGACGGGCTGGGGCGCGACGACCTCCGACACAGGGCTCGCCGCTCTGTTCGACGCGCTGCTCGACGACCGCCCCGACGCGGCCCGCCAGCGCGCCTGGGTCCGGGCCTCGGCGTCGCTCGACGCAGGTCGCCGTCGGACCGAGTACGACCTCCTGCTGCGCCACCTGTACGGCGCGCGGCGATACCGCCCGTTCGCCCTCCCGGGCGCGGCGTAGACCACGGGCCGACCGGCCCCGACGAAAGGAACCCCTCATGGGCGCAGGACAGTGGGACACCAGCACCTACACCGCCGCCGCGGCCGCGCGCAGGGCGCGCGGCCAGGACGACTTCGGCTACACCACGAGGATGCGGGGCGTGCCGCGCGACCAGCGCACCGCGGCCCCCGACCTCGACGCGTTCGGCGCGACAGCCCGCGAGGCCCGCGACAGCGCCGAGCACCCGCGCTCGACCCCGATCGCGGTCCTGTTCGACGTCACCGGCTCGATGGGGCAGGTCCCCATGACCCTCCAGCGGCGGCTGCCCGACCTCCTCGGCCTCCTCACGCGCGGCGGGTACGCACAGGACCCGCAGATCCTCGTCGGCGCGATCGGGGACGACGTGTTCGACGCCGTGCCCCTCCAGGTCGGGCAGTTCGAGTCGGACAACCGCATCGACGCCCAGCTCCGGGACATCTACCTCGAGCGCGGGGGCGGCGGCGACGGCAAGGAGGGCTACGCCCTGGCCGCCCACTTCCTCGCGACGCGGGCCCGGCTGGACTCGCTCGAGAGGCGCGGCCGCAAGGGCTACTGCTTCCTCATCGGGGACGAGGCCAACAAGGACCGGCTCTTCGCGAGCTCGATCCGGAAGTTCGTCGGCGACCGGGCGTTCCGCGACCTCGACGTGCGCGAGGTGTACCGCCGGCTGGAGGAGAAGTTCCACGTCTACTTCGTGGTCCCGAACCTCACCGCCTACTACGACGCCCCGTGGCTCGAGGAGCACTGGCGCGACCTCCTCGGCGAGCGGTTCCTCAAGCTCGACGACCCCGACGCGGTGTGCGACCTCATCGCGCTGACGGTCGGCATGATGGAGGACGCCATCACCCTCGACGAGGGCCTGGCCGACCTGGGCGCGATCGGGTCGACCGGGGCCGCCGCGGTCGGCAAGGCCCTGGCCGGCCTCGCCACGACCGGCCGCGACGCCGCCACCGGCGGCCTCCTGCCCGCCGACCTCTAGGGAGGAACCCATGATGCTGACCACGGCACCACGGCAGGCGATCGTCGTCGTGGGACTCGGGTACGGCGACGAGTCGAAGGGAGCCACGGTCGACCACCTCGCGGCCAGCACGCCCGACGCCGTGGCCGTGGTGCGGTGGTCCGGCGGCGGCCAGGCCGCCCACAACGTCCGGCACGGCGCCCGGCACCACACGTTCCGGCAGTTCGGGTCGGGCACCTTCCTGGACGTGCGCACCGTGCTGCGCGCGCCGATGCTCGTCGACCCGGTGCTGCTCGCGGCCGAGGCGCACGCGCTCGAGGGTCAGGGCGTCCACGACCCCCTCGGCCTGGTCGTCGCCGACGCCCGGTGCCTCGTCACGACGCCGGTCCACGCGGCCATGAACCGGGCGCGGGAGCTCGCGCGCGGCGCGGGCCGGCACGGCTCGACGGGCCTCGGCATCGGCGAGACCGTGGCCTACGACCTCGCCGTGCGCGCCCGCGCGCGGGCCGGCGACGCCGTCGGGAACTTCACCGCCCCGGCCGCCGCACCGCGCGGGTCCGCCCCGACGCTCGCGACCCTGCGCGACCGGCGTCGCACGGTCGCCGCGCTCGACGCGCTCGCCCGGTACGCCGCTCCCCTGCTCGAGTCGGTCGACGACGGGGACGTGGCGCACCCGTCCGTGTCGGAGATGGCGTCGCTGCTGTGCGCGATCGCCGGCGACGTCGAGATCACCGACGACATCGACCGCCGGCTCGGGGACGCGCTCGGCGCCGGCACGGTGCTCTTCGAGGGCAGCCAGGGCCTGCTCCTCGACGAGTGGCACGGCTTCCACCCGCACACCACCTGGTCGACGGTGACGCCCCGCCACCTGGTCCGTGAGCTCGAGGCCGCCGGCCACCGCCCGTTCGTGCTCGGGCTGACCCGGACCTACTCGACACGGCACGGCGCGGGCCCCATGCCGACCGAGGACGCCGGCCTGGTCCTGCCCGAGCCGGACAACCGGGAGGGCCGCTACCAGGGCGGGTGGCGCACGGGGCACCTCGACCTGCCCGCCCTGCGCTACGCCTCGCGGGTCGCGGGGCGCCTCGACGGGGTCGCCGTCAGCCATCTCGACGCGATCGCCGCCGCCGCGGCCGCGGGGACCCCGCTCCAGGTCGCCGGCTCCTGGGGCGGGGACAGGCAGCCCCTCACGTTCGCCGCGCACCCGGACCTCGCCCGCGCCGAGCGGCTCACCGCGGCGGCGGCGAGCGCCCTCCCCGACCTCGCCCCGCTGCCCGACGACCCCGCCGCGGTCCTCCGGCTCGTCGAGGACGCCGTCGGGGCCCCCGTCGTCCTGACGGCGGACGGCCCGCGCCGCACCGACCGCTCGCCGCGTGTCGGGGACGGGCCCGCGAGCAGGGCAGCATGATCAGCATGACCCCGCCCGACATCTTCAGCGTCGTCTCCGTCGACGTGGTCGCCCTGACCTACGACCGGGCCGCGCGACGCGTCCTCTTCGCCGCCCCCGAGCGCCCGCAGGACCCGTACCGCGGCGAGATCGCCCTCCCGGGGGTCGTCGTGCACAGCGGGGAGCGCCTCGTGGACGCCGCGGCCCGGGCCCTCGACAAGGTGGCCGTACCGACGGCGCCGGGGGCGCTCGGCCAGCTGCGCACGTTCGACGAGCCGACCCGCGACCCCCGCGGGCCGTCCCTGTCCGTCGCCATGTGGGCGGCGTGGTCCCCCTTCGGCGCGCCCGCGCCCGGCGGGCCGTGGTTCCCGGTCGACGACGCCCCGCACCTCGCGTTCGACCACGACCAGATCCTGGCGGCGAGCCGCGAGCTCGTCGCCGGGATGCTCTGGCGCGACCTGGGCCTCACGCGCGCGCTGACGGGGCCCGAGCTCACCGCCACCGACGCCGTCGCGATCACGGAGCAGCTCACGGGTCGCGTGCACCGCGGCAACCTGAACCGCGACCTGGCGCGGCTCCCCGGCCTCGTGGAGGCCGGCCTGGCGCACGGTGGCCGCGGGCGCCCGGCGAAGGTCTGGCGCTGGACCTGACGGCACCAGCACCGTCCGAGCCCCTTCCCAGGCAACGCTCAGACCCCGGTCGCACACTGAGGACATGAGCGCACCCGAGGCACGTCTCGTCGTCGTGGACGACGAGCCCAACATCCGCGAGCTGCTGTCCACGTCCCTGCGTTTCGCCGGGTTCGAGGTCCACGCCGCCGGTGACGGGAACGGGGCGCTGCAGCTCGTCCGCGACGTCGAGCCCGACCTCGTCGTGCTCGACGTGATGCTGCCCGACATGGACGGCTTCACCGTGACCCGCCGCATGCGCTCCACCGGCCGGCACACCCCCGTGCTGTTCCTCACCGCCCGCGACGACACGCAGGACAAGGTGCAGGGGCTCACCGTCGGCGGGGACGACTACGTCACGAAGCCGTTCAGCCTGGAGGAGGTCGTGGCGCGCATCCGCGCGGTGCTCCGCCGGACGCACGCGGGCGAGCCCGAGGACGACGCCGTCCTGCGCGTCGGCGACCTGGAGCTCGACGAGGACTCGCACGAGGTCCGCCGCGCCGGCGTCGAGATCGACCTGTCCCCCACCGAGTTCAAGCTGCTGCGCTACCTCATGCTCAACGCCGGCCGCGTGCTGTCCAAGGCGCAGATCCTCGACCACGTGTGGCAGTACGACTGGGGCGGCGACGCGAACATCGTCGAGTCCTACATCTCGTACCTGCGCCGCAAGATCGACAACCTCACCGTCACCGGTCCCGACGGCGACGACCTCACGCTGCCGCCGCTCATCCACACCAAGCGCGGCGTCGGCTACCTGCTGCGGGCGCCCCAGGCGCCGCGATGAGCGCGCCCACGCCGGGCGCGCCGGGGACGGCGGACGCGACGACCCCGCCGGTGACCGGCACGACGGCGGACGGCCGGGCCCTTCCCGCCGACCCGCGGTCCACGACCGACCCGCCCGCCGCGACGCCGCCCGGCCGGTCCGGGCGCTGGACGTGGCTGGAGCGGCTGCCGCTGCTCACCCGCCTCGTCGTGATCACGGTGCTCGTGCTGGCCGCCGGCCTCATCCTCGCGGCGGTCGTGACGCGCACCGTCGTCTCGACGTACCTGGTCGACCAGGTGGACCAGCAGCTGCGGCAGTCCGCCGAGGGCGTCGCCAAGCTCACGCTGAACCAGTCGGACGAACCGACCGCCGGGCCCCCGACGGATTACGTGGTCATCATCCGGAACGACACCGGTGAGATCAGCAGCCCGCCCATCGGCTGGGACCCCAACATCGATCGCTACGGCACGCCGGACATCCCCGTCGAGACGTACACCGAGGTCCACGACCGGCACGGCACGCCGTTCACCGTGGACGGCTCGGGCGGCACGACGCCGACGCAGTGGCGGGTGGCACCCCTGACCTTCACCGACGGCACCACACGCGGCTCGGCGTACGTCGCCTACCCCCTGGCGAACGTGCAGCACACGGTCGCCTACCTCACGCGCTCGCTGCTGTTCTCGGCGCTCGGCATCGTCATCCTCGGCGGGGCGATCTCCTTCCTGCTGGTGCACCGGTCGCTGCGACCGCTGCGCCGGATCGAGGCGACGGCGGCGGAGATCGCCGCGGGCGACCTGTCGCAGCGCGTCCCCGAGCGCCCGACGTCGACCGAGGTGGGCTCGCTGTCCGCGTCGCTGAACACGATGCTGGCGCAGATCGAGCGCGCGTTCTCCGCCCAGGAGGAGTCGGAACGTCGCATGCGCCGGTTCGTCTCCGACGCGAGCCACGAGCTCCGCACGCCGCTGGCGACGGTCAAGGGCTACGGCGAGCTGTACCGGCTCGGCGCGCTCGACACGCCCGCCAAGGTGGACGACACCATGGGGCGCATCGAGGACTCGGCGCGCCGGATGAGCACGCTGGTCAACGACCTCCTGGTGCTCGCCCGGCTCGACGAGGGCCGGCCGATGCGCCACGAGCCCGTGGACCTCGGGGCGATGGCCCGCGACGCGGCCCAGGACCTGCACGCCCTCGACCCGACGCGCGAGGTCACGGTGACCGGGCTCGGCCCGGGCGCGCCCGCGCCGTCCGGCGTCGTCGTCACCGGCGACGGTGACCGCCTGCGCCAGGTGCTGACCAACCTCGTGGGGAACGTGGCGAGGCACACACCGGCCGGCTCGCCGGCCGAGCTGGCGGTGGGCCGGGCGCCAGACGGCGGCGCCGTCGTCGAGGTGCGCGACCACGGCCCGGGCATCACGCCGGAGCAGTCGAGCCGCGTGTTCGAGCGCTTCTACCGCGCCGACTCGTCGCGGAACCGGGAGTCCGGCGGCTCCGGGCTGGGGATGGCGATCGTCGCGGCGATCGTCGGCGCGCACCAGGGCCACGTGTCGGTGAGCGAGACGCCCGGCGGCGGGATGACGGTGCGAGTTCTTCTCCCGTCGGCGGACGGCTACGATGGCGCGTCGTCCTCCTCCACCTGACCGGAATGCTGACCAGCAGGCGTGGCCGGCACCCTGACCGCGGTGCGATGTCGCCCCCCGGTCGTAGTCTGACGAGGAGGAGGACAGTCCGAGTCCGACGACCGAAGGTCTGATTGCGATGGGCGTCATGAGCGCCGACGCGCCCCAGTGGTTCCTCTCCGCGTTCGTCCGCACCTGTCACGGTGCGGGAGCGAGCGCCGACGACGCGGAGATCCGCTCCGTCGGGGAGGACCTCATCGACCGGTGGTCCGCCCCGGAGCGGCACTTCCACAACCTGCGCCACCTGGCCGACGTCCTCCACCGCGTGGACGAGCTGTCCCAGGAGACGCACGAGCCCGACCTGGTGCGCCTCGCGGCCTGGTACCACGGCGCGGTGTTCGACGCGACGCGCAAGGTCGCCCAGGCGAACCAGGGCGGCGAGCAGACCACGGTGAGCGCCAACCTCGCCCGCACGCAGCTCACCCAGCTCGGCCTGCCGGACGCCGCGGTGGAGCGCACCGCGCGGCTCGTCGACTCGATCGACCGGCACAAGCCGCTGCCCGACGACGTCGACTCGGCGGTGCTCAACGACGCCGACCTCGCGATGCTGGCGGCCGAACCGCAGCGCTACAAGGCGTACATGGCGAACGTGCGGGCGGAGTACTCGCACATCCCGCTGCCCGACTACCTCGACGCCCGCGTCCGCGTGCTCACCAAGCTGCTGCAGCGCCCGTCGCTGTACTTCAGCCCGATGGGTGCGGCGTGGGAGGAGGCGGCCCGGCAGAACCTCGACGGCGAGCTGCACCGACTGCTCAAGGAGCGGCGCCTGCTCGAGGAGAAGCCGGCCTCCTGACCCTCTCCCGGCCCGGTTCTCCACAGCCTGTGGACGACGGCGTCCGCGCGCGCCGCACCCTCCGTAACGTCGTCGTCGGCAACCCCGCAGGGGGCACGGCGACGAAGGAGGACACGTGCGGTACGAGGTCGACAGCGAGCGGGTGGCGCAGGCGAGCGCGGCGGTGAACGGTTCCGTGGCGGCGATCCGCTCCGAGGTGGGGGCGATGATGCGGCACCTGCAGGACCTGCAGTCCAGCTGGCACGGCGGCGCGGCCACCCAGTTCGCGGGAGTCATGGGTCAGTGGCAGGCCACGCAGACCCAGGTCGAGGCGGCGCTCGACGCGGTGACGGCGGCCCTGTCGTCGGCGTCGCGCACCTACGCGGACGCCGAGGCCCAGGCCACGCGGCTCTTCACGGCCCGCTGAACCGGACGGGGGCGTCCCGCGTCGTGCGGGGCGCCCTCAGCCGCGTCCGGGCGTCACGGCGGTCCCCGCGCGCTGGGCGACGAGCGACCACACCTGCTCCAGGGGCGCGAACCCGTCCAGGCCGTCGGCATCGCGGAACACCTCGACCCAGCGCCCGATCGACGCCTGCCAGGCCACGTTGGCCGGGTCGTCGTCGAGCGCGGCCATCGCGGCGTCGAAGTCGTCGCATTCGACGACGTGGAAGAGCCGCTCGCCCGAGCGCCAGATCGTCCACCCATGGATGCCCACCCGGGCGAACGCGGCGTCGAGGCCGGCGGGGATGGCGGCGTGCTCGACGCGGTAGTCGTCGACGGCGCCCGGCCGCAGGACCGAGTGCAGGGCGACGATCATGAGCGGCCCCCAGGTTCACGGTGCACGACCCGGATCCTCCGGGCACCCACGACGCCGTGTCAACCGCCGGACGCACGACGGGCCCCCACCCCGCAGGGTGAGGGCCCGTCGTCGAACCGTCAGGCTCTGGCCGGACTCCGGATCAGAAGTCCATGCCGCCCATGCCACCGTCGCCGGCGGGCGCGGCCGAGGCCGGCTCCGGCTTGTCGGCCACGACGGCCTCGGTGGTGAGGAACAGCGCGGCGATCGACGCGGCGTTCTGCAGCGCGGAGCGCGTGACCTTGACCGGGTCGTTGACGCCCGCGGCCAGCAGGTCCTCGTACACGCCGGTCGCGGCGTTGAGGCCCTCGCCGGCGGGGAGGTTCTTGACCTTCTCCGCCACGACGCCGCCCTCGAGGCCGGCGTTGATCGCGATCTGCTTCAGCGGGGCCGAGACGGACGCGGCGACGATCTGCGCGCCGATCGCCTCGTCACCCTCGAGCTCCAGCTTCGGGAACGCGGCGGCGCCCGCCTGGATGAGAGCCACGCCACCACCGGCGACGATGCCCTCCTCGACCGCGGCCTTGGCGTTGCGGACGGCGTCCTCGATGCGGTGCTTGCGCTCCTTGAGCTCCACCTCGGTGGCCGCACCGGCCTTGATGACGGCGACGCCGCCGGCCAGCTTGGCGAGGCGCTCCTGCAGCTTCTCGCGGTCGTAGTCGGAGTCCGACTTCTCGATCTCGGAGCGGATCTGGGCGACGCGGCCCGAGATGAGCTCGGCGTCGCCCGAGCCCTCGACGATCGTGGTCTCGTCCTTGGTCACGACGACCTTGCGCGCCTGGCCCAGCAGGTCGAGGGTCGCGTTCTCCAGCTTGAGGCCCACCGTCTCGGTGATGACCTGGCCGCCGGTGAGGATCGCGATGTCCTGCAGCATGGCCTTGCGGCGGTCGCCGAAGCCCGGGGCCTTGACGGCGACGGACTTGAAGGTGCCGCGGATCTTGTTCAGCACGAGGGTGGCCAGGGCCTCGCCCTCGACGTCCTCGGCGATGATCAGCAGCGAGCGGCCGGACTTCATGACCTGGTCGAGCACCGGCAGCATGTCCTTGACGTTCGAGATCTTCGACTCGACGATCAGGACGTACGGGTCCTCGAGGACGGCCTCCTGGCGCTCCGGGTCCGTCTCGAAGTAGCGGGCGAGGAAGCCCTTGTCGAAGCGCATGCCCTCGGTGAGCTCGAGCTCGAGGCCGAAGGTGTTCGACTCCTCGACGGTGATGACGCCTTCCTTGCCCACCTTGTCGAGGGCCTCGGCGATGAGCTCGCCGATCGCGGGGTCACCGGCGGAGATCGCGGCGGTGGCGGCGATCTGCTCCTTGGTCTCGATGTCGACGGCGGCGTTGAGCAGCTGCTCGGTGACGGCCTCGACGGCCTTCTCGATGCCGCGCTTGACGGCGATCGGGTTGGCGCCGGCGGCGACGACCCGCAGGCCCTCCTTGACGAGCGCCTGGGCGAGCACGGTGGCGGTGGTGGTGCCGTCACCCGCGACGTCGTCCGTCTTCTTGGCGACCTCCTTGACGAGCTCCGCGCCGATCTTCTCGTACGGGTCGTCGAGGTCGATCTCCTTGGCGATGGAGACACCGTCGTTGGTGATCGTGGGGGCGCCCCACTTCTTGTCCAGGACGACGTTGCGGCCCTTGGGGCCGAGCGTGACCTTCACGGTGTCGGCGAGCTGGTTGAGCCCGCGCTCCATGCTCCGACGAGCTTCCTCGTCGAACGCGATGATCTTGGCCATGGGGACTGATCCTCCGCTGGTGGCTGAGATGGCCGGCCGGCGCCCGCGACGGACGACCCACCCCGCGGCGTTCAGGTCACGCGCACGCGGAGGGTCTCACCGAACGACCCGAATGCTTCACCCGCGGCCCAGGAGAACGCCGCCCCGGGAGGCGGCTGTCACTCACAGACCGAGAGTGCTAAGCCATTATTGGCACTCTCGGGTGGCGAGTGCAAGACGTTCGCCGAGGGCGTGCACCACCCGGGGACGACGAAGGCCGGCACCCCGGACGCGTCCCTGCGTCCTGGGTGCCGGCCTGTCACGGTCGACGGCGTGGCCGACGGCGCGGTCAGAGCGGGCGGACCTGCTCGGCCTGCGGCCCCTTCTGCCCCTGGCCGACCTCGAACTCGACGCCCTGGCCCTCGTCCAGGGTGCGGTACCCGTCGGTCTGGATAGCGCTGTAGTGGACGAACAGGTCCTGCCCGCCTGCGGCCGGGGTGATGAACCCGAACCCCTTCTCCGCGTTGAACCACTTGACGGTGCCCTGGGCCATGTACCTCTCCTTGTGCTACTCGGCCGCAGGGCAGGCACCCCACGGTGAGGGGGAGCCTAGTAGCGGCGATCGCGGCAAGGGAAGCACCGATGTCCGGAATGTCGGCATCCGAGATTCCGGACGTGCGACGACGGTCAGCCCACGGGCGACGTGAGGACCACCCAGACGGCCTGCTCGCTGGCCGTGACGTCGTCGGACTCCTGCACGTTCGCCGGGTCGACGCCGAGCGCCTCGGCGACGGCGCTGGCCGTGTCCGCGCGGTCCGCGCCGTACAGGACGGTCGTCTCCTCGTAGACGCCCTTCAGCGTGTCCGGCGCGTCCGTGGCCGCGACGTCGACGAACCCGCCGTCGCTCGAGAGGACGCCCTGACCGGCCGCGGCCTGGCCCTGGCCCGCACCGTCGTTGTAGACGACGACGGACGCCTCGAGGTTCGCGGCCGCCGGGTCGCCGGGCAGCTCGGTCGCCGTGTCGGAGGCGTCGTCGCCGGGCTCCTCGTCGGCCGGGTCCTCGCTCGCCTCGCCGTCGGCCGGCGGCTCCTCACCCTCGGCGTCGGCGGAGGCGGAGGCCTCGGGCTCGGCGCCGGCGCCCGCGGTCTGCTCGGCGGCAGGGGGCGTCGCGGGGTCGCCGTCGTCCGACAGGAAGGAGACGATGCCGACCGCGAGCCCGCCGCACACGACAACGATCAGCAGGAACGGCCACACCGAGCTCCACCCGCTGCGCGGCTCACGATGCACACCGACCGGCGTGCCCTCGGGCCCGCGGACGTCGAACTCGTCGGGCGGGTAGGGGTAATGGCTCTTGCTCACGGCGGACAGGGTAGCCGTTCCGGGCGTCCGCCCGTCCAGGCCGCTCTCAGCGAGCACCTGGCCTGCCGGTCCGCCCGGGTCGCGGGCGCGTCGTCAGCCCTGACCGTCGGAGAGGCGCCGCGCGGAGCGAGCCCGCTGGCGCGTGGACCGCATCCGGCGCAGCCGCTTGACGAGCATGGGGTCGTGGGCGAGCGCCGCCGGCGAGTCGATGAGGGCGTTCAGCACCTGGTAGTAGCGCGTCGCCGACAGGCCGAACAGCTCGCGCACCGCCTGCTCCTTCGCCCCGGCGTACTTCCACCACTGCCGCTCGAAGGCGAGGATCTCGCGGTCGCGGTCGGAGAGGTCGCCGTCCGACGACGTCGCGGCCGATGCCGCGGACGACTCGGTCGCCGTCGTGCCCGACGCCTCCGGGTCCGGCTGGACCTCCTGGACCAGGATCTCGCTCATGGCGTCCCAGTATGGCGCGTCCGCGCGCCGGTCCCGACGACGTCGCCCCGCGCGCCGCGATCCCGCGACCTGTCGGGCCAGGACCATCGCAACGTGCCCTTGGCCCTGACGACTCGCGGGCGGGGTGCGCTAGCGTCGCGGCGTGGACACCCCGACGACGACCGGCCCCGGCACGACGACGCAGGAGCGGCCGCCGCTCGACCAGGTCATGGCGCCCGACTGGGCCGCCGCGCTGGCCGACGTCGAGCCGCAGATCCACGCGATGGGCGACTTCCTGCGCGCCGAGGTCGCCGCGGGACGCACGTACCTGCCGGACGGTGCGCACATCTTCGCCGCGTTCTCACGCCCCCTCGCCGACGTGCGCGTGCTCGTCGTCGGGCAGGACCCGTACCCCACGCCCGGACACCCCATGGGGCTGTCGTTCTCCGTCCAGCCGCAGGTGCGGCCCGTGCCCAAGTCGCTCGTCAACATCTACTCCGAGCTCGCCGAGGACGTCGGTGTGCCGACGCCGTCGAACGGCGACCTGCGCCCCTGGGCCGACCAGGGCGTCATGCTGCTCAACCGCGTGCTCACCGTGCGGCCCGGCACCCCGGCGTCGCACCGCGGCAAGGGGTGGGAGCAGGTCACCGAGGCCGCGATCAAGGCGCTCGTGGCCCGCGGAGGGCCGCTCGTCGCGATCCTGTGGGGCCGCGACGCCGCGTCGCTCAAGCCGTGGCTGGGCGACGTCCCGACCGTCGAGAGCGCGCACCCCAGCCCGCTCTCCGCGTACCGCGGCTTCTTCGGGTCCCGCCCGTTCTCCCGCGTAAACGCGCTGCTCGAGGAGCAGGGCGGGACGCCGGTGGACTGGCGCCTCGCCTGACGGCGCAGGACGGCGCGGCAAGCCGTCCGGCGTCGTCGCCCCGAGCGCCCACCGCCGCGCGAGGAGCACAATGGCGGACGTGACCACGCAGGACTCCACCCCGACCCCTGACGGCACGACCCCTCGCGCCGCCCCCTCCTCCGTCCCCCCGTGGACGCGCTACGTCGCGATCGGCGACTCGTTCAGCGAGGGCCTGTGGGACCCGTACCCGTACGACGACGGCACGCCGGCCCCGGCGGGCACGGAGTCGGCGGCGAAGCAGCGCGGTTGGGCCGACCGGCTCGCCGGCGCACTGTCGACCCGCCGCACCGCTGCCGGCGCGCCCGGGATGGAGTACGCGAACCTCGCCATCCGCGGTCGGCTGCTGCGCCACATCCTGGACGAGCAGGTCGACGTCGCGCTGGAGATGCAGCCCGACCTGGTGTCGTTCGTCGGCGGCGGCAACGACATCCTGCGCCCGCAGGCCGACATCGACGTGCTCTCGGCCCGCCTGGAGCAGGGCGTGGCGACGATCCGCGCGACGGGCGCCGACGTCCTCCTCGGCACGGGCTTCAAGGCGGGCGCCGGGCTGAGCTGGACCCGCGGCCGCGTGGGCCAGTACAACGCGAACATCTGGACCATCGCGCGCAAGCACGGCGCGCACGTGCTGGACCTGTGGGGACTCGACCCCCTGTTCGACCTGCGCATGTGGGCCGACGACCGCATCCACCTCACCCCCGAGGGGCACCGCCGCGTCGCCGACGCCGCGCTCGTCGGCCTCGGCCAGGCGCCGGACGACCCCGACTACGCCGTCGCGCTCGACCCCCTGCCGCCGCAGGCGTTCGTCGAGCGGGCCCGCGCCAACGCGCAGTGGGCGCGCACGCACGTCGTCCCCTGGGTGCAGCGCCGGATCAAGCACACCTCCAGCGGCGACGGCCGCGCGCCGAAGTGGGGCGAGCCCACGGGCTGGCCCCCGCCCTCCGCGAGATAGAGAACCCCAAGCGCGAGATAGAGAACCCTGGACGGGGCCGCAACCGGTTGCGGCCCCGTCCA
>JADHZE010000086.1 GCA_026934365.1 Isoptericola sp. QY 916 | reverse complement strand
GGGCGCCGCGCTCGCGGCCGCGTCCCGCTGGGCGCACGCCCCGGCGGTCGTCGCCGGGGTGGTCGCGCTCGGCACGCTCGCGACCCCGGTCGCGGCGCTCGTGCAGGGCGCTCCGTGGGTCGTGTCCGTGGTCGGCCTCCTCAACGCCCTCGTGGTGCTGGGCGTGCTGTGGTTCACGGTCGGCACGTACCTGCGCTCGGGCGACCTCGCCTCCGGCTACGTGCTCCTGGCCCTGGGCGGCGCCGTCGCGCTCGAGCTCGTGCTCTTCGCCGGGGGCAACGTGGACCCGTGGTTCGAGAGCGTGCACGAGCAGCGGCTCGGCCTCCTGCTCCTGCCGGTGGTCGCGGGGATCACGGCGCGGCGCATCGTCGACGACGCCGCGGCCACGGCCGACGAGCCCGACGACGTGCG
The DNA here is from genome assembly GCA_026934365.1 of Isoptericola sp. QY 916. GTDB lineage: Bacteria > Actinomycetota > Actinomycetes > Actinomycetales > Cellulomonadaceae > Isoptericola > Isoptericola nanjingensis. Next base: position 16,581 of record JADHZE010000086.1, on the reverse strand, counting down.
CGCGGCGCGCTGGGTGGCCGTCGCGCTGCGGGCCCTGGGCCTCGTCGCGCTGGTCGCCGCGTTCGTCGCCCTCGTCGCGCTGCTGCTGGTCGTGGCGGACGGCGTGAGCGTGGGGCGCGTCCTGAGGCTCGTCGTGGGCGTGCTGATGGTCGGGGTGGCGGTCGCCGCGCGGCGCGCGCTCGCGCGCGACCCGCGCGCCGGGCACGCCACCGCCGTCGGCGCCACGTGCGTCGTCGTGGTGCTCGGCCTGGTGATCGTCGTCGCGCGCGCCGGCCTCGGCACGCAGTCCAACGTCGAGGAGCTGCTGGTGGCGTTCGGCCTGCCGGCCGTCGCGCTCGCCGTCCTGCTCGTGCCGCCGTCCGTCCGCGCGCTCGTCGCGTCGGAGCCCGAGACGCCCGAGCCCGCCCCGTCCGGGCCGTCGGAGGACGCACCGTCGGTCGCTGCGTCCGACGCCGTGTCCGAGACCCCGGCCCAGCCCCGGGCCGAGTCCGCGACGGCGGGCCGCCCCGAGGCCGCCGAGGTGTCGTCCAGCACCGGGGCGTACCCGGTCGCTCCTGCAGAAGAGCCCGTGGGCAGGGCGCCCCGGTCCGCCCCGGTCGCGACACGCCCCGAGGCCCGGCCGCTCGACGCCACCCAGCAGATCGCGCCCGTGCGGGCCGCCCGGGCGCCGGACTCCACGCAGGTGCTCCCGCCCGTGCAGGCGGCACCCGCACGGACGGCACCCGTCCAGGCGCCGGGCTGGTCCGTGGCCCAGGCGATGGACCCGTCCACGCCGCTCGCGGACCTCGCGCGGATCTCGGCGGAGGCACCCCACCTGCGCTCGTACGTGGCCGCGAACCCGTCGACCTACCCGGCGCTCCTGGACTGGCTCGGGGCCCTCGGCGACCCGGCCGTGGACGCCGCGCTGCGCTCCCGGCGCTAGGTCAATACGCTGCGGCAAGGCGGGCGTCCGGTCGGATCCTGGACGCCTCAGGCGACGCCCTGACGAAGGTGTACGGTGGCAGCGTGCAGCGCACGGTGAGCCTTCTCCTTCGGTGCCGCGGCGGGGCCCTCTAAGGCCGGACCCCCGTCGCGGAGGTTGTGGCGCGCCGGCCGACAGGTCATGACCGACGACCCCACCCGGGACGTGGGTCACCGAGCCCCCACCGAAGGACGCGACACCATGCAGAACCATCACCCCCAGGGCATCGCCGGCGCCAACCCCCAGCGCCCCTCCGGGATGCCGTACACGCGCTACCTCCCGTTCCACGAGCAGATCGTCGTCGACCTGCCGGACCGGACGTGGCCCGACAAGCGCATCACGAAGGCCCCCCGCTGGTGCGCCGTCGACCTGCGCGACGGCAACCAGGCGCTGATCGAGCCGATGGACGCCGAGCGCAAGCTGCGGATGTTCGACCTGCTCGTGCAGATGGGCTACAAGGAGATCGAGGTCGGCTTCCCGTCCGCGTCGCAGACGGACTTCGACTTCGTGCGCCAGCTCATCGACACCGGCCGCATCCCCGACGACGTGGTCATCCAGGTGCTGACGCAGTGCCGCGATCACCTCATCGAGCGCACCTATGACGCGATCCGGGGCGCCAAGCAGGCGATCGTGCACATCTACAACTCGACGTCGATCCTGCAGCGCGAGGTCGTCTTCCGCAGCGACATGGACGGCATCGTCGACATCGCCCTGCAGGGCGCGCGCCTGTGCCGCAAGCTCGAGGAGACCATCCCCGAGACGACGGTGTACTACGAGTACTCGCCCGAGTCGTACACCGGCACCGAGCTCGAGTTCGCCGCCCGCATCTGCAACGAGGTGCTGGAGGTGCTGGAGCCCACGGCCGAGCGTCCGGTGATCATCAACCTGCCGGCGACGGTCGAGATGGCCACCCCGAACGTCTACGCGGACTCGATCGAGTGGATGAACCGGAACCTGGCCTTCCGCGAGCACGTCGTGCTGTCGCTGCACCCGCACAACGACCGCGGCACGGCCGTCGCCGCCGCCGAGCTCGGCTACCAGGCCGGCGCCGACCGCATCGAGGGCTGCCTGTTCGGCAACGGCGAGCGCACGGGCAACGTCGACCTGGTGACGCTCGGCATGAACCTGTTCGGCCAGGGCGTCGACCCGCAGATCGACTTCTCCGACATCGACGGCATCCGCCGCACCGTGGAGCACTGCAACCAGATCCCGGTGCACGAACGGCACCCGTACGTGGGCGACCTGGTCTTCACCGCGTTCTCCGGGTCCCACCAGGACGCGATCAAGAAGGGCTTCGAGCACATGGGTGCCCGCGCGGAGGAGGAGGGCAAGCCGGTCGACGAGCTCACCTGGGGCGTCCCGTACCTGCCGATCGACCCGAAGGACGTGGGCCGGTCGTACGAGGCCGTGATCCGCGTGAACTCGCAGTCCGGCAAGGGCGGTATCGCGTACCTGCTGTCCACCGAGCACTCGCTGGACCTGCCGCGCCGCCTGCAGATCGAGTTCTCCGGCGTGGTGCAGCACTACACCGACACCGAGGGCAGCGAGGTCACGGGCTCCGACATCTGGCGGATGTTCAGCGACGAGTACCTGCCCGTCGAGGAGCACGACGCCCGCGGTCTCGAGCCCTGGGGTCGCCTGCGCCTGCGGGAGACCCGGTCGACCTCGGCCGAGGGCGGCGCGACCGCGCTCGCCGTCGACGTCCTCGACCAGGGCGTGGAGCACACGCTGGAGGGCACCGGCAACGGCCCGCTCGCGGCGTTCGTGGACGCGATCTCGAAGGTCGGTGTGGACGTGCGGGTGCTCGACTACGCGGAGCACGCGCTGTCGGAGGGCGGCGACGCCACCGCGGCGGCCTACGTCGAGTGCCAGGTGGGCGACGACGTCCTGTGGGGCGTCGGCATCGACCCGTCCATCACGACGGCGTCCCTCAAGGCGATCGTGTCGGCCGTGAACCGCGCCGCCCGCGGCTGACCTGTCCCGCGAGCTGTCAGGACCGGCGCCATGTCCGCGTGGCGCTGGTCCTGACAGCTTTCGTGGGTGGGGACTGAGAGAATGAGCCCGTGCCCCTGTACCGAGACGACGCGATCGTGCTGCGCACCCACAAGCTGGGCGAGGCCGACCGGATCGTCACGTTCCTCACCCGCGAGCACGGCAAGGTGCGGGGGGTCGGTCGCGGGGTCCGGCGCACGTCGTCGCGTTTCGGGGCCCGGCTGGAGCCGTTCATGGCCGTGGACGTGCAGCTGCACTCCGGCCGCAACCTCGACACCGTGACGCAGGTCGAGACGATCGGGCCGTACGCCCGCGCGATCTGCGAGGACTACGCGCTGTACACCTCCGGCGCGGCGATGCTCGAGGCCGCCGACCGCCTGGTCGCCGCGGAGCACGAGCCCGCCGTGCAGCAGTACTGGCTGCTCGCCGGCGCGCTCCGGGCGCTCGCCGAGCGCGCCCACGCGCCGGGGCTGGTGCTCGACTCGTACCTGCTGCGCGGGCTCGCCGTGGCCGGCTGGGCGCCGTCGTTCACCGACTGCGCCCGCTGCGGCGAGCCGGGGCCGCACCACGCGTTCTCCGTGGGCCAGGGCGGGGCGGTGTGCTCCCGCTGCCGCCCGCCCGGCTCCACCGCCCCCGCGCCGGAGACGTTCTCGCTGCTCGGCGCGCTGCTCGGCGGGGACTGGGAGACGGCGGACGCCTCCGAGGCGCGCCACCGCACCGAGGCCTCGGGCCTCGTCGCGGCCTACTCCCAGTACTACCTGGAGCGCACCCTGCGCTCGCTCCGCATGATCGAGCGCGCCTGACCCCGCGCGCCCGACCCCCGCGCACCGATCGAGAGAGAGGCCCGATGCCCCGTTCGTCCGGCGAGTACGCCGAGCCCTACCCGCACCCCTCGGGGGCGACGCCGCCGAGAATCCCGGCGCAGTTCGTGCCGAACCACGTGGCGATCGTCATGGACGGCAACGGCCGGTGGGCCAACGCGCGCGGGCTGCCTCGCGTGGAGGGGCACAAGCAGGGGGAGAAGTCGCTGCTCGACGTCGTGGCCGGCGCGGTGCAGATCGGCGTCAAGCACGTCTCCGCGTACGCGTTCAGCACCGAGAACTGGAAGCGGTCGCCGGACGAGGTCAAGTTCCTCATGAACTTCAACCGCGACGTCATCCGGCGGCGCCGCGACGAGATGTCGTCGTGGGGCGTGCGCATCCGCTGGGCGGGGCGTCGGCCGAAGCTGTGGGGGTCGGTGATCAAGGAGCTGCAGGTCGCCGAGGAGATGACCAAGGAGAACGACCGCTGCACCCTGACGATGTGCGTCAACTACGGCGGGCGGGCGGAGATCGCCGACGCCGCGGCGGCGATCGCCCGTGACGCCGCCGCCGGGAAGCTCAACCCGGCGCGCGTCTCCGAGAAGACGATCCAGAAGTACCTCGACGAGCCGGACCTGCCGGACGTCGACCTGTTCCTGCGCTCGTCGGGGGAGCAGCGCACCTCGAACTTCATGATCTGGCAGGCGGCGTACGCGGAGATGGTCTTCCTGCCGGAGCCGTGGCCGGACGTCGACCGGCGGCACCTCTGGCGCGCGGTGGAGGAGTTCGCCCGCCGCGACCGTCGCTACGGCGGCGCCGTCGACACCCCCGACGCCGACTGATCTCAGGACGAACCCCCGCCCGGTCGCGAGGACCGTACGGGGGTTCGTGGCATGCGTGGCCGGCAGTCAGTCGCCGAGCACCTCGGCCATGGAGTCGACGAGGGCCGGCAGGCCGTTCTCCCAGTACACCGACAGGGCGGTGGGCGGCGACACGGCCGACACCTCCGCGGTGCCGACGACCTTCACGACCTTCCCGTCCTTGACCGCGGGGAGCGCCTGGAGGTCCTTGTTGTCGTCGAAGGCCTGGGCCGCCTCCTCGCTGGCCGAGTAGGAGATGACGAAGTCCGAGTCGAGCTTGTCGAGCTCCTCGTAGGACAGGTCGTAGTAGAAGCTGCCGTTCGACGTGTCGAGCTCCGTGACCGAGGGCGCGTTCTTCACGCCCAGGCCCTCGAGGAACACGGTCCGCGGGTCGTTCGGCGTGTACACGGAGACGATGCCCTTCGTCGGGTCGTCGTAGATCGCCGCGAACGTCTTGCCGTTGAACTCGGGGTGCTCGGCAGCCTTCTCGGCGACGAAGTCGTCGATGTCGCCGAGCACCTGGGTGCCGGCGTCCGAGCGACCGAGCGCCTGGGCCGTGAGCGTGATCGTGTCCTGCCACGTCGTGGTCCACGGGGCGTCGGGGTAGGCGACGACGGGGGCGATGTCGCTCAGCACGTCGTACTGCTCCTGGGTGAGCCCGGAGTAGGGCGCCACGATGAGGTCGGGCTTCGCCTCGACGAACTCCTCGTAGGGCACCGTCGCGCCGCCCTCGGGGTCGGACAGGATGGCGGGCTTGTCCACGCCCTCCTCGTCGTAGGCGTCCTCGACCCACGGCAGCAGCGCGTCCTCGCCGACGGTGTAGATCTGCTCGGCGACCGCGACCGGGTAGACGCCCGCCGCGATGGCGGCCTCGGTGGAGCCCCAGCCCCAGGTGGCGACGCGCTGCGGCGCCTTCTCGATCACCGTCTCGCCGAGCGCGTGCTCGATCGTGATCGGGAACTCGTCGGTGGGCTCGGACCGGACGTTGCCCGAGGCGGCCGACTGGTCGCTCTCCGGGGCGTCGTCGGACGCGCAGCCGGCGAGGGTCAGGGCGGCCGTCGCCGCGAGGGCGGCGGCAGCGGTGAGAGGTCGGCGAAGACGCACGGGTTCTCCTCGGTGTGCTCGCGCCGGCGGCGCGAGAGGAACAGTAGGTGAGGCGAGCCTAACCTATCTCGTGGTGCCGTCGTGCGTCCGTCCGAGGGGGACGACGAGTGGCGTTCCCGACACCGGGTCCGGCACGACCTGCGCCCGCAGGCCGAACGCCGCGCGCACCGACGCGGCGGTGAGGACGTCGCCGGGGCGTCCCTCGGCCACGACCTGCCCACCGCTCATCACCACCAGGTGGTCGGCGTAGCGGGCGGCGAGGTTGAGCTCGTGCAGCACCATGACGACGGTGGTGCCGCGGGTGCGGTTCAGCTCGGTCAGCAGGTCGAGCAGGTCGACCTGGTGGGCGAGGTCGAGGTAGGTCGTGGGCTCGTCGAGCAGGACGACGTCGGTCTCCTGCGCCAGCACCATCGCGATCCACACGCGCTGGCGCTGGCCCCCCGACAGCTCGGCGACGGGCCGGTCGGCGAGGTCGGCGACCCCGGTGGCCTCGAGGGCGCGCAGCACCGCGCCGTCGTCGGTGGAGCTGTGCCGGCCGAACCAGCCCTGGTGGGGGTACCGGCCGCGGCCCACGAGCTCCGCGACGCGGACGCCGTCGGGGGCGATCGACGACTGCGGCAGCACACCGACCCGCTTCGCCAGCTCCTTGCGCGACAGCCCGCCGACGTCCTCGCCACCCAGCGTCACGCGGCCGCCGTCGAGCGGGTGCAGCCGGGCCAGGCCGCGCAGCAGCGTCGACTTGCCGCAGGCGTTGGGGCCCACGATCGCCGTCACGCGGCCGGCGGGGAGCTCCAGGTCGAGACCGTCGATCACGCGGCGCCCGTCGTAGCCGAGGCTCACGCCGTGGGCGCGCAGCGTGACGTCCGCCGCCTTCCCCGTCGTGCCCTGGGACGGGTCCGGCGTCGCGTCGGGACGCGCGGGCGGCGCGGGGTGCCGGTGCACGTCGGTCATGCGAGCCTCTTCCTTCGATCGGTGGCCAGGAGCCACAGGAGGTAGGGGGCGCCGATGAGGCCGGTCACGATGCCGGTGGGCGCCTCGAGTCCGAACAGCAGGTGCTGGCCGACGACGTCCGCCGCGAGCACGAGGACGGCGCCGGTGAGCACCGAGACGGCGAGCGCCGCCCCGCCGTCGGACAGCAGGCGGCGCGCGATCGCGGGGGCCACGAGGGCCACGAAGGCGAGCGGGCCGACGAACGACGTCGCGACCCCCACCAGGCCGACGGCCAGCAGCAGCGACGTCACGCGGGCGGCGTCGACGGGGACGCCGAGGACGCGCGCGTTGTCGTCGCCGAGCGCGAGCGGCCCCTGCCACCGCGAGACGGCGGCGATCCCGGCGCCGAGCACCAGGGCGGCCGCGGCGAACGTCACGAGGTCCGCGCCGCGCACGTCGGCCACGCTCCCGACCGTCCACACGAGCGCCGACTGGGCGGCACGGATCTCGACGCTCGCCAGCAGCCAGGCGAGCAGCGACGAGCACAGGTAGGCGAAGCCGACGCCCACCAGGACGAAGCGGATCGAGTGCAGGCCCTGGCGCCACGCGAACAGCCAGATGGCGAGCGCGACGAGCAGGGCGCCGACGAACGCCGCCCCGGACACGGCGAGCCCGGTGAGGCCGAGGACGAGCATCGCCGTGACGGCGCCGAGGCTGGCGCCGCTCGCGATGCCGAGGATGTCGGGGCTGGCGAGCGGGTTGCGCAGCGTCGTCTGGAACATGGCGCCCGCCAGCCCGAAGGACGCGCCCGCGAGGATCGCGGTCTCGATGCGGGGCAGCCGCAGGCGCTGCACGACGAACAGGTCGCCGTCCGAGCCGACGCCGAACAGCGCCGCCAGGGCGCGGCCGGGCGCGAGCGAGGCCTCGCCGAGCGTGAGGGCGAGGGTGGCGAACGCCACGAGCAGGACGAGGAGCGACGCGACCACGAGGGTGAGCCGCCGTCGGCGGCGGCGGCGCAGGGCGACGACGGGGTCGGCGGGGGCGCCGGGGGCGTCGGGGTCCGCGGGGCGGGCGACGAGGTCGGCGGTCATCTCATACCCCCGCCACGGTCCGGCCGCGGGCCACGGCCACGAGCACGGGGGCGCCGATCGCGGCGGCGACGACGCCGGCCTCGAGCTCGGAGTGCGGCAGCACGAGCCGCCCGATGACGTCGGCCCCCAGCAGCATGACGGGGCCGAGGACGGCCGTCAGCGGCACGATCCAGCGGTAGTCGGTGCCGACCAGACGGCGGGCGGCATGCGGCACCGCCAGCCCGACGAGGGCGATCGGGCCGGCCAGCGCCGTCGCCGTGCCGGCGAGCAGGATGACGGCGACCGCCGTGAGGCCTCGCGTCACCCCCACGCGCTGACCGAGCGCGGAGGCGACGTCGTCGCCGAGCGCGAGCATGGAGAGCCGGTGCGCGAGCGCCCCCGCGAGCGCGATGCCGACGACGACGAAGGGCCACAGCACCGACAGCGTCTCGGTGCCACGCCCGGTGAGGGAGCCCACCGCCCAGAAGCGGTACATGTTGAAGGCCTCGGGGTCGCGCAGCAGCACCAGGGTGATCAGGGGTGTGATGAGCGCGGTGACGGTCGCTCCGACGAGGGCGAGCTTGACCGGCTGGCCCGCGCCGATGGAGAAGACCAGCAGCGCGGCGGCGGCGGTGCCCGCGAACGCGAACCAGACGAAGCCGAGCGGGGAGGCCACGCCCAGCATCGACACGGCGATCACGACGGCGAGCGACGCCCCCGAGTTGAGGCCGAGCAGGCCCGGGTCGGCGATCGGGTTGCGCGTGACGCCCTGCACGAGGGTGCCCGCGATGCCGAGCGCCGCGCCGGCGGCGAGCCCGATCAGCGTCCGGGGCACGCGCTGGTCGCGCACGACGTCGTGGTCGACGTTCCCCGCGACCGGGTGGGTGAGCGCCTGCCAGACGGTCGCGACGTCGATGTCGCGCACGCCCAGCGCGAGGCTCGCCAGCACGACGAGGGCGAGCACCCCGAGGGCGGCCACGATCAGCAGCAGACGGCCGCGGGCACGGCGGGCGACGAGAGCCGCCGCGGGCCGGGCGGCGGGGGTGACGGCGGCGGTCGTCGCGCTCACGACGCGTCCTCGGTCGCGGGGGCGGCCGTCTGGTCGGTGGCGGTACGCCGGGTCAGCCGGTAGACCACCCAGGAGACCAGGGCCACCGCGCCGAGGCCGACCGCGACGAGCGTCACGGGGTGGCGCAGGCCCACGGCGATCGCGGCGTTGACGGCGGCGGTGCCGACCGTCGTCCAGATGCCGGCCCACACGGCGCAACCGGCGAGCAGGGCCGCGAGGTAGCGCCCGAAAGGCATGCGGAGGTAGCCCGCGGCGAGGTTGACGAGGGTCTGCACCCCGACGGTGAAGAACGACAGCGTCACCGCGGGCGGGCCCCAGCGGTTCACGCGCTCGATGACCGCCGCCGCGCCCGGGCGGGCCAGCGCGTCGGCGACCCGTCCGCGGGACGTGCCGCGGGCCACGCCGCGCCCGGCCCAGTAGGTGGCCTGCGCGCGGACGAGCACGATCCCGAACGCCGCCGCGTACACGACCCAGAACGGCACCCCGGCGATCGTGAAGACGCCGGTGGGTTCCTCGGCGGCCGCGGCGAGCGTGGGAGTGGTCAGGTGCACGGGAACATTGTGCCCGACTGAGGTATGCCTGCCCTCATTCGACCAACCGGTCGTCCGTCGCCCGGCAGGTGGAGCAGGTGCCCCACAGCTCCACGGTGTGCTCGATGTCGGCGAAGCCGTGCGCGGCGCCGACCGATGCGGCCCACTGCTCGACCGTCGGCCCGTCGATCTCGACCGCGCGACCGCACGACCGGCACACCAGGTGGTGGTGGTGCTCGCGGCGGGCGCAGCGGCGGTACAGGCTCTCGCCGTCCTCGCTGCGCAGGACGTCGACGTCGCCGCCGTCGGCCAGGGCCTGCAGCGTCCGGTACACGGTGGCGAGCCCGACGGCGTCGCCGCGGGCGCGCAGCAGCTCGTGCAGCTGCTGCGCGCTGCGGAACTCGTCGGTGTCGCCGAGGGCGTCCGCGACGGCCGCCCGCTGCCGCGTCATCCGCGGCGGCGCGGCGGTGCGGACGGTCGGGGTCGTGTCGTTCACGGCGTGCACTCCTCCTGAGGGGCGGCCCGGCCGGCTCCGGCCGGGGAGACGGCGACGTCGTCGGGGATGTCGGGATGCGGGTCGACGGGGGCCTGGCGTCGGGCGAGGACCGGGTGCAGCGCCGCGACCACCGCGTAGACGCCGATCGCCAGCACGACGATCAGCGCGCCGGGCGAGACGTTGTGCCAGTAGGTGATGGACAGGCCGGTCACGCACACGGCCACGCCGACGACGGACGCGACCAGCATCGTGCGGCGGAACGACCGGGTGACGAGCTGGCCGATCGCGACCGGCACGATCATCAGCGCCGAGACGAGCAGCAGCCCGACGACGCGCATCGCGACGGTCACGGTCAGCGCGGCGAGGACGGCCACCGCCATGTTCAGCGCCCAGACGGGCAGCCCCGAGGACTGGGCGAACTCCTCGTCGTGGCTCACCGAGAACAGGGCCGCGCGCAGCCCGAGGCCGATGAGCAGGATGAGGCCGCACAGGGCCACGGTGACCCAGACGTCGGACAGCGTGACCGACGAGATGGAGCCGAACAGGTACGCCATGAGGCTGCCGGACGAGCCGCCGGCGAGGCCGATGAGCAGGACGCCGCCGGCGATGCCGCCGTAGAACAGGATGGCGAGCGCCAGGTCGCCCGACGTGCGGCCGCGGCGGCGCACCACCTCGATGAGGACGGAGCCCGCGACGGCGGCGACCACCGCGCCGGGGACGGCGAGGACGTCGTCGGGCACCAGGCCCATCGCCGCGCCGACCAGCCAGCCGAGCGCGACGCCGGTGAGCGCGACGTGCCCGATGCCGTCGCCCAGCAGGGCGAGGCGCTTCTGCACCAGGTAGGTGCCGACGACGGGCGCGCTGACGCCGACCAGCAGGGCAGCGACGAGCGCGCGCTGCATGAACGGGTCGGTGATCATCTCCCACAGGCCGCTCACGGTGCCACCTCGTCCTCGGTGTCGTCGGGCCGGTCGAAGGGCCCCTCCGCCAGGCGCACGTTCTCGGGGTGCTGCACGGTGCGGGGGTGCGCGTGCGGGTGCACGTGGTCGTGGGCCTCGCCGCCGTGGCCGGGCTGCGGCGTCGGCGGGGCGCCGTCGTGCACCACGCGGCCGTGCCGCAGCACGACGCAGCGCTGCACGAGCGGCGCGAGCTCGCCGAGCTCGTGCAGGACGACCAGCACGGTCATGCCGTCGGCCACGAGCCTGGTCATGGTGGCGGCGAAGGCCTCCTGGCTGGGCCGGTCGACGCCCGCGACGGGCTCGTCGAGCACGAGCAGCTCGGGCTTGCGGACCAGGGCGCGGGCGATGAGGACGCGCTGCTGCTGGCCGCCCGAGAGCTGGTGCGTGGCGTAGCGGGCGCGGTCGGCGAGGCCGACCAGCTCGAGGGCCTCGTGGACCTGGGCGCGCCAGCCGCGCGGCAGCCGCAGGCGCCGGCCGTGCAGCAGGCCCGAGGCCACGACCTCCGCGGCCGTGGACGGGACGCCGGCGGCCGCGCTGACCCGCTGCGGGACGTACCCGACGCGCGACCACGGCACGTCGTCCCCGAGCGCGTGGCCGAAGAGGTGCACGCTGCCCGCCGTCGTCGGCAGGACGCCGACCAGCGTGCGCACCAGCGTCGACTTGCCGGAGCCGTTCGCCCCCAGCAGGGCGACGACCTCGCCGCGCCGGACCGTGAGGTCCACGCCGCGCAGCACCGGGCTGGCGCCGAGGCGCACGTGCACGTCACGGGCCTCGATCGCGGGGACGGCGGCGTCGCGCGGCGGCGGGGGAGTCGCGGCGCCCGGGGAGTCGGTGGCGAGCGTGGTCATGAGCACTGGAGCCCTTCGGTGAGCGCGGCCAGGTTGTCCTGCATGACCGAGACGTAGTCGTCCCCGGCCTCGGCCGCGTCCTCCGACAGCCCCTCGAGCGGGTCGAGGACGGCGGTCGTGACGCCGATGTCGTTCGCCAGGGTCTCGGCCACCTTGGGGCTGGTCAGCGTCTCGGTGAAGATCGTGCTGACGTCGTTCTCCTCGACGATGGCACCGACCTCGCGCAGGCGCGCGGGGGAGGGCTCCGCCTCCGGGTCGAGGCCGACGATTCCCACCTGCTGCAGGTCGTAGCGCTCCGCGAGGTAGCCGAACGCCTCGTGCGACGTGACGAGCGTGCGCGACGCGCACTCCTGCAGGCCGGCGTCGAACTCGCCGTCCAGGTCCTTGAGCGACTTCTCCAGGGCGCGGGCGTTCTCGGCGTACATGGCGGCGTGCTCCGGGTCCGCCTCGCCGAGCGACGCGGCGACGGCGTGGCCGACGTCGATCACCCGCGTCGGATCGAGCCAGAAGTGCGGGTCCATGGCGCCCTCGGCGGCGTGGTCGTGCCCGTCGCCGCCCTCGTCGGCGTGCTCGTCCAGCTCCTCCTCGAGGTGGTCCGCCGCGGCGTCCTCGTCGGTCGGCGTGCCGGGGTGCTTCTCGAGCGTCACGACGTCGCTGGTGTCGACGACGTGCTCCGGCGCCTGTGTCGCGACGGCCTCGTCGACCGCCGTCTGGAAGCCGGAGGAGTACACGACGAGGTCCGCCGTCCCGATCTCCCGCACCTGGGCGGGGGAGAGCTCGAGGTCGTGCGGCTCCGCGGCCGGCGGGGTGAGGTTGGAGACCGTGACGAGGTCGCCGCCCACCTGCTCGGCCACGTACTGCAGCGGGTAGAACGAGGCCAGCACCTCGAGCGTGCCGTCGGCGGCGCCGTCGTCGGTGGAGCAGCCCGCCAGCACGGCGGGCAGGGCGAGGACGGGCAGGGCGGCGAGGGCCGCGCGTCGGCGAAGCATGAGAACGATTCTCAGGAAGTTGAGAACGGTTGTCAACTCAAGGTCGCGCCCGACGGCGTCCCTTTCGCCCTCGCGACGAGCTCGGCGGGATCCGTACCCTGACGGCAGCGGCCGCGCCGGGGCGGCCGGGGCGGGAGGGCCTGATGCGGTTCGATGAGCTGGTGCTGGTCCGGCTGGTGCGCCCGGACGACTGGGCACCGCTGCCCGCGGACGAGGAGATGCAGGTGCAGGACGCCCACCTGGCCGCCGTCGCCGACCTGCACGCCCTCGGCCTGCTGCTCGCGGCGGGTCCGGCCGACGGGGCCGACGAGCGGGTGCGCGGGTTCGCGGTCATGAGGTGCGGCGCCGAGGAGGCGCAGGAGGCGTGGGCCCGGGACCCGGGTGTGCTCGCGGGCCGGTTCGTCGCCGAGTGCACCGCGTGGCTGGTGCCGGCCGGGATGGTCGCCGCCGGTCCGGGTGCGCCGCCGCGCTCCGTGGACGAGGCGGGGGCCTGAGGCGCCCGGGGCCGGTGAGCGGCCCCGGTAGGCTGGGGGCCACCGCAGCCGGTCGACGTCGGGCCCCGACGTGCCGACCGGGCGGCGTTCCCCGCACCGGCCCCACGAGCCACGTGGCGGCCCGACACCCAGGAGTGATCCGTGGCAGCACCGTCCCCCAGCGCCAAGCTCGACGCCGTCGTCTCCCTCGCCAAGCGGCGAGGTTTCGTGTTCCAGTCCGGCGAGATCTACGGCGGTACGCGCTCCGCGTGGGACTACGGGCCCCTCGGCGTGGAGCTGAAGGAGAACATCAAGCAGCAGTGGTGGCGCGCGATGACGCGCCGCGACGACGTCGTGGGCCTCGACTCCGCCGTCATCCTGCCCACCCCGGTGTGGCACGCGTCCGGCCACCTCGGCGCGTTCAACGACCCGCTGACCGAGTGCCTCTCGTGCCACAAGCGGTTCCGCGAGGACCACATGATCGAGGAGTTCGAGGAGAAGAAGGGCCGCGCCCCCGAGGGCGGCCTCGCCGAGATCGCCTGCCCGAACTGCGGCACCCGCGGTCAGTGGACCGAGCCCCGCGACTTCAACATGATGCTCAAGACGTACCTCGGCCCCGTCGAGGACGAGTCCGGCGTGCACTACCTGCGCCCGGAGACGGCGCAGGGCATCTTCGTGAACTTCAGCAACGTGGCCGCGGCGTCGCGCAAGAAGCCGCCGTTCGGCATCGCGCAGATCGGCAAGTCGTTCCGCAACGAGATCACGCCGGGCAACTTCATCTTCCGCACGCGCGAGTTCGAGCAGATGGAGATGGAGTTCTTCGTCGCGCCGGGCACCGACGCCGAGTGGCACCAGTACTGGATCGACACGCGCATGTCCTGGTACACGGACCTGGGCATCGACCCGGAGAACCTGCGCCTGTACGAGCACCCGGCCGAGAAGCTCTCGCACTACTCCACCCGCACGGTGGACATCGAGTACCGCTTCGGCTTCACCGGCAGCGAGTGGGGCGAGCTCGAGGGCATCGCGAACCGCACCGACTTCGACCTCAAGACCCACTCGGAGCACTCCGGCAAGGACCTGTCGTTCTTCGACCAGTCGACGAACGAGCGCTGGCTGCCGTACGTCATCGAGCCGGCCGCGGGCCTGACCCGTTCCCTCATGGCGTTCCTCGTCGAGGCGTACGCCGAGGACGAGGCGCCGAACACCAAGGGCGGCGTCGACAAGCGCACCGTGCTGCGCCTCGACCCGCGCCTCGCGCCGGTCAAGGCCGCCGTCCTGCCGCTGAGCCGCAACGAGGCCCTGTCGCCCAAGGCCCGCGACCTCGCCGCGGAGCTGCGCCAGAACTGGAACGTCGACTTCGACGACGCCGGCGCCATCGGCCGCCGCTACCGTCGCCAGGACGAGATCGGCACGCCGTTCTGCGTCACCGTCGACTTCGACACGCTCGACGACGACGCCGTGACGATCCGCCACCGCGACACCATGGCGCAGGAGCGCGTGGCGCTCGCCAAGGTCACCGCCTACCTCGCGGAGCACCTCGCCGCGTTCTGACGGGAGCCCGCCGGAACGTCCGAAGGGGCTCGGGTCCGCCGCAGCGGCCCCGAGCCCCTTCGTGCGTCCCCCTGACGCTGCTCGCTCAGGTACGGCTTCGCCGCACCAGCCCGAGCACGAGGCTCGCGACCAGGACGATGACGCCGAGCCAGATCAGGAACTGGCCGATGCTCGTCGCGACCCCGAGGATCACGAGGACGACGCCGACCAGAACGAGGATGAGCCATGCGGGCATGGGGACCTCCAGTCTCTTCGCGCCACCCGTGCGGCGACGCGATCGCGACGATGTTGGCACGCATTCCCGATACACGCGCGTTGTCGGCTTCGCCCGTGATGCCCGTCACAAGCCGGTCGTGAACCGGCCCGTCCCGTGCACCACGGCCTCGATGGTGCGGGCCACCGCCTCGACCGCGGGACGGCGAGGCGCCGTCGACGGCTCGAGCAGCACGATCTCGCGCTCCACGAGGTCGAACAGGGTGGTCGTGCGCAGGTCGTGGGCGGGGCGCAGCGTGAGCATGACCGGCGTGGCGAGCGTCACGCCGAGCCCCTGCGCCACCAGGGCCAACGTCGTGGAGGTGTCGTTCACCTCGTGCGCGGCGCGGGGCTCGAACCCGGCCGCACGGCAGGCGCCCCGCATCGCCGCGCCGTAGTGGGTCGGCAGCGGGGGCAGGATCCAGGGCATGTCCGCGAGGTCGGCGAGGTGGAGGCGGGCGGGCAGGTCCGACGAGGGCGTGGACACGAGCTCGAACCGCTCGGTCCGCAGAGGTCGGAGGGTGGTTCCCGGGAGCCGGGGGATGGGTGCGCCGGGATAGTCCAGGCCGAGTCCGAGGTCGACGTCGCCGCGGCGCACCGCACCCGCCACGTCGTCGACGGTGAGCTCGATCCCGACCAGGGTGATTCGCGGGTGCGACTCGGCCACGCGCGCGACGAGCTGGGGCAGGAGGCTGGCCGCCACCGTCGCGAAGGCGCCGACGCGCACGGTGCCCGACGCGTCGCCGCTCGCCGCGCGGGCCGAGTCGACGGCGTCGCGCTGGGCCGCCAGGAGGGCTTCGGCACGCTCGGCGAGCGCGAGCCCCGCCTCGGTGAGCGCGACCCCGCGGCCGTGCGGCCGGACGACCTCGGTGCCCACCGCCCGGGCGAGCGCCGCCAGCTGGTGCGAGACGGCGCCGGTCGTGTAGCCCAGCGCCGCCGCGGCGGAGGTCATCGTGCGGTGGTCGGCGAGCGCGCGCAGCGCGCGCAGGCCCGACCACGGCAGGTCGCGTCCCGGCGGTTCGGCCGCACCGGTGTCCATCTGGCCAGGCTACAACCGTGCAGAGATCCTGGACGGTTCCGACGACGAATCTTCGATGGTCCTGGACGCTCCTCGGGGTCCACGATGGGCGCAGGCACGGCGGCGCGGTGACGCGCGCGCCGGAGGCGTCGACGAGGAGGTCGGGTGGAGCGGTCCCAGGCGGTGCCGTCGCGCGCGGACGTGGTCGTGGTCGGCGGCGGGGTGATGGGGACGTCCGTCGCGTTCCACCTCGCGGAGGCGGGATCCCACGTCGTGCTCCTCGAGTCCGGGGAGCTCGGCGGCGGGAGCTCGGGCAAGCCGATCGGGGGCGTGCGCGCGCAGTTCTCCGACCCGGCGAACGTGGCGCTGGGCCACCGCAGCCTCGAGCTGTTCGAGGACTTCCGGCGCCGGCCCGGCGGTGACATCGGGCTGCGGCAGACGGGATACCTGTTCGCGCTGCCCACCGACGACGACGTCGCGCTGTTCGGCCGGTCGGTGGCGATGCAGAACGACCTCGGCGTCGACAGCCGCCTGCTCGCCGTCGCCGAGGCCCGCCGCCTCAACCCCTACCTGTCCGCGACCGCCTACGCGGGCGCCGCGTTCGCGCCCCGGGACGGCTGGGCGCACCCGGCGGCCGTCGTCGCCGGCTACGCGGACGGCGCCCGACGGCTCGGGG
>JADHZE010000085.1 GCA_026934365.1 Isoptericola sp. QY 916 | reverse complement strand
GACGTCGCGCCGCTCATGCCGCGACCCGGGCGACGCCGTCCGCGGCCTGCGCGCGGGCGCCGCCCGCGACCTCGACCGACCAGCCCGCCCCGAGGGCCGACTCGACGACGACCTCGTCGCCGTCGCGCCGGACGGTGAACGCCACGGCCTCGCCGTCGGCGCCGTCGACCTCGACGGTCCGCGACCAGCCGTCGGTGCCGGGGTGCACGAGCAGCGTCAGCCCGTCGAGGTGGTCGGCGTCCGGGCGCTCCTCGTGGGCGCTCAGGGGGACGACGCCGCCGGCGCGCACGTAGACGGGCAGGGAGTCGAAGCCGTGGTTCTCCCGCACCCAGCGGCCGCCGGCGACGCGCTCGCCGGTGAGGAGGCCGGCCCACTCGCCGTCGGGCAGGTAGAGGTCGACGTCGCCCTCGGCGTTGAACACCGGCGCCACGAGCAGGTCGGACCCGAGCATGTACTGGCGGTCCAGGTGCGGCACCGCGGGGTCGTCGGGGAACTCCAGCAGCATGGGCCGCATCATCGGCGTGCCCGACCGGTGCGCCTCGTGCCCGGTGGCGACGAGGTAGGGCGCGAGCCGGTTCTTGAACCGCGCGAACGTGCGGGTCACGGCGACGGCGCTCGTCGGGTCGGACTCGTCCTCGCCGAACATCCACGGCACGCGGTAGGACCCGCTGCCGTGCATGCGGCTGTGGCTGGAGAACAGGCCGAACGCCGTCCAGCGCTTGAACACGCCGGCGTCCGGCGTCATCTCGAAGCCGCCGATGTCGTGGCTCCAGTAGCCGAACCCGCTGTACGCGAGCGACAGGCCGCCGCGCAACGACTCGGCCATCGACACGTACGACGCCGTGGAGTCGCCGCCCCAGTGCACCGGGAACTGCTGCCCGCCGGCGGTGGCCGACCGGGCGAACAGCACGGCCTCGCCGGTGCCGCGCTCCTCGGCGAGCACCTCGTGCACCGCCTCGTTGTAGAGGTGCGTGTAGTAGTTGTGCATCCGCTCCGGGTCGGAGCCGTCGAAGTACTCGACGTCCACCGGGATCCGCTCGCCGAAGTCGGTCTTGAACGCGTCGACGCCCTGGCGCACGAGCACGCGCAGCTTGTCCTTGTACCAGGAGGCGGCGTCCGGGTTGGTGAAGTCCACCAGGGCCATGCCGCCCTGCCACCGGTCCCACTGCCAGACCGAGCCGTCCCGGCGCTTCACGAGGTAGCCGGCCGCCATGCCCTCGTCGAAGAGGGGCGACTGCTGGGCGATGTACGGGTTGATCCACACGCAGACCCGCAGGTCGCGGTCGTGGAGACGGGCCAGCATGCCCTCCGGGTCGGGGAAGGTGCGCGCGTCCCACTCGAAGTCGCACCAGTTGAACTCGCGCATCCAGAAGCAGTCGAAGTGGAACAGGCTCAGCGGGATGTCCCGCTCCGCCATCCCGTCGATGAACGAGCTGACCGTGGCCTCGTCGTAGTCCGTGGTGAAGCTCGTCGACAGCCAGAGCCCGTACGTCCAGGCGGGGATCTCGGCGGGGCGGCCCGTGAGCGCGGTGTAGCGCTGGAGGATCGTCTTCGGGTCCGGCCCGTAGACGACGAAGTAGTCGAGCGCCTCGCCGAGCACGGAGAACTGCACCCGCTCGACGGCCTCGGAGCCCACCTCGAACGAGACGTGGCCGGGGTCGTTGACGAAGACGCCGTAGCCGCCGGTGGTCAGGTAGAACGGCACGTTCTTGTACGCCTGCTCGCTCGACGTGCCGCCGTCGTAGTTCCAGATGTCGACCGTCTGGCCGTTCTTCACCACCGGGCCGAAGCGCTCGCCGAGGCCGTAGACGAGCTCGCCCACGCCCAGGTCGAGCTGGTCGAACACGTAGCTGGTGCGCCCGTCGCGGCGCAGCTCGATCGGGCCGTGGTCGACGGAGGCGTCGGGGGCGACGTCGGCCCACGCGGCCGACTTGCCGCTCGACCCGGTGAGGCGGCGCCCGCCGGCGTGGAACGACAGCTCCCAGGACTTCCCGACGGACAGCTGCACGCTCAGGTCGCCGGTGGTGAGCGTGCCCTGGCCGTCGACGACCTTCGCCTCGCCGATGCCGTCGAGCAGGTCCAGCTCGAAGCGGCGGGGCTCCTGGCGGCCCTTGTGGTGGACGTGCTGCACCCGCACGACGTTCTCCATCGGCGACGACACGGTGGTCGTGATGACCGGGTTGTTCAGGGTGTCGCCGCGGTGCCGCACGACCTTGGTCGGCGCGACGGAGCGCAGGCGCGCGCCGTCGGCGGCGACCCGGTCCACCTCGCGGGCGTAGTGGATCGCGACGCCGGGGCGGGCGTGCCAGAAACCGTCGGTGAACTTCATGGGGGAGGGCCTTCCGTGGTGCGGGTGGTGCGGGGCGCGCCGACCGGTCTCAGCGGGCGTCGGCGGTGGAGCCGACGAGCCGGAGCGTGCCGGGCAAGAGGTCGTGGGTGGGGGCGGCGGACGGGTCGGCGAGGCGGTCGACGAGGCCCTGGACGCTGCGGGCGCCGAGCTCGGCGCCGGGCGCGACGACGGCGCTGACGGCGGGGTCGGCCGTGGCCAGGTCCGCCGCGGAGGTCGCGAGCGCGAGGACGGAGACGTCGTCGGGGACGGCGCGCCCGGCCGCGACGAGCCCGTTCACGAACCCGGACAGCGCCGCCTCGTTGAGGACGAGGACGGCCGTGACGTCGGGGTGGTCGGCGACCAGGGCGGTGGCGGCCTGCCGGCCCGAGCGCGGGTCCTGGCCGCCGCGGACGACGACCGGGTCGAGGCCGCGGCGGGCCGCCTCCGCCTCGTAGGCCCGCGCGGTGCGGACGACCGGCCCGTAGCCCGACCATGCGGAGCCGGAGGGGCCGCCCGGCTCGCCGAGGAACAGCGCCACCCGGCGGTGGCCGAGGTCGGTGAGGTGGTCGAGCCCCGTGGCGACCATGCCGGCGAAGTCCATGTCGACGTACGACAGCCCGGTCGTGTCCTCGGTCCGGCCGATCAGCCCGAAGGGCACCGCGCGCTCCGCGAGCAGCGCGACGCGCGGGTCGTCGGCGGTGACCTCCATGAGCAGGACGCCGTCGACGAGCCCGCCGGACAGGTAGTCGTCGAGCTGGGCGACGTCGTCGACCGGCCAGAGCACGACGTTGAAGCCGCGCTCGGTCGCGGCGCTCGCGGCGGCGGTGACGATGCTCAGCGCGGTGCTGCCGAGGCGGTGCTGCAGGGCGGGGAAGACCAGCGCCACGATGTGGCTGCGGCGGCTCGCCAGGGCCCGGGCGAGCACGTTGCGGCGGTACCCCAGGTCGGCCATCGCGTCCTCGACGCGGGTGCGCGTCGCCGGGGCCACGCGCTTGGTCCCGTTGACGACGAACGACACGGTCGTCAGGGAGACGCCGGCCCGGTCGGCCACGTCCTGCATGGTCACCACGGGGCACTCCTCACGTCGGGAACAGGTCGGGAACAGGGCTCGGGATCGGTGGTGCGGATCGATGATCACACAGCCGGACGAGATTGGTAAAGCGCTTTGACAGCCTCGCCGGGTCGTGCCTAACCTCGCCGTCACGTGAACCGAGCGAAGGAGCTACGACTGTGCGACGAACCCACACCGCCGTCGGCGCGGCGTCGGCCGCCGTCGTCGTCCTGGGGCTGTCGGCCTGCAGCGGCGGTGCCCGTGCGGACGACGGCACGCTGATCGTGACCGACACGCTGTCCGACACCAGCGCGCCCGTCTACCAGGAGGTCTACGACGCCTGCGCCGCCGAGGTCGGCATGAAGGTGCAGGCCAACCACGTGGCGGGCTCCGGGCTCATCGCGACCGTCCTGCAGCAGGCGTCGTCCGACACGCTCCCCGACGTCCTGATGCTCGACAACCCCGACGTGCAGCAGATCGCGTCGTCCGGCGCGCTCAGCCCGCTGACCGACTACGGCATCCCGGGCGACGGGTTCCCGCAGGGCGTCGTCGACGCGGGCACCTACGACGGCGACCTGTACGGCATCGCGCCCGTCGTCAACACGGTCGGGCTGTTCTACGACGTCGACGCGCTCGCCGAGGCGGGGATCGAGCCGCCCACCACGTGGGACGAGCTGCGCGCGGCCGCCGAGGCGCTGACCACCGACGGGCGCTACGGCCTCGCGTTCAGCGCCGCCAACACCTTCGAGGGCACCTGGCAGTTCCTGCCCTACCTGTGGAGCAACGGGGCGGACGAGGACGACCTGACGTCGCCCCAGGCGGTCGAGGCGCTCTCCTTCGTCAACGGCCTCGTGCAGGACGGGTACGCGTCGTCGAGCGTCGTCAACTGGACGCAGAACGACGTCAACGACCAGTTCATCGCGGGCAAGGCCGCCATGATGGTCAACGGGCCGTGGAACATGCCCGCGCTCGAGGCGGCCGAGGGCCTCGACTACGCCGCCGTCCCGCTGCCCGTCCCGGAGGCGGGGGACACGCTCGAGGCGCCGCTCGGCGGCGAGGCGTTCACCGTCCCGCGCACCGGGAACCCCGAGAAGATGGCGAAGGCCGGCGACTTCGTCGCGTGCGTGACCCGCGGCGAGCACCAGCTCGCGATGGCGACCGGGCGCGGCGCCGTCCCGTCGGACACCGAGGTCGCCGCGGAGGCGGCCGCCGAGAACCCGGTCGTGGCGACGTTCGTCGACACCGTGCAGACCGCCCGGTCGCGCACCGCGCTGCTCGGGCCGGACTGGCCCGGCGCCGCCACCCAGATCTACACCGCCCAGCAGCTCGCGCTGACCGGGAGCGAGCCTCCCGCGGAAGCCCTCGAGCGGGCGACGGAGCACTGATGCGCACGCCCACGTCGCGCGCGTCGTCACCGAGGAAGGATCGACGATGACCACCACCCTCGCCGGCCCGGCGCCCGTCGTCGCGCCCGGTCGCGGCGCCGACCGTCGGCGCAGCCGCGCCCGGATGCGCGAGCGGACCGCCCAGTGGCTGTTCCTCGTGCCCGCGATCGCGTACGTGCTCGTGTTCTTCGGGTACCCGATCGTCAAGAACCTCGTGATGGGGTCGCAGGACTACACCGTGCGGACCTTCGTCTCGGGCGAGGCGCCGTGGGTCGGGCTCGACAACTACGTCGAGGTCGTCACGAGCGGCCTGTTCCGCACGACCGTTCTCAACACGGCGCTGTTCACCATCGGCTCGATCGTCGGCCAGTTCGTCATCGGGCTCCTGTTCGCCCTGTTCTTCAAGCGACGGTTCCCGCTGGGGAACGTGCTGCGGTCCCTCCTCCTGCTGCCCTGGCTGCTGCCGATGATCGCGGGCACCGCGGTGTGGAAGTGGATCCTCGACCAGGACGGCGGCGTCCTCAACGAGGCGCTGGGAACGATCGGCATCGCGCCGGTCCACTGGCTCACCAGCCCCGACGTCGCGCTCGTCGCCGTCGTCCTGGTGAACGTCTGGGTGGGCATCCCGTTCAACATGACGCTGCTGTACTCCGGGCTGCAGAACATCCCCGACGAGCTCTACGAGGCCGGCGCCCTGGACGGCGCCACCGGCGCCAAGGCGTTCTGGCACATCACCTGGCCCAACCTGCGGCCCGTGGTCAGCGTCGTCCTCGTGCTCGGCGTGATCTACACCCTCAAGGTGCTCGACATCATCCTGGGCCTCACCGGCGGCGGCCCCGCCAACGCGACCCAGACCCTGGCCACCGACTCCTACCGGCGCTCGTTCCAGGAGTTCTCCTTCGGCACCGGCGCCGCGGTCAGCAACATCCTCATCGTGGTGTCGCTGCTGTTCGCCGTCGTGTACCTGCGCGTCAACAAGCGCGCCGTGGATGAGTGAGGTTCATCGTGAATCAGACGACCGACGCCCGGAAGCTGCGGTACACGATCGTCGGGATCGTGCTCCTCGCGGTCATGCTGTTCCCCGTCTACTGGATGGTCAACGTGTCCCTCCAGGGCGGAGGCACGGCGGCCAACAGCTCGTTCTTCCCGACGAACGTCACGTTCGAGGGCTACCAGCGGGCGTGGGAGGACCAGACCGGCAACCTCGTCACCAGCATGATCGTGGCCCTCGGCGCGGTGCTCGTGTCGCTGGTGATCGCCACGCCCGCCGCCTACGCGCTGTCGCGGTTCCGCCTGCGCGGCATGGGGATCTTCCTGTTCGTGCTGCTCCTGGCGCAGATGATCCCCGGCATCGTCATCGCGAACTCGCTCTACACGTTGTTCAACGACCTGGGCCTGCTCAACACGTACGTCGGGCTGATCCTCGCGAACGCCACCCACGGCATCCCGTTCGCCATCCTCATCATGAGCGCGTTCATGCGGTCCATCCCGCCCGCGCTCACCGAGGCGGCGCGCGTCGACGGCGCCGGCCACTTCCGCGCGTTCTGGTCGATCATCGTGCCGGTGAGCAAGAACTCGCTCATCACCGCCGGCCTGTTCAGCTTCCTCTTCGCGTGGAGCGACTTCATGTTCGGCCTCACCCTCACCACGGGTGCGGACATCAAGCCCATCACCCTCGGCATCTACGACTACCTGCAGGGCAACGTCCAGAGCTGGGGGCCCGTCATGGCGAGCGCCGTCATCTCCTCCGTGCCGGCGATCGTGCTCCTCGTCCTCGCGCAGCGGTACATCGCCGCCGGCGCGCTCGGCGGCGCGGTGAAGTGACGTGAGATGACCTCCTCCCCTCAGCCGAGGGCCGCCGCCCAGAGGCCGTTGCTCGCAGAGAACGCGGCGACCTCGTCGAGGTCGGCCGGGGGGACGACGTCGCCCCCGCCGGCGGCCGACGCCACCCACCAGCCGGCGCCGGGCAGGCCGGCCGAGGCATAGGCGCGCACTCCCGGTTCGAGGTGGCGACAACCGGGCCGGCGCCGTCCGAGCACCTCGCCGTGGGCCGGCTCCCACAGGCGCACCGACCCGTCGGCCTCCTCGCCGAGGACGACGGCGTCGAACCACCGCCAGACGACGACGTCGCGCCCGTCGGTCGCTGTCGCGATCGCGACGAGGTGGCCGGGGGAGACGCGCTCGGTACGCGGTGCCGGAAGGGTCGCGGCGAACGGCACGGTGGCGACACCGCCGTCGCGCCACACGTCGCACGCCTCCTCCGTCACGCGGAGCACCCGCGCGGTGCGAAGGGGCGGCGTCGTGCCCGGGCGGTCGTCGTGCCTGGCGTCGGTCGTCATGCCCGCGAGTCTGGCAGGGCCTCCCGTCGGGAGCGACAGGATTCGCGCGCCTGGCTGCGCGGCGCACGTGCGTTCTACCGCGAGCTGCGCAAGGCCAGGGCCGAGGGGCGCAGCGTGATCTAGGGCCTGGCGCCGCGGCCTCGGGCTCCGGCGGACGTGCTGTCGACGTAGCGCCCGGTGACGGTTCCCGTCTCGGAACCGCCACCGGGTGCTACGTCGGGGTGCGGTGGGTCAGCAGACGTCGTTGCCTTCGAGGTCCTCGCAGACGAGGCGCGTGCGTGCCTCGGTGACCGTGGTGGGGCCCGTGGTGCTCGTCGTCGAGATGCTGCCCGGGATGTCCGTCCAGTCGCTGGTGCCCTGGACGCGGAAGCGGCCCTGCCAGGTGGTGGTGAGCGAGACGGTGACGCCGTCGCGGTACACGTTGCCCTTGTCGTCGACGGCGGTGCCCGCGTTCTCGCCGGGCGTGCCGAGCTGGCTGTAGGTGTGCCCGACCCAGGACTCGTCAGGGGTGGCGTCGCCCTCGTGCCACGGGCGACCGGGAGACGTCGTCGTGAGCGTGCTGCCGGTGGACGAATACGGATCGTCGAAGTCCCACGCGTACTCGGTGGGCTCCGCGCGCAGGACGACGGGCACACCGAGCAGGGTGACCGTGCGGTCCTGGGGCGCCGCGGTGGTGTACGCCGGGTAGTGGACGTTGACCACCATCGGCGGGTTGCCCTGCACCGTCGCTTTCGGCGCCTGGATCTTCATGGACTTGAACTCGCGCCGTGCTTGGCGTGCGATGTCCGCGGGGGAGATGCACTCGTCCTCGGTGAGCTGCTCGGCCTCGTCGTAGGTGCCGTTCTCCCGGACTCGCTGCACCCAGAGCGCATCGAGGGCGTACTCGCCGTCTTCGCACGGTGTCGTGATTTCTACGACGTCTGTGCCTTCCGGGCACGCGCCCGGTGCCGTGACGATGCCGCTGAGAGAATCCAGGTCTTCACCCAGCGTCCCGCACGTCACCGCGTCGGTGCGGGCGTAGCGGTCCTTGGGTTCGTTGTTCGCGGGCTCGCGACCATCAGCGGTCTCCACCCAACCCTGACCGTGGCTCTCGACGGTGTATTCGTTGTCATTGTCGTTGGAGCGACTGTCGTAGTCGGCGTTCGGCACGCCCGACACAAGCGCTGCGGTCAGGACGATCACCACTGGCGACCTGAACATCACGACTCCGGAATATCGGGCACGCCGACGATGACCCAGCGGCCGTCGCTTTGAGTGGTCTCTACCCGCGCGGTACTCGTCTGGGCGTCTTGCTCAAAGACCACGGTTCCCTTGGTGTCAGTGATCGTCGACCGAGACTCCTTGATCTCGACATCGATCGGCCAGATCCCCGTGGTCGCATCTTGTTCGTATGTGTGCAAGATCCGAATGCGCGCCTCGCCGCCCTCGAACGTATCGCCGCGCTCTTCGATGAGTTTCGACTGCTCAAGGCGATTGGTGCAGTACTCGCAACTCTTTTGCGACATTGCCTCCCACTCGGTGGTGTCGCCGGTCTTCATGATGTACGAGTCGAGCTCGAGGAAGTACACCGCGGCTGCCTCCGCGCCGGCGGGGCCGTCGTCGTCCATCTCCTTCGGCCGCTCGGGCGCGACGACCACAGCGGTGGCGCTGGGCGACGGGGACGCCGAGGGGCTCGCGCTGGCGGCGGTGGGCTCGGGAGTGGGCGTCGCGGGCGGGTCGTCGTCGCAGCCGGCGACGAGGAGCGCAGCGGCAGCGGCGATAGAGGTGGCGGCGAGAATGGCCCGGCTGCGGGTCATGACGGGGCTCCCTGTCGGCGGTGACGTCGCGGTCACTGTAGAGCAGATCGTCATTTGGTTGCCCGGGCGTCTGTGGATTGTGCGCCAACCGCGCCCCGGGGCGGCGTCCTCGCTCTCGAGCACCTGCACCGCCTGCTGCTCGACCCGACGCGCACCGTCGTCCCGCCCACCACCGTCACCCCGCTGCGCCCTCGCCGGGCGGCCGCAGGGGTTGAACGGTCGCGGCCGGTGTGGTGACGTGGGGCTCCGAGGCCGCCGGCGTCCGTCCCGCGGCCCGTACCGCTCACCCCGAGGGGTCAGGACGATGGTGTCGACGTGGGCCGACTTCCAGGCGGCGCAGCGCTCCGCCCTGGCCGCCTTGGTGGCCGGCGACCCGCACGACTTCCAGCAGCTCTGGGACCGGGCCCCGGACGTCTCCCTGCTCGGCGCGTTCGGCGGGGTCGCCCGCGGCTGGGAGGAGGTGCGCGACCGCCTCGCCGCCGTGGCCGTCACGTACGGCAACGGCGTCTACCGGCGGTTCGACCAGCTCGACGAGCACGTCCACGGGGACACCGCCTGGACCGTGCACGTGGAGGAGATCCACTCCCGGTCCGCGACGGGGGAGACCGAGGTCCGCGAGCGTCGCGTCACCAAGGTCTACCTGCGGCGCGCGGCCGGTTGGCGGATCGTGCACATGCACGCCGACCCGCTGGTCACCGCGTCCTTCCCCGACGAGGGCGCGACCGGCCGCTGACGGGCCGCGTCCGTCGGGCGGGCAGCGTCAGTCCAGCGGCCGCACGAACGTGCGGAACTCGCCACGCTCGACGTGCAGCCGCCACAGGCGGTCGGCGAGCGCGTCGGGGTCGTGGTCCGGCTCCCCGCCGCCGATGCCGAGCGGGATGATGAGCTGCGCGACGTGGATGCCCTCCGGCGCCAGGGCCTCGTGCAGCAGCCGGGCGTAGGCGCTCTCGGCGGCGAAGGCCACGGACGTGCCGGTGACGGCGTCGCGCGGCCGGACGGCGCTCCCGCCGTTGGGGAACAGGACGGTGCCGCGGCCCAGCTCGCGCATCCCGGGCAGGACGTGCCGGACGGCGGCGGCAGGGCCGAGCACGGACATCTCGAGCGGGCCGACGAGGTCGTCGGCGGTGGTCTCGAGCGTCGGCTTCATGAACTCGCGCGCGGGCACGGGGCTGTACTGCAGCACCTCGACGGGGCCGAGGTCGGCGGCCGCCCGGTCGAGCGCAGCGGTCAGCGCGGCGCGGTCCCGGGCGTCGGCGACGAACCCGGCGGCGGTGACCCCCTCGTCGCGCAGCCCGGCCGCGAGCCGGTCCAGCTTCGCGGCGTCCCGGGCGACGAGCGCGACCGAGAAGCCCTCGCGGCCGAAGCGTCGCGCGACCGACAGCCCGAGGCCGGGGCCGGCGCCGATGATGGCGAGCGTCGTCATGTCGTTCCTCCCACGTGGCGGTCGGCGCCCGTGCGGCGCCGGCCCGGGTCCCAGTCAACGCCTCCGGCGGCGGGCGGGGGAGTCCCTGGCGTGGGGTGTACCGGCAGGGGACCCCACGGTGCCCACGTCGGGCGGAAGGGCCGCGGCCGCGGTTCGATGTCGGGAGCACGCCGATGTCGAGGACGCGCGGCCCGCTCCGTCCCCGGGGTGAGGCGGCGACCGGCGCCGCGACCGACGGAGGGACGCACGCGATGAAGCAGCAGGAGATCGACCGCGAGCTGGCGGACGCGAGGGAGCTCCTCGGCTCGCCGTCCGCCCTGCACCTGGCGTACACGGCGCAGGACGGCACGCCACGGGTGGTCCCCGCGGGGTTCTGGTGGACCGGCCGGGAGCTGGTGGTCTCCACCGCCGAGACGGCGCCCAAGGTCGCCGCGCTGCGGGCCCGCCCGGACGTGGCGCTGTCCCTCGTCGACGGTGACTCGCCGTCGGGGGCGAAGTCGCTGTCGGTGCGCGGCCGCGCGGAGATCACGGTCGTCGACGGCCTCGTGCCGGAGTACCTCGCCGCCGCCGGCAAGGGCATGGCCGGGGCGGAGCTCGAGCAGTTCGAGCAGGCCTGCCGCGCGCTCTACGACCGCATGGCGCGCATCGCCGTCGTGCCGACCTGGGCCCGCTACTACGACTTCGGCACGGGCCGGATCCCGGCGTTCCTCCAGGAGCTCGCGGCGCGCGGGACGGACGGGCAGGGGTGAACGGTCCCGCCCGTCACGGCGCCGTGAGGTCCTCCGTGGTCAGTCCGTCGGTGAACTCCTGGAACTCCGCGAGTTCGTCGGGGCAGTAGATCCCCATGATCAGCACCTGCCCGCGCACGACCCGGCTGTCCGCGATCACGGGCCGTGCCCCCGGGCCGCCGGCCCCGTTGGCGAGCTGGGCGAGGTAGGCGGCCCGGCTCAGCGCCTCGTTCGGGTTCGCGCACACCGCGCCGCCGTCGTCCGCGAGCACCCGCATCACCTGGTCCTGGGACGGCGTGCGGGCCCCGGCGGCGTCGAGCGCCGCGATGAGCTGGTCGGCCTTGGCCTCGGCGTCGCGGGTCTGCTCGCCCGACCGGTAGAAGATCAGTCCGAGGACGACGAGCGCGACGACCACGACGGTCACCACCACGTACAGCGTCCGGCGCTCGCGGGGAGGCTGGGTCTCGTCGACGGTGCTCATGCCGCGCTCACCCCCGAGCCGTCAGGGGGCGTGCCCGCGACGTCGGTGCCCGCCTCGCCGCCGTCGTCGGGCTGCCGCCACGACGGCTTGCGGAAGCGGTAGAACAGGTAGGGGACGAGGAGGCCGAGCCCCAGCGCCCCGCCGCCCACGATGAGGAAGTACAGGCCGGCGTTGCCGCCGCCGAACTGGGACGGCGGCACGAAGCCCACCAGCAGGGCCGCCAGCGACGCCGCGAACCCGACGCCGCAGAGCGCCACGAGCATCGGCGCCCGGAAGCCGCGCGGGTGGTCCGGGTACCGGCGCCGGAGGCCGACGGCGGCGACGAACATGAGCAGGTACATGATCAGGTAGACCTGCGTGGTGATCACCGAGAAGATCCAGTAAGCGCTGGAGACGTCGGGGATCAGCGCGTACATCAGGCCGATCGCCGTCGTCACGACGCCCTGCACGACGAGGATATTCTGCTGCACACCGTGCTTGTTCAGGCGCTGCAGGAACGGTGGCAGGTAGCCCTCCTGCCGCGAGATGAGCAGCAGGCCCTTGGACGGCCCGGCCAGCCACGTGAGCATCCCGCCCAGCGACGCCGTGACCAGCATGACGCCCACGATCGGGGTGAGCCACTGCGAGCCGAAGCTCGCGAACACGGCGTCGAAGGCCTGCATGACGCCGGCGGTGAGGGACAGCTCCTCGGCGGGCACCACCCAGCTGATCGCCAGCGCCGGGAGGATGAAGATCAGCAGCACCATCCCCATCGCGAGGAACATCGACTTGGGGAACTCCTTGGCCGGGTTCTTCAGCGAGGAGACGTGCACCGCGTTCATCTCCATGCCGGAGTACGACAGGAAGTTGTTCACGATGAGCACGAGGCTCGCGAGGCCGGCCCACACGGGGAAGATGTGGTCGCTCGTCATCGGCGCCGCCGACTCGTTGCCCTGGCCGAGGAACACCATGCCCAGCGTCACGAGCACGACGCCGGGGATGAGGGTGCCGATGATGAGCCCGCCGCTCGCGAGGCCTGCCACGCCCTTGGTCCCGCGCGAGGACACCCACACGCCGCTCCAGTAGACGACGATGATGACGAGCGCGGTCCAGACGCCGCTGCTGGCCAGGGACGGGTTGAAGACGTACGCGAGGGTGCTCGCGACGAACCCGAGCAGGCTCGGGTAGTAGAAGATCGTCATCGCGAACTGGCACCACACGGCGAGGAAGCCCATCGGCTTGGAGATGCCGAGCGAGACCCAGTTGTAGACGCCGCCCTTCCAGCCCGAGGCGAGCTCGGCGGACACCAGAGACGTGGGCAGCAGGAAGACCACCGCGGGCAGCAGGTAGAGGAACACGCAGGCGAGCCCGTAGACCGCCATGGTCGGCGCGGCCCGCAGGCTGGCCACCGAGCTGGTCGTCATCATGGCGAGCGCGACCCAGGAGATCCAGGCCGTCGCCGGCGGCTTCGTCCGGGCCGCGGCCGCAGGCGGGCGGGGCGTGTCCGTGGCGCTCATCGTCGTCTCCCTCGTCCCCGCTCGCCGGTCAGGTCATGCCCCCAGCAGCCTGGCCTTCTGGGCGGCGAACTCCTCGTCCGTGAGGACGCCGCTGTCACGGAGCCGGCCCAGCTTCTCCAGCTGCGCGATGACGTCGTCGCCGCCGGCAGCCGGTGCCGGCGGCGGCGCGTACTGCTGAGGCGGCGGCGCGTACTGCTGCTGCGGCTCCGCGTACTGCTCCTGCGCGGCCCAGCGGCCGGCCTGACGTCGTGACACCCGGTTCGACACCGCGGTCGCGGTCCCCGCGACCACCGCGGTCCGGGCGACCCCTCGTAGCAGTCCCATCTCACTCCTCCTCGAGCTTGTCGAGCGCCGCGACGACGTCGTCCACCGGGATGCGGCCGCTGGAGACGACCTCCGCGCCGGCCTCGCGCATGGCGGCGACGAACGGTCCGGCCCACGTGTTCTCGTACACGATCATCCCGACGGCGCTGCCCGGTTCCACGAGGGAGGCGCCGCGCGCCAGGTCGTCGTCGTCGAGCAGGCCGGACGTCACCCCCTCGAACACCGCGAGGTCCAGCTGCCCGTCGTCGTCGAGGTCCGTGAGCGCCACGCCGGCGACGCCCGTCTCCGTCACCTTCGCCACCCGCAGGTCGAGGATCCGGATGATCCCGCGCTCCACGAGGTCCAGGAGCGCGGGCAGCCCCTTGCCCTGCAGCCTCGCGCCGGGGAACTCCAGGACGAGGTAGTCGATCGGTCCCACCTGCTGCTCGGTCATCGAGGTCCTCCTGCGACGGTGCCAGCCTGCCGGGCGCGGCCCGTGCGGCCGCGACGGACAGACTGGCACCGTCGCGGGTGGTCGCACCCCACCCCGGGCGGGGTGGAGCGTCGCCACCCGGGTCACCCGCAGCATCGGTCGTGACGACCACCACCCGTGGTGCCGCGCCGTCTCGCCGCCACCTGGAGCCGAGCATGACCTTTACCGACCCCGGACCGACCTCGATCGACCCCGTCTCCGCCCAGGCCGGGGACGTCGCACGCGCGGTCGGCGTCGACCCCACCCACGGACTGACGGCCGAGGAGGCGCGGACGCGGCTCGCGTCGCACGGGCGCAACGAGCTCGCGGCCAAGGCCCGCGAGCCCGGGTGGCGGGCGTTCCTGCGCCAGTACCAGGACTTCATGCAGGTGGTGCTCCTCGTCGCCGCCGCGGTGAACCAGGTGGTCACCGGCGACACCGGGACGACGGTCGTGCTCGCGGGCCTGACGGTCTTCAACGCCGTCATCGGGCTGCGGCAGGAGGCCAAGGCCGAGGAGAGCGTCCGGGCGCTGGCCCAGATGATGCGGACGGTCTGCCGGGTGCGGCGCGACGGCCTGGCGGCGGAGATCGACGCGGCCGAGCTGGTGCCGGGGGACGTCGTCCTCGTCGAGGCGGGCGACCGGGTGCCCGCCGACGGGCGCCTCTGGGTGGCGGCCGCCCTCGAGGTCGAGGAGGCCGCGCTGACGGGCGAGAGCCTGCCCGTCGCGAAGTCGGTCGACCCCGTGCCGGGCGAGGGGGTCCCGCTCGGCGACCGGGTCTGCATGGTGTTCATGAACACGGCGGTGACCCGGGGGCGCGGCGAGCTCGTCGTGACGGCGACCGGGATGGGCACCGAGATCGGGCACATCGCCGACATGCTGGCGGGCACCGAGACGGCGCGCACGCCCCTGCAGCGCCAGCTCGACGCGCTGTCCCGGATCATCGCGTCGGTCGCCGGCGTCGCGCTCGTGCTGGTCGTCATGCTCGGCCTGGCCCAGGGGCAGCCGTTCGACACGCTGTTCGTCACGGGCGTCGCGCTCGCCGTGGCCGCCATCCCGACCGGGCTGCCCGCCGTGGTCACCGCGCTGCTGTCGATGGGCACCCGCGAGATCGCCCGCCGCCATGCGATCGTCAAACGGCTGCCCGCGGTCGAGACCCTCGGCTCGACGTCGGCGATCTGCTCGGACAAGACCGGCACCCTGACGCTCAACAAGATGACCGCCCGCCAGCTCGTCGTCCCGGGCCACGGCCGCTTCACCGTCACCGGCGAGGGCTACTCCACCGCCGGCGAGATCCGGCACGTCGGAGGGCAGCGGATCGACCTCGACCCCTACCTGCTGCCGATGGTGCTGTGCGCGGACGCCGTGCTGGACGGCGAGGACCTCGTCGGCGACCCCACGGAGGGTGCGCTGATCGTGCTCGGCGCGAAGGGCGGGCTCGACGTCGCGGGCACGCGCGCGGCGCTGCCCCGGGTCGCGGAGGTGCCGTTCGACTCCGCGTACAAGTTCATGGCGACGTTCCACGAGGTCGTCGCCGACGGGCGGGCGGTCGTGCGCTGCTATGTCAAGGGCGCGCCGGACGTGCTGATCGGCCGGTCCACCGCCGTCCTGCGCCCGGACGGGACGGTCACGGCCCTGACCGACGACGAGCGCCGGCGCGCGCTCGCCGCCAACGACGAGATCGCCGCCGCGGGCGAGCGCGTGATGGTGGTCGCCCGGCGAGACCTGGAGCCGGGGGTGCTCGAGGGGACCGCGCCCGGCGACCTCGTCCGCCTCGTGGACGGGCTGACCCTGCTGGCCATGGTCGGCATCGTCGACCCGCCCCGCCCCGAGGCGAGGGCGGCGATCGCCGAGTGCCGCGGGGCCGGCATCCGCGTCCGGATGATCACCGGCGACCACGCCACGACCGCCGCCGCGATCGCCGCGGAGCTCGGCATCGAGGGCCGGGCCGTCACGGGCCGCGAGTTCGCGGCGACGAGCGACGAACGCCTGCTCCGCGACCTCGACGAGATCGGCGTGGTCGCCCGCGTCGCGCCGGAGGACAAGGTCCGCCTGGTCCGGCTCCTCCAGGAGCAGGGCGACGTGGTCGCGATGACCGGGGACGGCGTCAACGACGCCCCGGCGCTCAAGACGGCCGACATCGGCGTCGCCATGGGCATCACCGGCACGGAGGTCTCCAAGGAGGCCGCCGTCATGGTGCTCACCGACGACAACTTCGCGACCATCGTCGGCGCGGTGTCCTACGGCCGGGCGCTCTACGACAACCTGGTGAAGTACCTGCGCTTCCAGATGTCGACGCTCGTCGCCTACATCGCGATCTTCCTCGGCGCCGGCACCCTCGGGATCGCGGGCGGCGTGCCCCTGGACCCCCTGCAGATCCTGTGGCTCAACATGGTCGTGGACATCCCGCTCGCGATCGCGCTGGGGTTCGACCAGCCCGCGCGGGGGCTGATGTCGAGGGCACCGCGGCCCGTGTCCGCGCCGGTGATCTCGCGCCGCGGCTGGGTCCGGCTCTGCGTGCAGGGGTTCGTCATGACCGTGGGATCGCTGATCGCCTACCAGGTCGGCGACGCTCAGGGCGGCGCCGTCGTCGCGACGACGATGCTGCTGACCACCCTGTCGCTGTTCCACCTCGCCGGGGCGCTGCTCTCGCGCGACCCGGAGGGCACGATCTTCGACCGGGACGCCCTGCCCGGGGCGGTCCAGCTGCGCCGGTACGGCCTGGCGCTGCTCGCGATCGTCGCGGTGACGGGCATCGACCTGCTGACGCGGATCTTCGGCACCACCGGGCTGTCGTTCGGGCAGTGGTGCTCGGCCGCCGGCCTCGCGCTGTCCCTCGTGGTGGTGGAGGAGCTGTGGAAGCTGGTCGCCCGGCGACGGCGTCTCCGGGTCCGCACCTGACGCCGCCGTCCACGGCGTCGCGGTCGGGGCGCGCTCGGCCGCGGCGGGCTCCATCCGTCGGGGGGTGGTGCCGCACCACCCGCCCCCGGGCCAGCCTGGCTGGGCACGACACGACCGCGGGGAGGGGAGTCCGATGACCGATGCGCCGGGGGCGGGCGCGGCGCGCGGCCCCGATGACGACCTCCTGGAGTACGTGATGATCGCCGTGCCGGCGGTCGAGCTCCTCAGCGGCGTCGTGGCGACGGTCACCGGGCTGGTCCGGTCGGGGGTGCTCGGGCTCGTCGACGCGGTCCTGCTCCGCCGCGGGCCGGACCAGGCGTCGGCCACCGCCCACGCCCTGCGGGACGTCGAGCAGCTGGCGCCGCTCGCGGCGCTCGAGCACCCCCGGGTCCGGCTCAGTGCGCACGACGTCGCGCTCGCGTCGGTGGCGGTCGAGCCCGACGCGGCCGCCCTCC
>JADHZE010000084.1 GCA_026934365.1 Isoptericola sp. QY 916 | reverse complement strand
CGTTCGGCGGGTCGTGGGGCTACCAGGTGACCGGCTACTACGCGGCGCGCATCCGCCGTCGCGCCTGGTCGAGGCGCAGCCGCTCCTCGGCGACGTCGGGCACGACCTGCTTCGCGGCGTCGGTCGGCGTGGACGCGCGGTGGTCCGCGACGAGGTCGAGCAGCGGGGTGTCCGTCTCGTGCCCGATGGCGCTGACCAGCGGGGTCGTGCACGAGGCCGCCGCCCGCACCAGGGCCTCGTTGCTGAACGGCAGCAGGTCCTCGACGGAGCCGCCGCCGCGCGCCACGACGATCACCTCGACCTCGGGGCGGGAGTCGAGGTCGGCGATCGCGGCGCTCACCTCGCGGACGGCGTCGACGCCCTGCACCGCGACCTCGCGGATCTCGAACCGGACCTGCGGCCAACGCGCCCGCGCGTTCACGACGACGTCGTGCTCCGCCTTCGACTCGCGCCCGCACACGAGGCCCACCACGG
This sequence comes from Isoptericola sp. QY 916, assembly GCA_026934365.1. GTDB lineage: Bacteria > Actinomycetota > Actinomycetes > Actinomycetales > Cellulomonadaceae > Isoptericola > Isoptericola nanjingensis. The sequence goes on along the minus strand of JADHZE010000084.1, from coordinate 16,745 downwards.
CGGGCAGGAACGGCAGCGGGCGCTTGCGGTCGAGGTCGAACAGGCCCTCCGCGGCGAGCACGCGGCGCAGCTGGTCGATGCGGGCGAGCAGCTCGCCGACGCCCACCTGACGCACCGCCGTCGCGCGCATCGAGAGGCGGCCCGTCTTGACCCAGAACTCGGGCCTCGCCTGCACCACCACGTGGTCGCCCACCTCGGGCTTGTGGTGGAGGCCCTCGTAGATCCGCGACAGCAGGTGCACCGGCAGGGAGGCCTCGGCGTCGGTGTCCCGCAGGGTGACGAACTGCATGCCGGCCCGGGGGCGGTAGGTGTGCTCCACGACCTGGCCCTCGACCCAGACCGACGACATCCTCGCGACGTAGTCCCGGATCTTCGCGGACAGCAGCCGCACCGGCCACGGGCGGTCCGCGGTCGTGTCGCGGGCGAGCTCGGGCAGGGGCTGCGGCTGGGGGGCTTGCGGCTGGGACTGGTCCGACACGGCGTCCAGCATGCCCCACGCCCCCGACGGAGCCTCGTCACCGGTTGTCCACAGTCCGTACCTAGACTGTTGCCCGTGACTGTGACCAGCCCGGCCCCCGCCACCCCGACGTCCACCAAGCGCGTGCTCCTGGCCGCGCCGCGCGGCTACTGCGCGGGGGTGGACCGCGCGGTGGTCGCGGTCGAGAAGGCGCTCGAGACGTACGGCGCGCCCGTGTACGTGCGCAAGGAGATCGTGCACAACAAGCACGTCGTCGAGACGCTGCGCGACCGCGGCGCGATCTTCGTCAACGAGACCGACGAGGTGCCCGAGGGCGCCCGCCTGGTGTTCTCCGCGCACGGCGTCTCCCCGGCGGTGCGCGCGTCCGCCGTGGCCCGCCGCCTCGACACCATCGACGCGACCTGCCCCCTGGTGACCAAGGTGCACAAGGAGGCCGTCCGGTTCGCCCAGGACGACTACGACATCCTGCTCATCGGCCACACCGGGCACGAGGAGGTCGAGGGCACCGCCGGCGAGGCTCCCGACCACGTGCAGGTCGTCAACTCCCCGGACGAGGTCGACCAGGTGCAGGTCCGCGACCCGGAGAAGGTCGTGTGGATCTCGCAGACCACCCTGTCGGTGGACGAGACCATGGAGACCGTCCGCCGCCTGCGCGACCGGTTCCCCGAGATGCAGGACCCGCCCAGCGACGACATCTGCTACGCCACGCAGAACCGCCAGGTCGCGGTGAAGAAGCTGGCCCCGGAGTGCGACGTCGTCATCGTCGTGGGCTCCGCGAACTCGTCGAACTCGGTGCGGCTCGTCGAGGTGGCGCTGCAGGCCGGCGCCCGGACGTCGTACCGCGTGGACCGCGCGACCGAGATCGAGGACGCCTGGCTCGACGGCGCGACGACGGTGGGCGTCACGTCCGGCGCGTCGGTGCCGGAGATCCTCGTGCAGGACGTCATCGCGCACCTGGACAGGCACGGCTTCGGCGAGGTCGAGGAGGTGCGCACCGCCACCGAGGACCTGATGTTCTCGCTGCCGCGCGAGCTGGCGCGGGGCCTCAAGGCCGCCGGCCAGCAGGAGAAGCGGCCCCGCCGCGGCGCGCGCACCGCGCTGCCCGTCGAGCCGGCCTGACGCCGCCGACTCAGCCCGCGGCCGACTCGCCCTTCTCGTCCGCCTCGGTCGCGCGCTCGAGACCGTCCTGGTCGGCGTCCACGAGGGAGTCGACGGACGAGCGGTCGCCCGGCGCGGTGAGGTCCGCCAGCTCGACGAACGACCCGTCGGTCCCGGCCAGGAGCTCGGGCTTGGTGATCTCGCGGGTAGCGCCGTCGACCACCTTGAGCGCCTCGAGCCCCACGGTCGCGTCCACCACCTTGAGCTCGACCATCTTGCGCGCTGACGGCACCACCCGGGTCTCGAGCGTGGCGATGAACTTGTTGTAGTCGTTCGTCACCGTGGTGATCGACCGGCCCAGCTTGGTGACCTTCTCGGTCATGCCGACGAGGCGGCCGTACAGCTCCTTGCCGACCTGCAGCACCTTCTGCGCGTCCTCGGCGATCGCCTCCTGCTGCCACGCGTACGCGACGGTCCGCAGCATCGCGACGAGCGTCATCGGCGTGGCGACGAGCACCCGCTTGCGGATGGCCGTCTCGAGCAGGTCCGGCTGGTGCTCGACGGCCGCCGCCAGGATGGGCTCGGCCGGGACGAACAGCACCACGAACTCGGGGGCGGCGTCGAACTGCGCCCAGTAGGACTTGCCCGCGAGCACGTCCACGTGCTTGGCGAGGTCCTTGGCATGGGCGCCGAGCTCCTTGTCGCCCTCGGCGGAGCTCTCGGCCTGCTGCGCCCGCAGGTACGCGCTGAGCGGCACCTTCGCGTCGACGACGATGTTCTTGCCGCCCGCCAGGCTGACGACCAGGTCGGGGATCAAGGTCTCGCCCTCGGCCGTCGTGCGGTGCACCTGGGCCTCGAAGTCGACGTGGTCCACCATCCCGGCGGCCTCGACCACGCGCTTGAGCTGGAGCTCGCCCCACACGCCGCGCGTCTGGTTGGAGCGCAGGGCCGAGACCAGGTCGCTCGTGCCCACGCGCAGCTGCGAGTTGACCGTCTCGAGCTGGCGCAGCTGCTCCGTGAGGGCCGTGTGCCCCTGGAGGCGCGCCTGCTCGGCGGTGTCCACGCGCGCGTTCACCTTGTCGAGGGTCTTGCTCATCGGGTCGAGCAGCGCGCGGATCGCCTGCTCCCGCTGGGCGAGCGTCTCGTCGTTCCTCTGCGTGCTGCGGCGCAGCCGCTCGTCCGCGAGGTCGAGGAACTGCTTCTGGTTCGCGGTGAGGACGTCGTTGGCGAGCGCGCGGAACCGCTGCGCCGCGGCCTCCTGGTCGCCCTTGGCCTCGGCGAGCTGCTCCTCGAGGTTCTCGCGCACCTGGGCGAGCAGCCGGTCGGCCTGCTCGCGGGCCTCCGTCGCGCGCCGGTCCGCCTCCTCGCGGGCCTGCGCGCGCTGCTCGGCCAGACGCCGCTCGCTCTCCTGCGTCGCCTGAGCGAGGCGGCTGCGCAGCTCCGCGGCGTCGCGGCGCAGCACCTCGAGCTCGCCGTGCTCCTGGACCCGCTGCAGCTCGTCCGACCGGCCCGCCTTCGCGGCGCGGGTCGCGTGCCACAGCCAGCCCACCAGCACTCCCACGCCCAGGGCGCCGAGGATGAGGATCACTGCGAGGCTCGTCGTCATGCGGCACACGGTGTCATGGGGCACCGACACGTCCCAGCCCCCACGCGGCGCCCCGCGCACTACGGTTGACCCGTGAGCGACCAGACCGGGCCGCCGCCCGCCGCCCCCGCCCCCGTCCCTCCGCCCGACGTCTCCGCCGCCCTGAGCCTGCGCGGCCTGTGGAAGAGGTTTGGCCAGAAGATCGCCGTCGCCGGCGTCGACCTCGACGTGCCGACCGGCTCGTTCTTCGGCCTCGTCGGCCCCAACGGCGCGGGCAAGACGACGTCCCTGTCGATGGCGACCGGGCTGCTGCGGCCGGACTTCGGCACGGTGCACGTGCACGGCACGGACCTGTGGGCGCTGCCCGAGCGGGCCAAGGCCGAGCTCGGCGTGCTGCCGGACGGCGTCCGCCTGTTCGACCGGCTCACCGGCGCACAGCTGCTCACCTACGCGGGCCTCCTGCGCGGGCTGGACCGGGACACCGTCGCGGAGCGCACCGAGGACCTGCTGCAGGCGATGGACCTGGTCGGAGACCGCGACACGTTCGTCGTCGACTACTCCGCCGGCATGACGAAGAAGATCGGCCTGGCGTCGGCGATGATCCATGCGCCGCGCGTGCTCGTGCTGGACGAGCCCTTCGAGGCGGTCGACCCCGTCAGCGCCGCGAACATCCGCGACATCCTGCACGGGTACGTGGCCGACGGCGGCACGGTCGTGGTGTCGAGCCACGTCATGGACCTGGTGCAGAGGATGTGCTCGCACGTGGCGGTCATCGCCGGCGGGCACGTGCTCGCCGCGGGCACCGTCGCCGGGGTGCGCGGGGAGCAGAGCCTCGAGGACCGCTTCGTGGACCTCGTCGGCGGCCGTCGGGAGTCGGAGGGACTGGCGTGGTTGCGCAGCTCGTCCGCCTCAAGCTGACCCTCCTGGCCAACACGTTCCGCCGGAGCGTGTGGCAGACGATCGGCCTGGTGGTCGGGTCCCTGTACGGGCTCGGCGTGCTGGTCCTGGTGGTGGCCGCCGCCGTGGCGGGCGGCACCGCGGACCCGGTCGTGACCGGCCACGTGCTCACCCTGGCGGGCGCGCTGGTGGTCCTCGCGTGGTGGGTGGTGCCCGTCTTCGCGTTCGGCGTCGACGCGACCCTGGACCCGCGGCGCTTCGTCACCTTCGCCATCCCGCGGCGCACGCTGCTGGCCGGGCTCGCTCTGGCGGGGCTCGTCTCCATCCCGGCGGCCGTCACGACGCTCGGCGCGCTGGGCGTCTCCTTCGCCTGGTGGCGGCAGCCGGCCGCGCTCGTCGCCGCGCTGGTCGGCGGCGTCCTCGCCACCGCGCTGTGCGTCGTGGGCTCCCGGGCGGCGACGACGGCCCTCGCGCCGCTGCTCGACTCGCGGCGGTACCGCGAGGTGCTGGCGATCGTCGCCGTCGTGCCGCTCCTGCTCATCGGGCCCGCGGTCGGCTGGCTGGCGGACGGCGTCGAGGTGACCGTCGACGGGGCCGGCTCCGACGCGCTGGGGGCGGCGATCGCGCCGCTGGCCGGCGTCGTGGGCTGGACGCCGCTGGGGGCGCCGTGGGCGCTGGCCTCGGCGGTCCACGACGGCGCGTGGGCCCTCCTCGCGGCCCGGGTCGCGATCTGCCTGGGCACGCTCGCCCTCGCCGGAGTGGTGTGGGACCGCGCGCTCGCCCGCGAGCTCGTGACGCCGCGCGGCGGAGGCTCGTCGGCCACGGCGGCGAAGGGCCTCGGCTGGTTCGGCCGGCTGCCCGCCACGCCGCTGGGGGCGGTCGCCGCGCGCACCGCGACCTACTGGGTGCGCGACCCCCGGTACGCGGCGTCGATCGCGATGGTGCCGCTGCTGCCGCTGGTGCTGCTCGCCGTGGGGACGACGAACGGCGCGGGCGGCGTGGTCCTGCTCCTCATGGCGCCCCTGGCGGCGTGGCTGCTCGGGTTCGGCATCTCGAACGACGTCGGCTACGACAACACGGCGTTCGCGCTGCACGTCGCGACCGGCGTCCGGGGCCGGGTCGACCGGTGGGGTCGCGTGCTGCCCGTGCTGGTGGCGGGGCTGCCCCTGTGCGTCGCGTTCGCCGTGGTCGGGTGCGCCGTCGCGGGCCGCTGGGACGCGCTGCCCGCCATGCTCGGCCTCACGGCCGGCACGCTGGGCGCGTCGCTCGGGATCTCGAGCGCGGTGTCCGCGCGGCTCGTCTACCCCGTGCCGAAGCCGGGGGAGAGCCCGTTCAAGTCCCCGCAGGGCGCCACGATGGCGACCATGCTCGCCCAGATGGCGACGATGGGGATCATCCTCGCGGTGAGCGTGCCCACGCTCGCGCTCGCCTTGCCCGCGATCCTGCTGCCGCAGGCCGCGCTCGGCTGGGCGGCGCTCGGCGTCGGCCTCGTCACCGGCGTGCTCGTGCTCCTGCTGGGAGTGCGCTGGGGCGCCCGGACGTACGACCGCCGCCTGCCCGAGCTGCTGCAGCAGGTGATGGCCTTCGGGTGACGTCCCGACGGGCTCCCTCGGGGCTTCGTGACGGGGCGGTCATGGGGAGCCCAAGGGACCCTTTGCGACAATGGGACGCGTGACCTCCGAGAACCTCGAGCACCTGCCCCTGCCTGACGGCTGGACGACGTCGGCCCCCGACCTGGCCGACCTGCCCCGCCTCGGCGAGCTACGCGGGGCCGTCGCCGCCCCGTTCACGGGCTCGTCGGTCGTGAACCAGGACGCGCTCGCCGCGGAGGTCGCGGGCCCGGTGTCGTGGACGCGCCGCCAGGTCGTGGCGCGCGACCCCGAGGGCGTGGTCCAGGGCTGGGCGTGGGCGCACGACCGTGCCGCGGGGCGCGTCGTCGTGGGGGTCGACGTCGACCGTTCGACCTCCGCGGCCGACGAGCTGGCGGCCGCGGGCTACGCCTGGGCGGCCCGGCAGGGGCGGGAGCTCGCGGCACAGCGCGGGGTGGGCCGCACCCAGCTCGACGCCGGCTCGTTCGCGGGCGACACGACCCAGCAGGCCTGGCTCGCCGCGGCCGGGTACGCCAAGGCCCGCTCGTGGCTGCAGATGTCCCGGCCCGTCGTGGCGGAGGAGGCGCACCGGGGCGTGCTGCCGGACCCGCGCCCGGGCGTGACCGTGCGGCGGGTCGCGACGCACGACGACGGGATGCCCGTCGCCGAGGAGCTGCAGACCGTGCACCGGGTGCTCGAGAGCGCGTTCGAGGACCACTTCAACTCCTACCGGGAGAGCTTCGGCGAGTTCCTGGTGCGGCTGCGCTCGGACCCGGGGCACCGGTGGGACCACTGGTGGCTGGCGTTCGTCTCCGACCCGCAGCAGCCCGACGCGGCCCCCGAGCCGATGGGCGCCCTCGTGGGCGCCGTCCTGCCCTCCGGCGCGTCGGGCAAGGAGGGCAGCTACATCGAGTACCTGGGCGCCGACCGCCGGGCCCGCGGCCGCGGGGTCGCGACGGCGCTGCTGTTCGCCGTCGTGCGCGACGCGGCGGCGCGGGGCCGCGACCGCGTGGGGCTCGAGGTCGACGCCGACAGCCCCACCGGCGCCGCGTCGTTGTACGAGAGCTGGGGCTGGCGCACGTCCTACGTCACGGAGTCCTGGCACCAGGACGTCGACGTCTGAGTGTCGGTGCCCGGTCCTACGGTCGTCGCATGACCAGCGCTGAGGCACGGTTCGGGTCGGACGACGAGCTGCGGGGCGCCCGCTTCGTCGAGGCCGACATGACGGGCTCGACGTTCCGCCTCGTGCAGCTCGACGGCGCACGGTTCGACCAGAGCTTCATGCCGGGGGCCGTGATGCGCGGCGTCGACCTCACGGACGCCGACCTCGACGGCGAGATCACCGGCCTGCGCGTCAACGGCGTCGACGTCGCGCCGCTGGTCGAGGCGGAGCTGAACCGGCGGTACCCGGGGCGCGAGCAGGCCCGGTCCGCGGACCTCGCCGAGCAGCGGGCGTCGCTGGACGCGGCGCTGCGCGCCTGGGACGCGCACCTCGCGCGGGCGGCGGCGCTGGCGCCCGGCGCGGTGGACGAACAGGTCGACGGCGAGTGGTCGACGGCGCAGACCCTGCGGCACCTGGTGTTCGCGATGGACGGCTGGATCCGGTACGGGCTGCGGGGGATCGACGACCCGTTCTGGTACGCCGGGCTGCCGTTCACGGAGTACGAGCCCGAGGTGGCGGCGCTGGGCGTCGACCTGGCGGCGACGCCGCCGCTGGAGGAGACCCTCGCGGCGCACGCCGACCGGATCGCCCAGGTGCACGCCGTCTACGACGAGCTCGCCGGCAGCGACGTCACGGGCGACGCCACGCGCCTCCCGCCGTGGGCGCCCGAGGGCCTCACGCGCGCGGTGCACCAGAGCCTCGGCGTCGTCGCCCGGGAGCACTGGGCGCACCTGCAGTTCGTCGAGCGCGACCTCACGACGCTGGAGCAGCGCGCCCGGGCGGCCCGCTGACCCCCGCCACGTAGACTCTCCCGACGTGGCACTCACCATCGGCATCGTCGGCCTGCCCAACGTCGGCAAGTCCACGCTCTTCAACGCCCTGACCCGCAACCAGGTGCTCGCGGCGAACTACCCGTTCGCGACGATCGAGCCCAACGTCGGCGTGGTCCCGCTCCCGGACCCGCGGCTGGACAAGCTTGCGGAGATCTTCGGCAGCGAGCGGATCCTGCCCGCGACGGTGTCGTTCGTCGACATCGCGGGCATCGTCAAGGGCGCCTCGGAGGGCGAGGGGCTGGGCAACAAGTTCCTCGCGAACATCCGCGAGGCGGACGCGATCTGCCAGGTCACGCGGGTGTTCGACGACGGCGACGTCGTCCGTGTCGAGGGCTCGGTGGACGCCGAGGGCGACATCGAGACCATCTCCACCGAGCTGATCCTCGCGGACCTCCAGACGCTGGAGAAGGCGCTGCCGCGGATGGAGAAGGAGGTCAAGATCAAGCGGGGCGACGCCGCGCTGTTCGCGGCCGCCACCACCGCGCAGAAGATCCTCGAGTCCGGGACCACGCTCTTCCAGGGCGCGAAGGCCGAGGGGCTCGACCTCGCCGACGTCGCGTCGCTGCAGCTGCTCACGGCCAAGCCGTTCATCTACGTGTTCAACACCGACGAGGCCGGCCTCGCCGACACGGGGATGCAGCAGCGCCTGCGCGACCTCGTCGCCCCCGCGGACGCCGTCTTCCTCGACGCGAAGTTCGAGTCCGAGCTCGTCGAGCTCGAGCCGGAGGACGCCAAGGAGATGCTCGCCGACTCGGGCCAGGAGGAGGCCGGCCTCGACCAGCTTGCCCGCGTCGGCTTCCACACGCTCGGCCTGCAGACCTACCTCACGGCCGGTCCCAAGGAGTCCCGCGCCTGGACGATCCGCAAGGGCTGGACCGCCCCGCAGGCCGCCGGCGTCATCCACACCGACTTCGAGCGCGGCTTCATCAAGGCGGAGGTCATCTCGTTCGACGACCTCGTCGAGGCCGGTTCCGTGCAGGCCGCCCGCTCCGCCGGCAAGGCGCGCGTCGAGGGCAAGGACTACGTCATGCAGGACGGCGACGTCGTGGAGTTCCGCTTCAACGTCTGACGTCCCGTCCCGATGCCACGGCTCACCCGCGAGGGTGAGCCGTCTGCCCCCTGCGGAGGATCCCGGGGTCGCGCTGAGCCGGTCAGCCTGGAGGCATGGACACCACGACCGACACGCGCCCCCTCGACCGGACCCTCCCGTTCTCCCGCCCCCGCCGGATCGCCGGTGGTGTCGGGGCGCTCGCCCTGGCGGGGCTGGGCGTCGCGCACACGGTCACGAACGCCGTCGGCTTCGCCGCCGACCCGGAGGCCTCCTGGCCGCTCTTCCTGATCTTCGGGGCGGGGCTCAGCCTCGCGCTGTGGGCGATCGCTGCCGTCGCGTGGCGGTACTCGCGTCGTGGGGCCGGGCGGGGCGCGCGCGTCGTCGTCCTCGTCGCCGGAGTCCTCTGCGGCGCTCTGGCCGTCAACGTGCTGCGGGTGCACCCCGAGGTCGTGCTCTCTCCCGCCGGCCCCGGTCCGTGGTCCCTCGCCGCCGGTCCGGCGCTCCTGGTCGCGGCGGCGCTGCCGCGGCGACGGCGGTCGTGAGCGCGCTCAGACGACCCGACGGACCTCCTGAGGCCAGCCGCAGGCTGCGGCGACCCGGCCGCCCCACGCCTTCGCGTCGTCGTCGTCCGCGACGTCGATGATCGTCAGACCGCCGATGCGCTGCTCCGCCGGGGCGAACGGCCCGGCGGTGACCACCGGCGTGCCGCTGGTCGCGTCGGCGGTGAAGGCCGCGGCGTCGTCCTCGTCCACGCCGGCGGCGAACACGAGGACGCCCGCGTCCCTCATGTCGTCCACGACGGCGTTGGCGAGCGGCCCGCGCTCGGCGAACCACGCGGGGTCGTGGTCGCCCACCCACTGCTGGTTGAAGTAGATGAGGTAGTGACTCATCGTCGCTCGTCCCGTCGCGGTCGTCGGACACCTGGGCAGGACGCTACTCCGACCGCCGCCGTCCGGCGACGGCTCCCGTGCCCCGCTCGTCGTGCGACGCCGGTGGGAGCTGCGGGTAGTCCGCGACCGGGTAGACGCCGACGGCGAACCCGTGCACGACGTCGCCGCGGCGGGGGAGGGCGTCGAACTCCTCCACGAGCGCCGCCATGCGCTGCCAGAACTCCTGCTTCTGCGCCTCGTCGATCCGCGCGTGCCGCAGGAAGCCCCACAGCTCTCCCTCGAGGTACGCGGGCCGGGACTCGCGGGCCGCGACCTCGAAGTCGTTGAAGTCCACCGGCCTCGCGCCGTCGGCCCTGTCGCCCGATCCCTCGAGCGCGACGTAGAACAGCCGGGCGGTCCGGCCGTAGAAGGCCTCCTCGACGGCGCGGACCCGGCGCGTCCTGACCACCCGCAGCAGCCCGGCGTCGGCGAGGACCTTCACGTGGTGGGCGACCGTGCTCTTCGGGCGCCCCACCGCGCCGGCGAGCTCGGTGACGCTCGCCGCGCGCTCGTGGAGCAGGCCGAGGATCGTGGTGCGGAGCGGGTTGCCGAGAGCCCGGACCTGGTCGGGGCTGGTCAGGGCGATCCGGTCCTCGAGCTCGTAGTCGGGGGTCTTGCCGTCCATGGTCGACGATACTAACGTTCTGGAACGTTCGATATTTTTGGATCGTACTGCGGATCCTCGAGGAGGGGCCATGGCCGAGATCGTCCTGTTCCACCATTCCCAGGGGCTGACGCCGGGGATCCGGGCGTTCGCCGACGAGCTCGCCGCGGCGGGGCACGTCGTGCACGTGCCGGACCTGTTCGACGGCCGGACCTTCGACGACGTCGAGACGGGCGTCTCCCACGCCCAAGAGCTCGGGTTCGACACGGTGATGGCCCGGGGTGTCGCCGCCGCGGAGGACCTCCCCGCGGAGCTCGTCTACGCGGGGTTCTCGATGGGGGTCATGCCGGCGCAGCGGCTCGCCCAGACGCGGCCGGGCGCCGTCGGTGCGCTCTTCGTCGACGCGTGCCTCCCGGTCGAGGAGTTCGGGACCTGGCCGGACGGTCTGCCCGTCCAGATCCACGGCGGCGTGGACGACGACTGGTTCGCGGAGGACCTCGAGTCCGCCCGCGCGCTCGCGGGCTCCGTGCCGACGGCCGAGCTCTTCCTCTACTCGGGCACGGCGCACCTGTTCGCCGACCGGTCGCTGCGGGGGCACGACCCCGCGGCGGCCGCGCTCCTGGGTGAGCGCGCCCTGGCGTTCCTCGGCAGCGTGGCCGGTCGTTGAGGCCTGCGAAGTCGTCGACACCGGGTCGAGCAGGTCGGGCATCGTGGGCTCCCTCGCGTCGTCTCGTCCGCCGTCGTGCCCGAGTGAGGCAGTGCGCCGGCCGGAAATCACCGATCGTGTGAATCCCGATTCACACGGTGTCGACGGGTGCGCGGAGCGGATACTGGGAGGCATGACCCTGTACGACGACGTCGGGGGCTTCGACGTCCTCCTGGCGGTGTGCCGCCGCTGGAACGCGCTCTGCCTCGCCGACCCGGTGGCGGCGCACCCGTTCTCGCACGGCACGCTGCACCCGCAGCACGACGAGCGCCTCGCCGCGTACCTGGCCGAGGCGCTCGGCGGACCGCGCCTGTACACCGGCGGCTACGGGGACGAGTCGACGGTGCAGCGGATGCACGCGGGCAACGGGGAGCACGCGGAGCTCGACGAGGCGTGCGTCGGACTGTTCCGCCGGGCGCTGGACGACGTCGGCGTCGCGGCGCCCGTGGCCGCGAGGCTGGGCGAGTTCTTCGAGCGGCAGACGGTCGCGATGCGCGTCTACGGCCGCAGCCGCGACGACGTGCCCGCGAGGCTGCCCCTGCCGCGGGCGTGACGGCGCTCGGGAGCGGTGGGCCTACCATCGCCGGGTGCCGACCATCACGCTGACCACCGAGATCCCGGCGTCCCCGCAGGCGTGCTTCGCGGCGAGCCTGTCCGTGGACGCGCACACGGCGTCGATGCGCCGCTCGGGGGAGCGGGCGGTGGCGGGCGTGACGTCGGGCGTCATGGGGCCCGGCGACACGGTGACGTGGCGGGCGCGTCACTTCGGCATCCCGTTCCGCATGACGTCGCGCATCAGCGCTCACGACGCCCCGCACTGGTTCGTCGACGAGCAGGTGGCCGGGCCGTTCCGCCGCTGGTGGCACGAGCACCGGTTCGAGGCGACGCCCGGCGGCACCCGGATGACGGACACGGTGGAGTTCGCCGCCCCGGCCGGGCCGCTGGGGCGGCTGGTGGAGCGGCTGGTGCTCACCCGGTACATGACGCGCCTGCTGCGCACCCGCAACGCGTGGCTCGCGTCGGCGCTGGCGCCGCGCGCCTGACCGGGGCCGACGGAGGACGTGCGGCACACCACACGCGCTCGACCAGGTGATGCCCAGCCGGGCTGCTTACCCTGGGCGCGATGTTGCTCCAGGCTCCTGATGCGCCCGCGCGCGCCCTCGACAGCTCGCGCGTCGCTACCCGAGCCGGGCACTCCCGGCAGCCGGAGGACCCGCTCGGCCGGCTGACCTCGGCGCCCGCCCTCCTCGTGGGGCTGGTGGTGGTGACGCTCCTGGCGGCCGGCCCGTTCCGGGGCGTCGACGAGGACGCGCACGGGTACTGGGCCAGGTTGTTGACGCCGGGGCTGCAGCCCTTCATCCAGCACGTGCTCGACCCGATCGCCGGGCAGGCGGTCTGCCTGCCGGTCCTGCTGGCCGTCGTGGCCACCCTCTCGTGGCGGCACCGCACGTGGCGCCCGTTGTGGTGCGCGGCCATGGCCGAGCTGGCGTTCTACGGAGGTGTGGGGTTGCTCAAGGTGGTCCTCGCGCGGCCGGCGCCCACGACGGACGACGCCGACCTGTTCGACGGCGGGCTGCGCCACCTCGGCTGGGCCGGCATCAGCTTCCCGTCGGGCCACGCGGCCGAGGCGGTGCTGATCTACGGCACGGCCGTCTACCTCGTCGGGCGCTGGTCGAACGCGTCGTCGCGCACGATGACGACCCTGCGCCTCGGCGTCGGCCTGGTCGCGCTCAACGCGGTCGCGGTGTCCTACTACCTCGGCTGGCACTGGATCAGCGACCTGGTGGGCGGGCTGCTCGCCGGCGGCCTGCTCCTGCGCCTGCTGGTCGAGGCGGACCGGCGCGGCTGGTGGCTGCGACCCCGGCGCGCGGTCGTCGCCCGGCACCTCTGAGCGCCTGCCGGACCGGCCCCCCGACGCCGTCTCCGTGCGTCGGACGGGCTTGCGCGGCCTCCGCAGGCCTGGGAACGTCGGCGGATGAGCCGACCCGCACCCGTGCCCCCGACGCGGGGCCGTCATCTCGCCTCGTTCGTCGGCGGACTCCTCGTGGCCAACAGCGCGCCGCACCTGGCGTCGGCCGCGACGGGACGGGAGCACCTCACCCCGCTGGCGGGACGCGGGTCGTCGCCGCTGGTCAACCTCGTGTGGGGCGCGGCCAACCTGGCCGGCGGCCTGGCGCTCGTGCGTGCGGCGACCGGCCCGGGCCGGCGCTGGGACCGGCGGCTCGTGGCGTTCGAGCTGGGTGCCGTGACGTTCGCCGCCTGGATGGCCGCGAGCGAGGGGTTGGCGCCGATGAACTCGGTGCCGCGCGGCGATCAGACCACGACCGCGGTGCCGGCCAGCGCCAGGTAGATCCCGCCGGACGCGCGGCCCAGCCTGCGCCGGGCGCGCTCCGACCCGCGCAGCCGCCACGACATCCGGTCGGCGAGCAGGACGTACGAGGAGTCCACCAGGGCGGCGAGACCGACGAAGAGGCCGCCGAGGAGCGCCAGCTGCGGCGCGACGGCCCCGCGCGCCGGGTCGGCGAACTGCGGGAGGAAGGCCAGGAAGAACAGGGCGGTCTTCGGGTTGAGGACGTCGACCAGGACGCCGTCCGCGAAGAGCCGCCAGCGGCGCGGCGACGCCGGCGCGGCGCCCTCGCCGGTGGCGTCGCCCGGGGCCGTGGCCCGGGTCCGGGCCGCGCGCAGCTCGCGGACCCCGAGCCACACCAGGTAGGCGGCGCCGGTCCAGCGCACCACGTCGAACAGCGCCGGCGACCGCGCCAGCAGGGCGGCCAGCCCGGCCGCCGCGGCCACCACGTGCAGGGCGGCACCCGTCTCCAGGCCGGCCATCGAGTACAGGCCGGCGCGGCGTCCGTGGGCTGTGGAGCGCGCGACGACGTACACGACCGACGGGCCGGGGGCGGCCAGCGTCGCGAGGGAGGCGCCGAGGAAGCCGAGCAGCGCGGCGTAGCTCGGCAGCAGCGCCGTCACCGACTCCACCGCCTGCGTCACCTGCATCGCCTGCACGGTCATGGTGGGGAAGGAGGGTGCCGGACTGTTGTCGGTGACATCCTTCGGCGTTCGCGTGGCCCGCGCGGGCGCCCCGGGCGAGGATCGTCTCCATGGCGGGATGGACGGTCGTGCAGGTCACGGACCCGGCGGAGCTGGTCGCGGCGTCGTACCTCTTCGATCGCCCGGTCTCGCCGGAGGGCGCGGCGGACACGCTGCGCCGCCCGGGCCACGTCGTGCTGCTGGCACGCGCGACCGACGGGAGCGACGTCGGGTTCGTGTCGGGGGTGGAGATGCGCCACCCGGACAAAGACGCGGAGCTCTTCCTGTACGAGCTGGGCGGCGACGCGGCGTGGCGCCGCCAAGGGGTGGCGACGGCGTTGCTCGCGGCGTTGCGGGACGTGGCCCTCGCCCGCGGGTGCCGCGGCATGTGGACCGGCACCGAGGCGGACAACGCCGCGGCGCTCGCCACCTACCGCGCGGCGGGGGCGGACGTCGACGACGGGTCGGTCTTCGTGGTCTGGGACGACCTGGCCGGGGGCAGCTCCACGGGCGCGGGGCGGACCGACGGCGGGAGCGTGGGATGACAGGGCTCGGTGCGACGCTGCGGCGCGCCTGGGGGGAGTTCGTCGGGCCGGAGGCGACGCCGACGAACCACGCGCTGACGGCCGCGACGACGGCCGTCGGGGCGGTGGCGGCCCCGCTGGTCGCCCGGACCCGCGGCGCAGGGCGGGCCCGGGCAGGTGCGGCCTGCCTGCTCGCCGTCGACCTCTGGGGCGGCGCCTACGTCAACAACACGCGGGCCTGTGCGCGGTGGTACGAGCGGCCGGGACAGGGGGCCGCGGCCCACTACGGGTTCGCGGCGCTGCACGTGCACCCGGCGGCGGTGGCGTGGCTCGACGCGAGGGCGGAAGGGCCCCCGCGTCGGGTGCCCCCGGCGGCATGGGCCGTCGCCCAGTACGCCTACCTGATGGCGGCGACGGTCGTCGTCCGCCGCAACCCCGCGCGACGGCGCGCGCTCGGCGTCGCGCTCACCGCCGGTGGCCTGGCGCTGGACGCCGTGCTGGGCCCGTCGCGCGTCGCGCTCTGGTTCGCATGGACGTACTACCCGAAGCTGCTGCTGGGCCACGCGTCGGCCGCCCTGTGGTCGGACGCCGACCTGGCAGGCGCCCGCCCCTGACGCCCGGCGCCGTCCCGATCAGTCCCAGACGCCGCGGCGCCCGGCGACCAGGGCGTCGAGCATCGGCACGTGCGGGCCGAAGAGGGGCTCGGGCAGGGCGTCGAGGGCGAACCAGCCCAGCGCGCGCGTCTCGGCGCCGTCGACCGTGAGCTCCCCGGACAGCGCGCGGGCGACGAACACCGTGACGACCGACTGGACGACGTCGCCGTTCGGGTAGGTGTGGGGCCGGGCGCCGGAGAAGACGCCGAGGAGGGCGTGGGGCTCGACGTCCAGCCCGGTCTCCTCGCGCGTCTCGCGGACGGCGGCCTCCGCGACCGTCTCGCCCAGGTCCAGGGCGCCGCCGGGCAGGCCCCACGGCCCGCCGGGCTCGCCGCGCTGCTGCAGCAGGACGCGCGTGGCGCCGTCCCCGTCGTGCCGCAGGACGGCGCAGCAGGCGGCGGGCAGGAAGATGGGGACGTGGCCGACCAGGGCGCGCAGACGGTCGACGTAGCCGTCGCGCTCGGTCATGGTCGCCGATGCTAGCGGGCCGGAAGCCCATGCCCGCTCCATGCATCCCTGTGAAAACCGTTGCCCCGCGTGCCCGGGCTCTGGAATGGTGTCCGCCGTGAATGCACCTGCTGCCGACGTCGACGTCGCGCGCCTCCTCGCCGCCTACGACGGCCAGCTGAGGACCGACGCCGAGACACCGAGCGCCGTCGCCGTGACCCGCCTCGGACCGTTGCGCCTCGTCACGTTCACGGGCGGGCGCGGCTTCGTCACCTACCGCGATCTCGGCGGCGCCGACGCGGCGACGATCCGGGGGTTCGTCGCCGCGGCCCTCGCGCACTTCCGCGACGACGCGACGGTCACGAACGCCGAGTGGAAGACCCGTGGTCACGACGTCGCCCCCGCCCTGCACGAGGCCCTGGTCGACCACGGCTTCCTGCCCCAGGAGCCGGAGTCGATCATGATCGGCGACGCGCGGCTCCTCGTCGCGGACGTCCCGCTGCCGGCCGGCGTCACCCTGCGCCGCGTCACCGCGGAGGCGGACGTGCGCGCCATGTCCGCGATGGCGGACGAGGTCTTCGGGGACGACCCGGCCACGTCGGGGCACGCCGACCAGATCCTCCGGCGCCAGGAGCGCGACCCCGAGATGGAGCTGTGGGTCGCGGAGGCGGACGGGCAGATGGTCAGCGCCGGCCGGCTCGAGCCCGTGCCCGGCACCGAGTTCGCCGGGCTCTGGGGCGGGTCGACCCGCCCCGAGTGGCGGGGGCGCGGCATCTACCGCGCGCTGACCGCGGCGCGCGCCCGATCCGCCGTCGAGCGCGGCAAGACGTACCTGCACAGCGACTCGACCGAGTTCTCCCGCCCCATCCTGGAGCGCTCCGGCCTGGTCAAGGTCTCCACCACCACGCCCTACGAGTGGCGTCGCTGAGGGGGACTCCGTGGGCCTCGAGGACGACCCGTTCGAGCACCGGGTCACCAAGGACGGCACGGTGCTCGTGAGCCGCGGCGGCCGCCCGGTCGTCACGGTCGCGGGGGCGCGCGCCGCCCGCCTGGCCGCGCTGCTCGGCCGCGACCCCGAGACCGACCAGGAGCTGCTGGCCCGCGCGACGGGCAACTACCGGCGCGGCAACGAGAAGCGGGGGCACCGCCCGTGACCGCG